>CAYRND010000006.1:0-46447 GCA_964425365.1 uncultured Phycisphaeraceae bacterium
ATCGGCTTGCCCCGGTGGTAAACTTGAGCTTTTATAGCGCTGTAGTGTTAGTTCATTATTCCTTGTCGTACAGTGACGGCGGCTGGCGTGTGCTATGAACCAGAAAAAGGGCACCAGACATTATTTGAGTAATTATCGTGCGTTGTCCCCTTTTCAAGCCCCCCTTTTCAAGCCCCCCCTTTTCAGCCCCCGCCTGGCTTAGCCGTCAGGGAAGAACTGTGTCGTCGCATCCCAACCAGCCACGAGCGGGCCATGTTTATTCACCTACCAATTCGTGCAGCGGTATTTCCCTCGCCCCCCAAACCCCGAGCCCCAAGCCTCACCGCCGCACTACTCATGCAAGCTTCCTCACCGCCGTTGTCCCCTGGCGCGTTGTCTTCACGTCATAACCCAAATCAATCAATGCCTTCCGCAAACGATCCGCGGTTTCAAAATCCTTATCAGACCTCGCTTCATCAATCCGTCTGCAATATGCCGTGGCATCGTCCTCTTCACCACGATCCGCTACGTCCGATGATGAGATAACACCGAGCACATGATCCAGCTTATGAAGAGTATTCGTTTTACGCTCAGTTTGACTACCCGCCTCACGAAGGTAATCAAACACCACAGCAAGTGCGGCAGAAATATTGAGGTCATCAGCAAGGGCATTCAAAAATGCCTCGATCACCGACGGCTCGACGTCATCTCCGTCCCCAGACGGCTTCCCGCCTGTCGCATCACGCAACTTCTGAACCGCACTGGCGGAATCCTCCAGACCTTTACGCGTGAAGTTCATGTTCGATCGGTAGTGGCTCTTGAGCAGTTCATAACGCAGTACCGCCGGGTCAACCGGCCGGCCGGTAACCTCGCCATCGAGAACATCCCTGACCGTATAAAAGTTGCCCTTGCTCTTTGACATCTTCTCGCCTTCGACCAGCAGAAATCGCGTATGCATCCAGAACCGTGCGAACCGGTCGTTGCCCGTAGCGCCGCAGGCCTGGGCAATTTCGCATTCATGATGGGGAAATATATTGTCCTCCCCGCCTGTGTGGATATCGATCACCTCACTGCCCAACACATGCATCGCCATCGCGGAGCACTCGATATGCCAGCCCGGGTATCCCGTCCCCCACGGTGAATTCCATTTCATCAGATGCGACGGGTCCGCCTTCCAGAGAAGAAAGTCCGCAGGATGACGCTTCGTCGCCTGATGTTCATCCAGGACCCTGCCACCCGCACCGCCGCGCAGCTTGTCCAGTGTATTGCCGCTCAATCGCCCGTAGTCAGGATAACTCTGAACACTGTAATACACCGCACCGTCATCAGCGATGTACGCATGCCCCGAATCCAGCAACTTCGCTATCATCGCCTGCATCTGTTCAACATGCTCTGTCGCTCGCGGCATGCGGGACGGATACTCCGATGCAATCTTCAAACCAAGGTCTTTCGCATCTTCGATAAAGGCTCGTGTAAAAAACGCGGCGACCTGATACGGATCATCCGGTTTATCGACCTCAGCGTGCCCGGCCTTCTTAGACGCCTTCAAACGCCTCGCCGCCAACGCCATCTTGTCCTCGCCGCCACCGTCGGCCGACTGGTCTTCGGTCATGTGCCCGACATCAGTGATATTCATCACCTGATCGACTTGAAATCCGGCCAGTTCAAGGAACCGGCGAATTAGATCTGCAAAAACAAAGGCTCTGAAATTACCGATATGCGCGTAGTCATAAACCGTCGGACCGCAGTTGTACATCGTCACCCGCCCGGCCTCGACCGGCTCAAACGGCTCAACTCTGTGCGTAAGCGTATTGTAAAATCTGATATCCATGATTAACCGGCAATTGTAGCATCCAACGGATCGTAATTCGACCGGATGTATGCACATCCCCGTCGTAGCGTGTTCGAGTCTCTTTGCAGTCGGCGCATTGCAGACATGGACGACTTCGCTCGCCCTGCCACCGTCCGGCCGGCGGGATTCCAGGCACCTACAGCTATCCGTGTATTTTATTCGTTTTCGGTGTGTGAGGAGGCGGGCTCGGTCTGGACTTTTCGGATACTCACCTGAAGCACTTTTGTCTCCTCGGCTGCCGTCACCGTGATGTTCAGACCGTCGAAATCAAATGACTCGCCCGTGACGGGAATATGGCCCAGCGTGGCGAAGACGAAACCGCCCACGGTATCGTAATCTTCATCCTCGGGCAGTTCGACGTCCAGCTTATCGTTCAGATCATCAATATATACGCGGGCATCCACCTCGACGGTCAGATCGTCGATCCGCTTGATACCGGGAAGACGCTGTGCCAGTTCGTACTCATCCTGGATCTCGCCGACGATCTCCTCAAGGATATCCTCGATGGTCACCAGCCCGGCCGTGCCGCCGTATTCATCCAGGACAATCGCCATGTGGATTTTCCTGGCCTTAAACTCGGCCAGCAGTTCGCGAACGCTTTTACTCTCCGGCACCATGAACGCCTTGCGCATCACCTGACGGATATCAAAATCCGATGAATCCTTCGCGCGGACAAAACGGATCATGTCCTTCGCATAGAGAATACCGAGAATATGATCGAGACTCTGTTCATAGACTGGAATGCGACTGTGACCGCATTCGATGATCGCTTCCTTGACATGCTCCAGATCGGCATCGACCTCGATCCCCTTGACATCGGTACGCGGCGTCATAATTTCACCGGCCGTGGTCATCGCCAGATCGAACACCGCCTCGAGCATCTCTTTCTGGACATCATCCACATTCGCACCATCGTCATGATCCTCGACAATGGAAAGTACTTCCTCGCTGATGTCGTTTTCATCATCGCCGTTCAGATCCACACCGGAAATCCGCCTGATTACCGGATCAAAAAGATGCAGAACCAACGTCACCGGCCCGAAAACAACCAGGCAAACGTTCAGTACAGGCAACGACCACGCCAACAATCTCTCACGACGATAGTGCGCCCAACTGATGGGAATGGCGACCGAGAAAATACTCACCGCCGCACCGGCGATCAGAAAGGCTATCAGGAACAGCCATATCCGGTTCACCCCCCCCAGCCGGATCTCAACCATGTATAGCGTCACCAGTAAGACGAGCAGGTTCAGGCACGTCCTGATCGTACCGGTCATCAGAAGCAGACGAGCCAGCTTACCGTTTTCCACCAGCCTCGTACGAGCGGATTTACCTTTTTCCTCCAACAGGTCCGTCAACCGACTTCGCGAAAACGTCTTGAGCGCCACATGACAGGCCGCGAAGTAGCAACTCAGCAAACAAGACACAATACCAATCCAGATCATCGAGTTCACGATCCATCACACTTTCGATACACCGGCCCCACGCCGGCGGCAGTAAGCAGTTCATCTTCTCGCTCGTGCATCTTACGGGCACCTTCTTCGTTGTGATCATCCCCGCCAAGCAGATGCATCAGACCGTGTACGGCATATAACAGCAATTCGTCACGGGCGTCATGACCGCGTTGTTGCGATTCCGCCACCGCGCGATCCAGACAGACCACCACATCAGCCATCAGCGGCTGATCCTGATCTTCACGCAGATCAAATGTCAACACATCCGTGCTACCCGCTTGACCACAGTATGATGCATGAAGATCCGCCATCCGGCCATCAGACAGCACCACCACATTCAATTGCCCTTCCGTTACGCCCGCCAGCCGGACAATCTGATTGAAATAAACCTCCAGCCAACCCTGCACTGGCGGGTCGACTTCTGATGTATACATGATCAGATCAACCTGAACATCGTCATGGTAACAATGGCTGATATGGGACGGGTCCGGCAAAGGAACAGGATCGGACGATCCCTCCTCATCATTGCCGGTGGTAGTATCCGCTCGTGACTGATTTTCAGATAACGATGAACTCGTGGTGGACATTGTTTGATTATTCCAGCAGGTCTGTATATTTAACCTGTCAAGTTTAGCGGGATTTATATCAGAATCCAAGCGTATTATCACGATTTTAACAAAACCCGAACCGTATCCGCATTATTTTTATTCATCTGCGCTGAGGGCGTCGACAATCACGTCGCTTGATCATAGTCACGCATCGGCCGTGATCAGAAAATTCAACCTCGGTCATATAGGCCTTGATCAACATCACCCCTCGTCCGTTCGGACGCGTCAGGTTTTCATCAAGTGTCGGATCCGGTAACGCCTCCGGATCAAAACCCTTTCCTTCATCACGGACCTGTATCCAGCACTGATCTTCGTCAATGGCATATTCCACCGATACGTGCTTAGACGGATTCGACACATTACCGTGGCGAACGGCGTTGGAAAGCGCCTCGTCCAACGCCAGACGAATCGCAAATACCGCCTCTCTGCCGTACGCCTTCTCTTTCACCAATTTGACGATTTTCTGCTGAAGCAGGAGTGCATCGCGTAACCGGCTTGGAATCTGCAACTTGTTGGTGGTGGTTGGACTGGACATTGATCCATAAACTGACACGCCGGAAATCACAACAGAATCAAAATGCGGTCATACCCGCAGCAGATCTGCCGCATCCTCATTTGAAGCTACCCAGTGCCTGGTTGTTATCCTGATGTATCTGAAACAGTTTATTGAGCTTGGTTATGACGAAAACCTCATAGATCTGCCCGTCGATATTCGACAGGCGCAACTGTCCGCCTTTCTGACGGATTTTATTGTTGATCGTGATCAACGTTCCCAAGGCCGCAGACGACATATGTTCCACGTTCTGGAAGTCGATCAACAGCTTCGGATTATCTGCATGATCGATTAAAGCCGTTATCTCATCACCAATCTGCTGGATATTGGCCTCATCCAGAATATTCCGATCGAGAAATCCGATTTTAACGACTTCACCTTCTTTCTCGATTACAAGGCGGGAGTCCTTCGTATGCATTGACCGATCTCCAAATTGGTTACAGAGTTACGAAACTATCGTCGAAAAAACGACCTGTCAAGGTCAATATCATGTGTGCCCTGAGCACTATTACTGATCATCTATCGGATTGTTCATCGCCTGATGAAAAATCAAAGCAATCACTCACTAATTGTATCAGACCACATCCATGTTTTAATTTAAATATGTAGTGTATTTTAATCCATTTCTTCACAGGATGCGGGCTTGTTGTCCTTACCAACGGCGTCCTGCTGTAATGCCCATAGTGCCGCGTACTTGAGTTGGGTACTGACCGCAGCTTTCTGGGCAATAAGCAGGCCGAACGTCCCGTCCACTATTCCCAATTTGAGAAAGTAGAACTTGGCAAATGCAAGAATCGGCCGAACCAGCAAACCGGGATATCCCACGCGTTTACCCTCTTGATACATCTGCCTCGCGACCATCATCAATCGCTCATCGTGTCGATGTCCGGAAAAATAGTCTTTAAATTCAGACCTGCTAACCCTTTTATGTTCAAGGTGGCCACGCAGTCGATAAGTACGCGATCGTGAAGACGGGCGGCGATCTTCATGAAGCACCTCACTGGGCCAATGAACACGATGGCGATGGATAAGACGTGATTGCCAGTCCGGCCACCAAGCCCGAACCGGTCGACCCAGCACGTAATTCCGTCTTCGCATATAAGCGACATCAAACCTCTCCCACACTGACTCTTGCAACGACTGGATTTCATCCGCCAGTGCACCTGAAACCTCCTCATCGCCATCGAGTACCAGTACCCAATCATTCCGGCAGAGCCGGGTACCGTACTGTTTCTGGCCGTCGTATCCTCGCCAGGGCTCGACAACATACCTGTCGGCGAACCGTGCGGCGATCCGGCCGGTCTGGTCCGTTGACCCGGAATCCACCACGACCAGCTCATCAGCCCAGGCAACCGACCGGCAGGCGGCTTCGAGGGTATCAGCGACATTCGAGCAGCAAATGACAACTGAAACAGGCGGCATAGCCGATAGTCTACGATGCGACCGCCCATGAAGCCAAAACGGCAACCCTTTCAACAGGATCGACTGGAATTGCCTGACCTCGGCCGATAGTGTTAAACTCCACAGTCAGGCGTAAGGAACGAGTGTATATGAAGGCTTCATACAAAATTGCTCTGATCATTGCCATGCTGCTCTGTGGTATGGTGATCGTTTATTACATCAATCAGGATGGTGGTACCGAGCAGACGCCTGTTCCCGCCGAGGGATCGGCCGATACCGCCACAAGGCCGTCGCTGACGTCGTCAAAATATTCAAAGCCGCCCAAGTCCGCCACGCCGACCAGTGCCCACACGCAGCGAACCACACCGACTTATTCATCGACACGCAACCACATATCATCCCCGACCGAGCAACAGCATCGCTCCATTGACGCGGCCAGAACGATGCTGAACCAGAACCGGCCATCCCCCCCCGCAACGCCACCGTCAGCCACCCCGGCAGCCACATCACCTCCCGTTGTCAGACCATTGCCGCCCGGGCAGACCGCACTGTCAAACGGCGTGGCCCAACCACCTTCCCCCTCGTCGCGGACACCAGGGGCGGTCCAGGCCGATATGCAGAAACCCGTAATCAGGCAGGCACCCATAGATCGTTCCGTCCCCCAGATCGTACTCGATGGCCAGTCCTCCGAGCACTCTGCCGCGACAACCCCGTCGTCAGCCTCTCCGATCACGCCCCCGCCACCCGTACCCGCCAGAAAAACCCCGCGACAATCGATGTACACGGTAGTAGAAGGCGATACGTTCAGCTCGATCGCCATCAAGCTTTACGGGGATGACAAATACTGGGTCGATATCGCACAGGCGAATCCGCTTGTCGATCCGATCCGACTTCGCGTGGGCCAGGAACTGAAGCTGCCCTCTGAAGATGACTTGCGTGAAATCAGCAGCACCGACAGCTTGACGTCGGATGACGATCGCCCCCAGCGATATACCGTTCGTGCCGGTGACACACTCTCGACCATCGCCGTGAAGTTCTACAACGATTCATCCAGATGGCGTGACATTTTCAACGCCAATCGTGATCAGCTCGGCGGCAATCCAGACCGTATCCAGGCGGGGATCACCATCACGATCCCGGACATCTGATTCGGCCACGTTCGAATGCAGGTTACTTGCATCATCACTACGCAAAACCGAAACTACTATCATGAACATCATTATCACAGGCGGAGCAGGCTTTATCGGTTCCAACCTGGCCAGAACAATCCAGGAGACACAGCCCGATGCTAAACTGCTGATCGTGGATGATTTCCGCACCGGTTCATTCGCCAACCTCAGCAGTGAAGGCGAACACGGATGGTCCTATCGGGGCCATGTCATTGCCCGGTCACTGGATGAACTCGATCTTTACGAACTGATTGATGTGTACCAGCCTGATGTCATTTTCCACGAAGCCTCCATCACCGATACGACAGAAACAGATCAGGCGAAGATGATCCGCGACAATGTCGAACCTTTCGATATTCTGCTCGAGACAACCATAGAAGCGGGTATCAAACTGGTCTGGGCATCGAGTGCGGCGACTTACGGGATCGAGGCCGACGGCGCAACCCGTGACAAACGATCATTCCGGCTGAATGATGCGGGTATGCCCGCGAACGTCTACGGCTTTTCAAAATGGCTCATGGAAAACCGGCATCGCCGCTATCAGGCCATATCGCCAGGCGCGCACCTGGTGGGCCTGCGGTATTTCAACGTCTTCGGGCCGGGTGAACAATCCAAGGGGAAAATGGCAAGCATGATCTACCAGTTGGCAGTGCAGATGCGTTCGGGGCGCCGGCCACGCATCTTTCATGACGGCGAACAGGCTCGCGACCAGATTTATGTCAAAGACGTCGTCAGCGCTACACTCGCCGCCGCCGACGATACCGCCACGCCGGGTATCTATAACGTCGGCACCGGCTCAGCCACCACGTTCAACCAGATTGTTCAATCACTCAATGAAGCTCTCGGCCTGAATCATGAGCCGGAATATTTCGACAATCCATATGATTTCTACCAGGACTTCACCTGCGCTGACATCGCCGAAACGACCCGGTGTTTGAAATGGTCACCTGCTTTCAGCACACATCAGGGTATTCTGGACTACGCATCCTGGCTGAAAGATTGTGCCGGATAAATACGACATATTTGATAATTCAATGTGAAAAATGTGGCTGCCGGGCGATTCGCCTGTATAATAAAGCAAATTGATGCAGGTTATACCCTGCGGCTTCGAGTCGGGTAAACAGACGTCATTTGCTCGAACCGATGAGAACCCCAAGGGAGCCGACACTGAGCACGACGGCCAAGCCTCCTACGAGTGGAAGGCCAGGATGATTCGGGAACGCACCCACCTGTTATTGGGGTTCGAGCAAATAGTCTGCGACCCGAAGTCACAGGTATAACCGGGCAAAGAACCGGCCTGCCCAAAACGGCAGGCCGTTCTTTTTTTATTCTCTCTTGATAGCATATAATTCCTGCAATGACGGATCAACAGCAATCAACGATACCCGTCAATCACCCGTACAGGCACAGCTATGACAAAAGATCATCGCATAATGTTAGATAAACTGGTAGATAGCATTCTCAGCAGCTATCAGGCCGACAGCCGCACCGAACACATCGATGCGATCTTTCTACCCAGCAGGCAGAAAACCATTCAGTGCCTTACCTTGCTTCGACAATTGATCTTTCCCGGTTTTTTCGATGACAGGCGAATTGTCGCAAATAATATCCGTTATCACGTCGGCCAGTTGATCATCCAGATCCGTGATCTGCTCATTGATCAGATCGAACAGGCCATTCGTTACGACATCAATCGTACGCGTGGCGAAGGTCAAGGCGACGCATGTGAACACTGCCATGAACACGCGGCCGAACTCACGAGATCATTTCTCCGCAAGTTGCCGGAAATACGTCGGTTACTGGCACTTGACGTCCAGGCGACTTTCGACGGCGATCCGGCGGCGTTATCAACTGACGAAACCATCTTCTGCTATCCGGGCATCTTCGCCATTTTCATTCATCGGATCGGCCACGAACTCTACCGATTGAAAGTGCCCGTTCTGCCGCGAATCATGAGTGAATATGCTCACAGCGAAACCGGCATTGATATCCATCCGGGTGCCACGATCGGCGAATCGTTCTGTATCGATCACGGCACCGGCGTTGTCATCGGCGAAACAACAGTGATCGGCAGTCATGTCACGATCTACCAGGGCGTGACACTTGGCGCGCTTTCCACCAAAGGCGGGCGCAAATGGCATGGCACCAAGCGTCACCCGACCATTGAAGATCACGTGACTATCTACGGCGGTGCGATCATCCTCGGCGGCGGAACTGTCATCGGCAAAGGCGCGACCATCGGCGGCACCGTGTTTCTGACTACCTCGGTGCCCGCCGGGCATACCGTTACCATGCGAAAGGGAGAACTGAAGATGACAGCTGAAAAAATCCGAAAAAAAAAGAAGTGAGTCGACTCGAATAACATATTTTTACACCACAATTGCCGAAACACCGACAACCTGTTGCATAGAATCAGGATATGACGCAGACACTGACAGTCGATTTCAACAAGCCCATGCCGCTGTTCCCACTGGCTCAGTGCATGTTGCTGCCGCACTCCACAATCCCGATGCACATTTTCGAACAGCGTTATCGCAAAATGATGCGTGACGTTCTGGATTCGCACGGCCTGATCGCCATGGCGACTTTCAAAGGCCGCAACTGGCAACAGGAATACTACGGCCACCCGGAGATTCGCGAACACATGTGCGTCGGCTATATCATTCGCCACCAGTGTCTGAATGACGGCCGTTATAATATTCTACTACAGGGGATATGTCGGGCGCGTCTTATCGAAGAACTGGACCACGAACCGTATCGCATGGCACGTCTCGAACCGACTGAAATCACGCCGCCAGCCGAACCGGACATGACCGACATTCGGGATCAGCTTGAAACGTATCTCAATGATCCGGTCATGCAGCAACTGGCCGCCATCGGCGCCATTCGAAACTGGTTGAGCAGGGAAATACCGACAAGTGTTCTGATCGACCTGATCATTCAGATCATCTGCAAGGATCTGAACCAGCGATACGCCATGCTCGCGGAACCGGACGCCTTCAATCGCGCCGACTGGATCGCCGATCACCTCGCGCAGACACGAAACACACTGCTTATCGCAAACCGCATGGGCCCATCCCAAAGCGATGACGGTTACAATCTGAACTGACAATCTCGAATTATGATAGAATCACGACAGGTTGAATGAAAATCGAGAACTGTCATTCCCGTTATCCGTCAGATATGAACAGCAGCAGTCTCAATAATGACACGTATTCTCCACCGGCGGAAGATTCACTGCTTGCCGACCTTACCGCTCCGCAGCGAGAAGCAGTAAGCCACGTTGATGGTCCGCTTCTGATACTGGCCGGCCCCGGCTCGGGAAAAACCCGTGTCATCACGCGGCGAATCAGCTATCTTGTCCGGTCTGTGGGAATTCCACCGTGGCACATTCTGGCAATCACCTTCACGAACAAGGCGGCGGGTGAAATGCACAGCCGTGTCAGCAGCCTGCTTACAATGAAGCAGGCTCGAAGCGTCACGATCGCCACTTTTCACAGTTTCTGCGCAAGGCTGTTGCGCCGGTATGCCGAATTCATCGGCCTGCCGCCCGGCTATTCGATCTACGACACCGCCGATCAGAAACGCTCTGTAAAAAATGCGCTGGAAGACCTGGAAATCCATACCCGCAACTTCCCGCCCGCCGGCGTACTGGCGACGATCAGCCACGCCAAGAACAACCTGATCGATGCCGGTACCTTCAAGAGCCAGGCGGGTGATTTCTATTCACGGACCATTGCGAAAGTCTATGAAAAATATGAAGCGATTCTACAACGCAATCATGCGCTTGACTTTGACGACCTGCTGCTGAAGACGGTGGTACTGTTGAAACAAGAGAAGCATGTACGCGAAGAACTGCGTGACCGGTTTCAGTACATCATGATCGACGAATACCAGGACACCAACCACGCCCAGTTCATGATCGCCAATGCCCTTGCCGCAGGTCATAAGAATCTCTGTGTCACAGGTGATCCGGACCAGTCGATTTACGCATGGCGCGGCGCTGATATCCGCAATATTCTGGATTTCGAAACACATTATCCTGATGCGAAAATTGTTCGACTCGAGCAGAACTATCGATCGACCCGCACAATCCTCGCCGCGGCGGACAGTGTGATCCGCCACAATCGGAACCGCAGAAATAAAGCCCTATGGACAGAGAATCAGACCGGGGAACCCGTGACGGTTGTCACCTGTCGCGATGCCCGCCAGGAAGCCGGGTGGGTCACCGATCATCTCCGCCATCTTCATGATGACATGGGAACGGCATGGGGGAAAATGGCGATCTTCTACAGAATCAACAGTCTGAGCCGGATCATGGAAGATACCCTTAGAAACGCAGGTATTCCATACCAGATTGCCAGGGGAACGAGTTTTTACGAACGCAAAGAGATCAAGGACGCCGCAGCCTATCTTCGCGTCATTGTCAATCCCGCCGATGAAGTCAATCTGCTGCGTATTATCAACACACCGACACGTGGTATCAGTGATAAAAGTATAAAAGCTCTCCAGGCCTATGCCGTCGCGAATCATAAACCGATGGACTGGATCATCGGTAATCCCGACGCCGTCACAGCATTGAATACCCGTGCCCGGACCAGTATCGCCCGATTCGGCCGCATGATCGATCATTGGAGAAAAGACAGCGGATTTGAACCCGGTGATCCCGCAGAATCCGACCGTTCGGCGGAGCGTTCCCTGCGCGGTTTCGTGGAACAGATTCTCAGGGACTCCGCACTTGAAGATTACTACCGGCACGATCAATCCGATCCGGATCACGAGCGGCTGTCCAACCTCGGCGAACTGGTCAGCTCGGCCCAGCAGTTCGAGGATGAATTCGCCAGTGATATCCAGATCAATTCAGATAACCCTTCGCCTTCATTACAGGAAAAACTACTTGCGTTCCTCGAGCGCATCAGTCTGGTCAGTGATATCGACAGCGTCGACCCGGATCAGGGTGCTGTGACGCTTATGACACTTCACACGGCCAAAGGCCTGGAATTCCCGGCGGTGGTGATCATCGGCATGGAGGACGGCCTGCTACCGCACGAACGCGGCATGAAGAACGACAATGAACTGGAAGAAGAGCGGCGACTCTGCTTCGTGGGTATCACACGTGCCATGCAGATACTGGCACTGACACATGCCAATACCCGCATAGTCTTCGGCCAGACCCAAAGCTGTCTGCCAAGCCGGTTCCTTAACGAACTACCGACGGATGTGATTAATCAGATCGATGAATCCGCCATGCATGATTTTCTTGAACCGGATGAACGTTCAGCAGACCTGACTCATACCGTCACCGGCGATGGAGGCGACTTCATACCCGGCACACTGGTAAGACATCCCGAGTTCGGCCTCGGCCGTATTCTCACAATTGCAACCATCGGCACCCACACACGCGTCAAAGTGAAATTCAACACCTCGGGTGTAAAAAACCTGATTCTCCAATTCGCAAGACTGCAGAAAGTTGTTTAAGTTTATATCGATCAACACCTTCCGATAAATTTTTCTGCCGGAACACCGCCACTTGCCCACAAGGAATCACGCTTCGCTTTCGCAATGACCGCAACCGGCGATAAACTGGAGCGGATTGATAAACCGTGATCATCTTGCTCAACAGCGTGCATTGATCAACCCAGTGATGCGCGTCTCATGACGCCGCCGGAAACTGACACCCATGGCTGAATCACCGATTAAGATGAAGTCGACTTTCGAAGCCCGGGCACTACTGGTCGGAGATCGAATCGACCTGCGGGCCTTTTCCACTGCCAGCCGCCTGCTGAATCACCCGCTGACAGTCCAGGTTGGTGAAACCGGCATTGCGGTGCTGTTCCGACATGGCGTGGTCGTGTTTTTCAATGTGGCGCCGGTCGAGGAAGTTTCTTTCCTCCAGATGCTCAAACCACTGATCCACGGCCATAACACATCGCCTGAAACCGAACTGGTCAAGATCAACATCAATCCTGAAGAATATGAAGGAATCAAACACGACGTCATCACACTCAAGGATCGGACCATCGAACGTCTTTCGGTTGTCGCCGAGGTCCTCAGCAAGAGCGTGGCGCTTGAACGTTACGAGTTGGAAATCAACCGCAGTTTCGAACGTGTGGAACCTTTCGCCGCGGAAATGGAACTCCACGGCACCAGTGGCCGAAAAGCCCGATTGCTGCTCAAGCACCTGGGCGCAGCGCTGCTCAGTGAACACCGGATGGTCGGCCGTGTTGAAGTGGGCGACAAACCCGAGATCATCTGGGAACGCCCTGATCTGGAGCGATTATATATCCGACTCGAAGACGAATATGAAATCAAGGAACGGCATGCCGTCCTGGAACGGAAACTGACACTCATCCGTAGAACCGCACAAACCATACACGATCTCTTGCAGAGCCGCAGGACACTGCGGGTCGAATGGTATATCGTGATTCTGATCGTGATGGAAATCATTATCATGTTGTATGAACTGGTATGGCAAAGCCATTCATGACAACGCCGACACAATCTTATGACGCGAACACGCATCAAAATCTGTGGAATCCGTGATCTACCCACCGCCCTGACGGCCGCTGCTGCAGGCGCCGACGCGATCGGCCTGGTATTCGTCGGACAATCACCCCGGGTAATCGATATCGACTCGGCGGCGAAACTGGTCCGTGCCCTGCCCGCTATGGTTGAACCGGTGGGCCTCTTCGTCGACGAACCGGTCGATCATATCCGTGAAATCGTCTCGGCAGTCGGACTTCGCACGGTACAACTCCACGGTGATGAAAAGCCGGATGATCTCGCCGCGCTGTCGAATCTGCGTGTTATCAAAGCAATCGGCTTTGACCCGGCGACCGCAGAGGATCAGGCAGATCGGTGGCTGTCAGCACGGGTCCAACCCGCAGCCATCCTCTGGGATACTCCAGCGTTGAATTCAGAGGCCCTGCCGGGCGGCAGCGGCCTGACATTCAACTGGCAGGCTCTGGCACGGTTTTTAGACGATAATCGGTTCGATCATCTGCCACCCGCTATACTGGCCGGTGGACTGAACTGGGAAAACGTCGGCGAGGCTGTCGCTGTAGTCCATCCGTATGCCGTAGATGTTTCCAGCGGTGTGGAATCATCCCGGGGTGTCAAAGATGCTGCTCAAATCGCCAGGTTCTGCCGGGCTGTACGACGGGCGGATCAACCATAAACGGAATAAGTTACCCGGAAGCAGCGACCTTTTCACAAATCAATAATCTGACAGAAGCTATATTCAGCCTTCATCTTCATCCTCCTGACCCTGCAGTTGATCCGACGCGTTCAACCTACATGATTGCCCATTTCTGATTAGAATGTCGGACTATGAAACGTGTCTTATCAGGTCTGCAACCTTCCGGCCAACTGCATCTGGGCAACTACGCAGGTGCTATCAGGCAATTTATCGATATGCAGGACACTCATGAAATGTATGTCTTCGTGGCGTCCTATCACGCACTGACTTCGACACGGGATCCCGAAGCCATGCGGAATAATATCCGCCAGATTGTCATCGATTACATCGCCTTCGGCCTGGATCCGGAAAAGACAAACATTTATCTTCAACACGATGTCCCGCGTGTTGCCGAGTTGTGCTGGCTTCTCGCCTGCGTCTGTCCGAAACACATGATGGACAAGGCGACAAGCTACAAGGATAAAGTAGCGAAAGGTCTTGCCGCCTCCATCGGGCTCTATACTTACCCCGTGCTACAGGCCGCGGATATCCTGTCGGTGAATGCCGACCTTGTTCCCGTCGGCCAGGACCAGGTCCAGCATATTGAAATCACACGGGACCTGTCACAGAAATTCAATCACCAGTACGGCGAGGTGTTCAAACTGCCCGACTACCAGATTCGGGAAGCCGCCGGCATACTCCCCGGGATCGACGGGCAGAAAATGTCGAAGTCCTACGGCAATGACATCGATCCGTTCATGGCGGAGAAACCACTTCGCAAGCGGATCATGAAAATCGTGACGGACTCGACCCCGGTGGATGAACCCAAAAACCCGGAACCCTGCACGGTTTATCAGCTCTACCGCGCCATCGCCGGTCATGACGATCCCCGTACGCATGAACTGGCCGGCCGCTACCGTGCGGGAGGCATGGGCTACGGCGAAGCGAAGCAGAGTTTATTCGAATTGATCCTGGATCATTTTGCTGAAGCAAGAAAACGACGCCGGGCATTGATGGCAGATCCCGGCTACGTCCAACAGGTGCTTAAACAAGGCGCTGCCGCGGCTGGTGAACAACTCGACATGGTCCTTGCACGAGCGCGTCAGGCCGTCGGATTCGACTGAATTGAAAAACCGCCGGTCAGATAACACCGGCGGTTGCGGTTTTCATTATATCTCAGCAGATCAGGCACTCTTCGATAAGCTGCTTATCGCGGTCTGCTGGGCACTGTTCATAGTCGTATTCCCGGCATCTGGATTCGGACAATGCCCTTCTGCCGCCAGCTTCTTCATGAGCATCTGCCACGTTTCACGTTCGAATTCCAACAGCTTGATCGCTTCGTCAACGGCCGCGATGTCGCGGGTCATGTTGGCATCGATCAGTTTCCGATAAATGTAGGTATAGAGCGCTTCCATTTTCTTGCAAAGATCGGGGTCCACCTCATGGTTCAGCGAAGTAGACAACTCGAGTACGATTTTCTGTGCCCGCATCAGATTGTTGTAGCTGTTCTCGAAATCCTTCTTCTCGATACCGACTTTTGCCTGGCTGCAGAATTTGATCGCACCGTCGTAGAGCATCAGTCGCAGCTCTTCCGGACTGGCGGTCATGATCTTGGTTCGAAGATACGGATTAGGCCCTTGCTGTTGATTCATAATGTTCACTGATCCCGTGTTTCCAGATTACCTCTCCCTGTCACTTCTCCTATCGGTTCAGTTACATAGGCGACGTTAACAGATGAATCAATAACCACTTCGGAAGGGCCGATAATCCCGGCGTCTCATTCATCAACCAATACTGCTGCTGCTGCTCTTACTGCTGTTCTTGCTCCAGCTCGACGCCAGGTTCTGGAGTTGCGTCAGGGCTGAACTCTGACTGTTCAACTGAGCCAGTGCCTGTTCCATGGCATAGAATTCCGATTCATACCGAGCTCGTTTATCGGCCAGGATATCCACCAGGTCTTCGATCCGCTTCTCGTTCAACTCGATCTGGTCGTCGATCGCATCGGTACGCCTGGTGATGACACCGTCAACCGAATCCGTAATATCCTTGAGCAGTTCATCGATCTCGACACCGATCCCGACGGTACCGAACGACTTCTCGCCGGTTACTTCATCCGTAATCACCTGCCGATAGGTAAATAGCGATTCAACCGCCTCAGGATCAGTCGCGTAAGCCTCATTGAATTTAGCGGCATCGAATTTCAGTTTCGCACCGGTACCGACCGTGATCCCCACCTGAACCAGATTGGTGTACTGGCTGGTCAGTTCCGTGTTCGAGCCCTGAATGGCATTGTAGACCATCTGCCGGACCAGGCTTACGGTTGAGTCGCCCAGCAGCAACCCTTTTTCTTCTGTTTCCGTATCGTAACTATCGTGCTTGTCGAAAACACCGACGAGAGCATTAAAATCTTCGACAAATTTACTCACCGCGCTGGTGACTTTTTCGGTGTCTTTGGCGACGGTGACATTGACCGGCTGGTCACTGGTCGACAGCAGATCCACGGTCAGTCCGGGCACGACACTATCGAGCGTATTACTCGACGAGGTGATGACCATGGCCGTCGCGGGGTTGGAGGAGCCGTAGAAAACCACGGCATCGGAGGCTTCCGATAGGGTACTTGCATTGAAGCCTCCGCTTTCACCGGTCGCTGAATCGATGTCATCCACAATAAACGCACCCTGCGTACCCGAATCACGGGAAGTAATACTCAGCCGGTACGGCGTGCCGGGCGAGCCGTCGTTGATCACCGTTGCGATCACGTTGATTTCGGCATCATTGATCGCCTCGGCGAGGTCTTCGAGTGTCGTGGATTCAACGATACTGCTGCCGCTGATCTGACCGTTATCATCGTTGTCGGTTTTCTCGATACCCAGATCTTCCGCCGCGGTGGACGAGTTCAGGGCTTCAATCTTGAAGGTCCCGTTACCCGTCGTATTATCCGTGAGGACCAACGCCGATTTGAAGGAATTCAGAGCAACGGTCACATCTCCACCGGTCGTCGTTTCGATTTCATCGATGATATCCTGCACCGTGGTATGGGTACCGTCTATGTCGATGTCATATGTCGACCCGTCCTGTGTGGTGATCTTGAAATCTGCGTAGGACGCGCTGTAATCTACGCCGTCACCGTTATTGAGGGCGGAAAGAAGTGTTGTGACATCGCCGGTGATCTCATCAACGGTCATTTGATCGCTGGTATAAGCGATCGTCTTTTCGAAACTGCCGTCGATATTACCGCCGACTGCGTCAGCCTCGCCCTTGATTCCGAGATCACTGGCGGTTGACGAGCCGACTTCCTCCACCTTCATGGCCAGTGCTCCGCTGGCCAGATCCTCGATAAGAATCCCGTCGCCGTTATCGTTGATACGGGCGTTGATCAGGCCCCCGCCGAAGCGGCTGTTGATTTCACTGAGCACGTCGCCGATGGTCTGTTCGTTACCCTGAGTCAGATCGACTGTGCCGGTCTGGCCGTTACTGAGCGTGATCTTGAACTTGCCCCGCTGCACGCCGAGGTCATCCAGCCGCGTCGCTTCGGTAATGTATTGCAACTGAAGATTACCCGAATCGGCGACACCGTCACTGAACGTTCCCTCGATATTCAATTCGGTCGCGGTGGTCCCCACGCCCACCTCAGCAATGATCAGATCACCGGTGGTGGCGCTGGTATCGGTAATACGAACGCCGTTCCCCGCCTGATTCAGTGACGCGGTGATACCTGCCAGGCCGCTGTCGTTGATCGCATCAATCACATCCACAATGCTGATTGCGCTGCTCAGATCAACCGTAGCCGTATTGCCCAGTCGATTGGTGATATCGATACTTCCCGATGACACGCCGCTGCCGCCGTTGAGGTTCTTGATCATCTTCGAGTTGAGCGAAGCGATCAGACGGCTGCCTTCAATAACGCCGTCGCCATCGGTGTCGTCGCCGATAATACCCAGATCAACGCCGGCATTACTCCCGTTGGCTGCAGTCACGGTAAAATTCGCACCCCCGCCGGTGTTATCCGTCAGCTTGATCCCTGTCCCATCATCGTTGAGCGAAGCGACGATATCGCCGCCGTTGTCCGTGTTGTCATTGATCAGATCAATCACGTCGTCGATCGTCACAGCATCATCGAGATCGACACTGAAACTGCCGCTTAAATCGCCTTTCTGAATGGTGATATCATTCACCCCCACTTCCGTGCGAACCCCATTACCATCATTAAGCCAGGAAAGCACCGTGTTGAGTCCGACACTGTTGATCTGGGTACCGGTGATTTCATCCGTTCCGCCTGAGGTCCCTGCAATACCCAGTCCCGTGGCGGTGCTGGTACTGCCGACATTGGCAATGCTCAGATCATTGACCACCTGTCCGGTCAGATCGGTCACCTTGATGGCATCACCATCGACCGTGGCGAGTACGCTGATACCTGTGGTGCCGTTTATGCTTTCCAGCACATCATCGACCGTAATCGCCCGGGTCAGATCTACAATGGCTGATTCACCGGATCGATCGGTGATGCGAATATAACCCCTGTTGACACCCGAACCGCCGTTGAGCATACCTAACCGTGTGTCGGTATCCAGTCTTGCATCCGCTTTTTCGAACGTCAGCGACCCGCTGCCGATGGGTGAATAATCTGAATTGGCGAATCCCCTTGTAATCGTCTGTTGACTGGTAACGAGTTTGTCGACGGTGAAACTATACGTTCCCTGGGTGGCCGAGGTTGTGCTCGATGCCGTCAGTACCGCCTCATTCGAGCTGGTCGCCTTGGTGCTCTGAAAAGTTCTGGAGGTCACAAAAGTCGACGAGCTTGTCCGGAGTGAGAGCAGACGTGCATTGATTTCCTGGAAGGCGGCAAGCTGTGACTGAAGCACCGCATTGCGATTCTCGATGAGCGTTTTCGGCCGGGAATCGATCTGTATGAGTTGATCCACAATATCAGCGATATTCAGGCCGCTCATCAAGCCTATGCCGGTGGTTATCTGGCCCATATTCGGCTCCTGTGTATGCGCAGAACAACACTGTCTTTGTCTATAAAATATCGACCTTTACGGACACTGGACTTGAGAGACCAGGCTGGCGGAATCGGCAAGTCAACCCATTCTTTTCATATCACACACATTGATCGCACCACGCGACACAAACCTCACATATCAAGCCGGTTTAACATTGGCCAGCACATTAAAATCGACAACTTAGACACATTTTACCAAATATAATCCGAACTTGGCCGGACGTTTTCCATCCGATTGCACCCTGCTGCAGAATCGCTTTTTACTCATCCTCTGTAAGGGACAGTGGATATCAGGCAGTAAAAAACCGATGAGCAAATAGTGTATCATGCGGCAAGAAGGAGGGACGCCGACGACTGCTAACAGCGTAACCCACTCATGGCTGAAAAATAACCGCTGTTCCGGGTATATCGATTCATGTGGGATGAAATAAACATCTACGCGAAGCTGGAATCCCCCCTGTACGGTTCACTCATCCATGTTGTTGAAGTGACAGGACTTGCCGTTCAGGCGGACATCGCCGCTGCACGCATTTTTGAACTGCCCTCTGCCATTGAATCGACATACGTCAGTGCTGCCCGATTGAATGTTTCACCTGCCCAGGAGCTGGCGATTCACGACTGGCCGAAGGATGAGGATTCCCTTTTTGAATATGTCAGAGAACAGGCGATCAGCGAGGGGATATTTCGCCCTCGCGAGTTAATGGACGAACTGGCGTATTCCCGTTGTCGGTTCTACCGACGCATCGAGGCCTGTTCGCGTATGGTTGACAGTTTTTGTATCTCCGTTGATCTGAAAGACCTGACCTGGTGCACACTGGCATTTCTGCGATGCAACACCAGCCCTGTATTCGATGATCAGGAAATCGATACCATCGAAAGGCTCAAGCCGGCCATTGCCAGGCTGATCCTGAGCGGATTTCAGAAAGAGGCCGCCCTGCGTCCCAACATGCTCAATCGTCAGGACGATCCGCATGGCGAGGTCTTCCCGCTGCCGGTACAACTGGCGAAATTGAGTAAAACCGAACGCCAGGTTCTGAACTATCTCAGGTCGAACATGACCGAGCGCCAGATCGCCAACGCATTGAACCGATCACCCCATACCGTTCATGTTCATGTCAAAAGCATCTACCGAAAACTTGATATCAGCTCACGGAAACAATTGATGGATATCTTCAACCATCAAGTCGGCGCATCATCGGAAGAACCCGATGCCCGATCTCCCTCAACAACCGGCTGATATCATGCTTTGCACGCTTTGAGCCGCTTCATAACCGCCTGAAGATCCGACCAGACTTTTTTACGGTTATCCGTGGTATATGATCGAAGCAGGTACGCCGGATGAAACGTCGGCATAACCGGGATCGGCGGCGTAATGCCATCGTACTGATACCAGCTTCCCCGGATTCGTGTTATGCCATCCCTGGTCTGGAGCACCATCTTGGTCGCCGGCCCGCCGAGCGTGATAATGACAGACGGCCTGATAATCTGGATCTGCCGTCGCAGATAGTCCCAGCAGGTATTGACCTCAACCGGTGTGGGAGTTCGGTTGTTCGGCGGGCGACATTTCACCACATTGCCGATATAGACCTGGTCTCTGCGAAATCCCATGGCTTCAATCTGCCTGGTCAGCAGCTCACCGGCCCTGCCTACAAAGGGACGGCCCTGCTCATCCTCGCTCTGGCCGGGCCCCTCGCCAATAAACATGATCGATGCATCAGGATCGCCTTCACCGAATACTGTTTTATTGCGCCCTTGGCATAATCCGCACTTCGTGCAGCCTTTGACTTCCTCGTTATCAATTCGTTCGAGCATGCGGATCTTTTCATCACGATCCTGTATCACCAGTTCCATTTCTTCTCCCGTGAAGCTGTTTGATGATTGTGATTGCGGCATCATCGATTCCTGAAAGAACGTTTGCGATTGACTGCCGGGCCTGTTGCAGCGAACGCTGAGTGAATCAGGTTGGCCGACTGGCACTGCCCATATCCCCAGCAACTGATCGGTTTTGAGATGCTGCCTGACTACGCGTTGGATACTGGCATGGTCCATATAATGCACACAGCATATCAATCACACCAGCCACCCGCCACCGTTACTTCCGGAAACGTCCGAAAATAACGCATCGTTTCCGCAAAAAACGCAAATCATTTTGTTTTTGGATAAATCCGATCAAATCACCGATGAAAATGAGGCTTGGTAATCTATAACGATTATGCCGACTTTTCCATGCTTCAAGGAGCTTACAGACATGGGTGAGGCTACGAGAAACAAAACGATTCTGGGTCCCGACTGCCGCATCAGCGGCGAGCTGGCACTTGATAACGATGCCGTGATCATGGGCCAGTTCAAAGGTACGCTTCGTGTCAGCGGCATGCTGGAACTGACCGACTCATCGCAGGTTTCCGGAACAGTGATTGTCGGAACGCTGCGACTGGCAGGTCACGCCGAAGCCGATGTCGTCGCCGAAGAAGCGGTTGAACTGCTTCCCAGTGCGGAACTCATCGGCCAGTTATACACCAGCCGGCTGAATGTCAACGAAGGCGCCGTCTTCCAGGGCGATGTCTGTGTCGGACCGAAGGCCATTCAGGCCGCCAGTGAAGCGCTGAACCAGGACGTCGTCAGCTATGCCGATCATGACGACGACACCGGCGTATCACACAAGTCCGCCGCCTCGACTTCGCACAATGACATCGATGATGATGACGATCACACCGGCCAGGTCAAGACCGTACCCGGCTCAGTGAATCAGATTCTTCAAAGGCGACGTACCAAGGTGCTCGCACCACGCGGAAATGGGATGTCCCACAGCACCTGAGCTGAAATTGTTCGCTCGGTTACCAGCGGGAAACACCCATGCCTTTGCGACCTGCATTAGCAACGATCCACCCGCGCGGTCCCAATCCACGTGAGGTGAGAAGTGTCACGTGCCCGTACTGCGGCGGCGCTTTCGAGATCTCTCGCAAAGCGATGTCCGTCAGATGCCCGCAGTGCACACAGCATCTGCAATTCCAGGATATGATGCTCCGCCAGCGAATGGAAGGTGAACTGGCCACCATGGGCCACGTCAACCTTTCACCGCCAAGTGAAATGATCGGTCGACTGGTCTGCGGGCAATTCACCAACGAAGGGCGGTTCGAAGGCCATGCCGTCGTCTACGGCGGGATTACACTCCGTGGTGACAGCCTGACCACCGGAGAATTGATCGGCCGAAGCCTGACGATCAATCCCGGCGCTACATTCCGCGGCCGAATCAAGATCGATCCCAATCCCCAGGCAACCGGGAAAAACAAGCATGTATCGCTCAGCCGAACCCTCAGGCCCATTACACGAAAACTCGGCAGTCATCACTCCAATGCACTGAATCGAACCATCACCACGATGTGATAGTCACCTGCCCGTTATTCCCCCAAAGCATGCTCTTTCCCTCCGTCTGAGACGGTCACTGCTTTTACCCTGATCCATGGCTCGATTTTTTCACATGTCTTCGGCCCGATCCCCTTCACTTCCTGCAGATCCTGAAGGCAGGTCAAACCGCCGCCACGTTCCCGGAAATGTACGATTTTCTCCGCCGTCTTCGGCCCGATCCCCGGCAGAAGACAAAGCATCCCGGCCGGTGCCGTGTTAATATCGATCCGTGTAACAATCTGTTCAGACGTTATTGCGTCGAGCGGCATGGAATACCGTGTATGAAAAAGCACGATGACCATTGCGAAGACGGCAATACTCATCATGAACAGTGCAGACAAAGCATTGGCGGAATGGTGATTCACCGGCTGTTCCGAGTCGCACTGTCGGCGATCAATTGCCGACCTGCGTCGTATCGATTGATTCATCGGCGTCTATTGGCGGGTCCTGTATCCTGAACGACTGCGATTCTCGCTTCTGACTTTCACCTGCAAGCCGGCGCCGGAACATGGCCAGGCGCAGAAATGCATTTTTCGGCTGCAATTGTTCGTTAAGCAGGCCGGAAAGAGGAAGCTCGATATCGGGATAATCACATAAGTCACGCCACGTAACGGCATCGACAAACGGTTTGCTCATGGCAATCTGGAAGACAGCTTCCAGCCAGTGGCTCTGAACCACATGGGACCAGGGGCGCCGCCAGTACCCGCAATCCGGGTCCACTGGTTCGCCACTGTCTGGTGCGGTGATCATCATCTGCGTCACCGGTTCGCTGGGCACGGCTATGGTCACATGCATGGGTTTTCCCAACCCGGCGAACTGATCGAGCAGGCAGCTCATCTGCATCAGATCACGGGTATACTGTCCCGGTACGGCTTGGCCGATCAGCAGCTCTATCCCGAACGCATCAAAGGAAATCGCCGACTGCACCAAGAGGTCAGCGTACATCATCGGTGGAATCGATCGCTGATTGATGCCGTAATATTCGCCGAACGGCTGCCGCAATTCGACGACCACTTTCGCCGCCGGTTGAATCTTTTTCACCAACATCGTTGTGGTCCGTGTCAGATCCATCAACTGCTCGAAATTGAATGTGAAATGGTTATTCACGTGCAGGCCGGACACCACATTCCATACCCTGATCTTATTTTTATAACGATTGACCAGACGCTCGACGTGTTCATAGATCAGATCGCGAACTGTATCGTAGTCATGTTCCCATATATACAACCAGTCAGGCAGATTCTGTGGGGTAAAACTGATAATAGGACCTGCAATGATCGGCAGACGCGAGCGAGTGGCCCAATCCACCCAGTTATCCATCTGCTTCCAGTCATGGTCACCTTCCTCAGGTGTCAATGCCTTCCAGGCGGTGGGCAACTGGACATAATCGAAGTTCGCCGCCAATGCCGCCCGCAGTCGTTCATGGGATAGTTCGAAACCGATCCCGCAACCGATGGGGCATTTGGGAAGCGAATTCGAGAGTATCCGGCGCTTCAACAATATATCGGAATGGGCCAATGCCAACTCTTCGCTACCATCCACCGCAGCCTGCAGGCTCTCCTGCGCCAGCAGTGACGCCTTGCCGGGATCATGATCCTGCATACATAACGCATCGATGAACAGCGCCTGGGCACGCTCAACACGTTTACTGACAGGATGAGCAGGATCCAGATCGAACATCGCCCACTCTTCCTGCTTGCTGTACAAGGTCATCATCCGATGCCGCGCCAGTTCAAGAGACAATAGATAAGGTTGATCACGATCGGGAAGCAGGCATGTCTGAAGCGTCAACTCACCCAACTCACCCACTTTATATTGCAGTGCCAATGCCGCCGGCCCGGTTTCACGTTTCTCGCAACAAATGCATTTCTCATCAAAACTGACATCCGAACGCATGGCATTGCCGTCCGAACCAATCAGACAGACATTCCGCAGGTGATACTGCTCGGCCGGCTTACCATCCTCATAAACCAGAAATTTCAACATCCTGTACGAAACCTTTACTTCTTACCAGAGCCTGTATCCAAATTAACACAATCCGCCGTTCGATTCCAACAGACCGGAATATGATGAAAAACAGGTAATCGGGTTATTCGCCTTCCGCAATCAGAGAAAAACCGATTATGATTTTTCTTGTACTGCCCTGTAAACAAATCCGCTATGGCCATAATAACGCCACGACCACCATCAGCCACATGATCATGGCCACCACGACTTTACCCAGAGCACCCCAGAAACGGCCAGCGGCGGCGGCACGGCCGGTACGAAATGCGATATGCCATTCACGACCTGCCCATAAATCACCCAGAATCGAGCCGATCCCACCACCGGCAGCCGCACCGATCAGTGCTCCGATCAACGGTATAAAAGCTAAAAAGATCATGCCCAGAATCCCACCAATCATTCCACCGACCACTGCCAGAATAACCGATCGGCGAGATCCTTTCGCATTACCCGCGCCCAAGGCGACGCCGAGGAATTCCACTATTTCTCCCAGAATCGCCATTATGATAAGACCAACCATCACCGCCTTGCCGAATACCCCCATGTACATCCATCCCACCAGAAGAGTAGACACACAGATCAGCCAGGTACCCGGCAACTGCAGGACCACCAGCAATACACCAAGTGTATTGATGGCCACAAGCCCTAACATCACCAGTACCATCAGTATATTGCCTAACATCACAAACCCTGTCGATACGTCCAATTAACGTGGTAATATGGCGATTTAATGGTACAATTCTTATTCGGACGGTGAAGGTTCCGTCAAATTCCATCACCACCCACAATGGAGTCTGCCAATGTCGATGTTCGTTCGACGGTCATTAAGTATATGGTCGCTTATTCTGATGGTATGTTCAATGCCGGTGCTTACCGCGGCGCAGACCGATCAGGTCGACCCGGCCTCGCTATGGGAGGACTTCAATCATTACACCATTATCGCCAGACCCGAGTTGGCACGCGATGCCGCTCGTGCACTGCTAGATGAGGTTGATAACACTCAACTGCTCGATGTAATCGAGTCCAGCGATTACACCGATTATGAAGCGAACCTGATCAGGGCGCACAAAATCGAGCTGCTGGGCAAAGTCGCCTCGGAACTGGAACGTCGTATCCAGGAAGCCCGGATCGAGCGCAGCCGCGATTCCGATCGCATGATCCGTGATATCCAGCAACTCGGCGAAGGTAAACGGCCGTACAATAATGCGGTTGAACGTTTACGTGCCGCCGGCCAGTACGCCGCCCCACCGCTGCTTGACGCCCTTCAGGATGACAGGCAAAGCAAGCTTCACCCTTACATCGTCAAGGCCATGGTAGCCGTCGGCCAGCCGATTGTCATGCCGTTGTGCGAAGCACTGCTTCAACTTGAACAACCAACCATGGCTCAGGTTGCCCAGGTACTGGCGGAAATCGGCTACCCGCACTCCTTGCCGTATCTCAAACAGGCGCTGGAAGATGAAAAGCTTGCACCTAAAACCAGACAGATCATCGATGTGGCTTATCACAAGATTCTCCAGAACGCCAACATCACCGAATCACTATCCGCCGCCGAATTGTTTACACTCTTCGGCCAGGCGATTTATCAGGGAACCACGTCCGGCAAGGATCTGCCGGGCTACGACGCCGCACAAAAACTGGGCATGCTCTGGCAATACTCGCCCCGAATGGGTCTGATTCCCATTCCCATCCACCAAGCGATCTACGGTGATGTGCTGGCGATGCAGGCGGCCGAAAACGCACTGAAACTGAATCCTGAAATGGATCCGGCGCTCAGCCTGTATCTCATGGCCAATCTCAGACGCGAAAACAAACTGCCCGAAGGCGAAGTTGACCCAAGTTACCCCGCGGATATGAAACCGCCGATGTTTTGCGCCATGTTAGCGGGTCCGCTTCGCCTGCATGATGTACTCAACCAGGCGCTGAATGACGAAGACCCGGCACTGGCGTTAGATGCCATTCATGCACTGCGTCAGACAGCAGGAACGGATGCACTGGTCAACCGCAATGCCGCTAAACAGCCACTGATACGATGCCTGACCTACCCGGACAGACGTGTCCGGTTTTCGGCAGCCGCGGCCCTGGCTCATGTCAGACCCGATCAATCTTTTGATGAAGCTTCCCGCGTCGTACCCGTACTGGCCGAAACCGTCAGGCAAAGCCATGTGAAATATGCCATGGTCCTTGCTGATGATCGCAATATGACCAACCAGCTCATCGCAGCATTAACCGAGTTGGGTTTCGAAGCGTTCGGTGACACTTCACTGGCGCAGGTTTCAACACAGATCAGAAACCGACCTGGAATCGATCTGATCGTAGCGAAAAAGAACATTGCCGAAATTCAGAGCCTTGTCAAAGATACGGCTTATGATTACAAACTCGCGGCAGTCCCGATTATCGCGCTGATGCAGGGCGGTGACCAAATACGACTCAGTGATATGTACACAGGCAACAGGCGCGTCATTTCCATTGCGCATACAACCGACCCGTCGGTAATGTCCAATGCGGTTGAATATGCCCTGTCCTCTACGGGCCACGGCCATTTCACTGACGAGGAAAGCACCCTGTACGCCCTTACAGCGCTTTCCCTGCTCGAGGATATCGCGAAATGCAGTCGCATATATAATGTCACTGATGCATTACCCGCACTGATCATGGCATTGGAGGATAACCGGCAGGAGGTTGTTGTCGCAACCGGTAACGTACTCGCGGTAATCAATCATTCCGATTCTCAGCAGTCGATTGCCGCCGCTGCTTTGGCCGAGTCCGGCCGATTGCAACTGGAACTGCTCGCCGACCTCGCCGATTCTGCCACGTATTTCGGCAATATGCTTGAACAACGTACCACAGACCAACTGTTGCAACTGGTTGAATCGCCTGACAATGAGCTTGCGGTCGCTGCCGCCCGGGCTCATGGTGCATTGACCCTGCCGACATCGAATGCGGTCCAGATGATCGTAGAATGAAAAAAGACGCAGCCCGCGGTTTATGCCGGGGCTGCGATCTTATAGGCATGAGTGATAAGCCGAATTCTGTCATCCCGAGTAATCGGGATTGGCGGTCATTTCTCTAGGCCCGACGTTACCGGCGGGCTCAAGCGATCTACCCGTCCCGAAACACCCGGACCAGATGCTGCCGATCCATACCTGTAAGCTATGAAACCGGCACGGGACTGCTTGATCTTGCACGCGGTGGGGCTTGCCATGCCCGCCCTGTCACCAGGGCGGCGGTGCGCTCTTACCGCACCTTTTCACCCTTACCTCCTCACCTGCCATATATAATGCCGACTGTTGATAATACCACCAGACCGGCATCATTAAACAGGTGAGGATCGGCGGTATGCTTTCTGTGGCGCTTTCCCGCAATCGTCCGTCACCAGACAATTGGGTGGGTATTACCCACCACCGTGTCCTGTCGTGTTCGGACTTTCCTCATACCGAAACGCGTTCGATACGCGACCGCCTCACTCACGCCTGTATCTTTTTTCTATCCATTATTTTATCCTCCTGCCTGCAAAAATACATCTATTATTGGTTTAATACCATCACTTGCCGGAATCAGAACCAAACTATAAGTTAACCTATAGACTGGCCGATATGACAGGATCTTGATGATATGCAACCAACGAGTTTCAAACCGGAAGTCACCATCTGGACTGACACACGTCATGTCCATCTGGTGGAAGAACTGTTCCACCTCATGGCGGAGGAATTGAATCCGATCGGACTCGGCGGACCGCGTGAGCCTGAAATCGATCAGCTCGCCCGATCTCTTGACTGCCACTACGAAAACGACATGCGAAAACTTATTGTTGAAAAACCTGCAGCCTTCCTCTTTCTCACGGAAATGCAGGATGTCGAGCTCGACGAAATCCTGGCGGCAACAGAAAACAGCACGATTGTTCTGTCATTGGAACCCGATATCGACAGTTTTGACGGTATCAGATATTACGCCATGTCATCCGCTGCGAATGCCGCTGTCGGCAAATCAGAATGTCGCGCCGATCCCCGTCTGATCACGCAGATTCCCCAGTTTCTCCAGAGCCCGGGGATTATTCACGCAGCCGACCCTCATGAATGCCTCGGCCGGCCTCGCCTGGTCAACCTTGACAGTTGCGGCAACCCGGACGCCGGTTCACTTTATGCAAGGCTTTACGATGCCTGGCACTGCATCCTCCACTTCATGGAATTGCCAGAAAGCATCGACGCCTCATTGCTTGGTCCACTGACGGAAGTCCCTGAAAATATGCGCCAACTCACCGGCTCGATCGCCGCTCATGCTCGCAGTGCCGATGGCAGTGGCGTGGCCTTGTCACTTTCCGATCAGGCAGGTGAAACACGCCGGCATCTTCATATCGTCGGCGACCAGGGTGAACTGAACGCCAGTGATACGGGTTATACCCTGCATCATGCAGGGGGCGAAGAAGTCGACCGGTATCAATCAAAAGGTCATCAAAACGATTTCGTTGAACTGATCGCCGCTCAGTGGCGCCGGATTATCGACAGGCCGAATCTATGGATAAACAGTAATACGCGACATCGAGACAACGAGGTGTTAGCTTGCTGTCAGGCGTGCCTGCTGAGTTTTCGTACGGGACAGGGTGAAAATCCTCAGCGGATCCTGGCGATGAACCGATAAGGCAAGCTCGGGTATTGACATATGTGAGAACCCGTTTACACTTGGTTTACTTTTTCGAAGGCCGACTGTGACATGCCCCGCAAGAAAAAAGCAATTCGGGGATTGGCGCAGACAGGAGCTGGCTGGTCATCTGGCCGGCAAAAGGCCTGCTCCAGACTTCGAAGAAGAGCCGGGCATCCCTTCCGTCACCGTTCCATCCGAAACGGTACATCCGAGGGTCGCCCCACGCGTAGTATCAGAAAAACAGGCGGCAGGTCATTGCGGCAGGCGGCTTGAAAGTGAATATGATTTGGCCCGTGGTGTAACGGTAGCACCCCAGTTTTTGGTACTGGTTGTTAAGGTTCGAATCCTTACGGGCCAGTTCCGCCTACAGAACACCGGTTGACCTCAGCAGGCCGAGGAACCGGCTCATGGGAAAGGGGTGAAAGTGTTGTGAGGTCTTTGTGGCCGTTTTTGACAATCTCGAACCAGGTATTGATGGAACAGATCTCATGTATGCAACAACACCGACACTTAAAAAGCCGGCAACCAATAAGGATGGAAAAATTCGTATGAGTAAGGATGATCGCAAAAATATGAGATTGTTCTGCGGAAGAGCCAGCCGGGCACTCAGCGAACGTATCTGTCGTTACCTGGATCTGCCCATGGGACAGGGACATACCGACATGTTTCCCGACGGCGAGATCATCGTCAAAATCGAGGAAGATGTTCGAGGACGGGATTGTTTCGTCGTGCAGTCCACATATCATCCCGTCAATGCCCACCTGATGGAACTGCTGATCTACATTGATTGCCTCAAACGCGCCAGCGCCCAGCGGATTACGGCCGTTATCCCCTACTTCGGCTACGCCCGACAGGATCGGAAAGACGAAGGGCGAACCCCCATTACCGCCAAGCTGGTCGCCAACCTGATCACCGCGGCAGGTGCCGATCGCGTACTGACACTCGATCTTCATGCCGCTCAGATACAGGGCTTTTTCGATATCCCGGTGGATCACATGCATGCCTTCCCGGTGCTGATGAAATATTTCCATGAAATGCAATACGACAACAACCACGTATGCCTGGTCAGCCCGGACATCGGCAACGTCAAAATGGCAAGTCTCTATGCGACGCACCTCAATGCTGAATTCGCCATTATCGACAAACGACGGAAAAGCGGCACGGAAGTCGTCTCGGCGAACATCATCGGCGACGTCGCCAACAAGACCATTCTCATGGTGGATGACATGATCTCGACCGCGGGTACCATCTGTGAAGCGGCCAAGCTGGTCAAAGACAAGGGGGCGAATGACGTGATTGCCGCTTGCACCCATCCGGTCATGGTCGGACTCGCCATGGAAAGACTCAGTGAATCGCCCATCAGCAGAATCGTCGTGACGGATACCATTCCCGGCGGGCCGCGGTGCAGTCCTATTCAGGAGAAACTCGTTGAGTTGTCCGTCGCCGAACTGCTCGGCGAGGCCATTCACCGTATTCATCATAACCAGTCGGTCTCATCCCTGTTCCGGGTGAACGGGAATGCGGCCAAACGATAACAGGTGGGAACGCCTTGAGTTTAATGTGAATATCATTCATTCTGGAGAACAGGAAGATGTCTACTCAACAACTGCCGAAAATCAAAACAGAACCCCGTGATCGTGTGGGATCACGCTACGCCAAGCGGGCGCGAAAAAACGGCCTGCTACCCGTGGTCATTTACGGGCACAAGCAGGATCCGATCCACGCCACGGTCGATCTCGAAACATTCGAGGATATCCTGCATCACCATTCGCATCTGATCGAAGTCGAGATCGGCAACCACACGGAATCCTGCCTGGTCAAGGAAGTCCAGTGGGACTATCTGGGCTCGCAGATCGTGCATGTCGATCTGGCACGCGTCGACCTGACTGAAGAAGTCGAAGTCGAGGTCGAACTGGTACTCACCGGTGAACCGAAGGCACTGGAAGAAAGCGGTGTGGTGCTTAACCATCCGCTCTCCGAGTTGCTTGTGACCTGCCGCGCGGATCAGATTCCTGAACAGATCACTGTCGATATCAGCCAGATGCAGGCGGGCGATATCATTACCGTCGGTGACCTGGCCCTGCCGCCGGGTGTCAAGGCCGAAGCCGATGAAGAAACGCTCGTTGCGCAATTGCAGGTCATGCACGAAGAGCCCGAGGCCGAGGAAGCACCTGCCGCCACTGAAGAACCTGAACTGATCAAGCGCGGACCGGCCGAGAAATCCGAGGACCAGGGAAAGGAATGACTGTTTCTTTCATCCGCCGGCTGCCATCATGAAAATCATCGTCGGTTTAGGCAACCCGGGCCGGGAATATGTGAACACCCGACATAACGCCGGGTTCATGGTGCTTGAGCACCTGGCTGAACGTTATCCGTCAACCGGCCCGAAAATGAAATTCAATGCCGGCGTTCTTGAAACAATGATCCATAATGAAAAATGCCTGCTCATGCAGCCGGTGACGTATATGAACCGATCCGGAACGGCTGTCAGCCAGGCCGTCCAATTCTATCAACTCCCGCTGGATGACCTGATGGTCGTTGTGGACGACGTAGCCCTGCCATGCGGGAAAATCCGAATCCGTGCTGAAGGCACCAGCGGCGGGCATAACGGCCTTGCCGACATTGAAAGGCTGCTCGGAACGACTGCTTATCCCAGAACGCGCATCGGTATCGATTCGCCCGGCAGGGTGCCTCAGCGTGATTATGTCCTCTCGTCATTCACCGAATCGCAACGACAGTATATAGCAACGGCCGCCGGTAAAGCCTGTGATGCCATTGAATGCTGGATTCGCGAGGGTATCGGCAAGGCAATGAGTATCTATAACGCCGATGAGCCCGCAGGCTGAGCGATCTTCACCTCCACCCTATAATATCACTCATGCCGCATCACACTTATGCCATTCTGGGAACCGGTGCCCTCGGCGGCTACTACGGCGCCTGCCTGCAACGATCGGGCTGCCATGTGCATTTCCTGCTCAAATCGGATTATGATCATGTCCGCCGGCACGGCCTTAAAGTGGATTCCGTCAACGGCGACTTCCAGCTCGACCGTGTCCATGCCTACCGGGATTGCAGCGACATGCCGAAATGCAGCGTTGTCATCGTCTCACTGAAAACAACACAGAATCACATGCTCCCCGATATGCTGCCTCATGTCGTTGACAAGGAGAGCGTCGTTCTGCTTTTGCAGAACGGCCTGGGTGAAGAAGACGCGGTTGCACGCATTGTCGGTCCGGACAGGGTCATGAGCGGCCTGTGTTTTCTCTGCTCGAACAAGATCGGCCCGGGCCACATCCATCATCTCGATTACGGGCAGATCAAGCTTGGCGAATATACCGCGGACCAATCCCCCGGCGGGATCACCCGGCGGATGGAGCAAATCGCTGATGATCTGAAAAAGGCAGGCATTCCCGTCGCGTTGACCGAAGACCTGCTTCTGGCACGATGGCAGAAGCTGGTCTGGAATATTCCTTTCAACGGCCTGTCGGTGGTTCTGAATCGCGCTACGGATGAACTGGTATCCCACCCGCACTGCCTGCCTCTGGTGGAAGGATTGATGCAGGAAGTCGTCCGGGGTGCCGAAGCGTCATGCGGCCGTGTTATCGAACAGGTATTTGTCCGAAAAATGATCGATGACACCGTCAGAATGAAACCGTATCGAACCAGCATGAAAATCGATTATGACGCCGGGCGACCCATGGAAACCGAATCGATCTATGGCAGCCCCTACCGGACTGCCCTTCACGCGGGCTGCGAGCTGCCGATGACCGGCATGCTCTACCACCAACTCAAATTAATGGACCATGCACATTGACTTTCTCGCCCCGGTCGGGGATACTGTGGATGGATTCATTTCCGCCGAGGTATCGGGATGGTGCTGTGGGAGCACCGCCTGGCGTGGGTCGGCGGAACCGGGTGTCTCGTCTTTACCCCACGCAACTACGTTGACAATTTCCCGGTGATTCAGCCGTTTGAAGCGGTACTTCAGCGTTTGACGCCGGACTTGACCTTGTGATTCCCACGCACAAAAGGAGCAACGGGTAATGGCAGAAAATGACGTTGATCAGACACTGACAACCGAAGAAAAACCAAAACAGCAGGTATCCATTGAAGACGCCGGCCCGGCGAGGAAATTGCTGACGATCGAACTGCCGGAAGAGCGTCTTCATGAAAAAATCGAATCCATGTATACGGAACTGAGCGATGACGCCGTCATCCCGGGCTTCAGGCGAGGCCGGGCGCCCCGGAGACTCATTGAAAAACGCTTCGGGGATTCCGTCAACGAAGATGTCAAAAACCAGTTGCTGCAGGATTCCTATACCCAGGCGATCGAAGATCATGACCTGAAGGTCGTTGGTGAGCCGGAAATCAAGGACATCGAATCCATTACGATCCCGGAATCAGGACCGCTCACTTACCAGGTTGAAGTGGAAATCGTGCCTGAAGTCAATCTGCCGTCACTGGAAGGGATCAAGGTCATCAAGCGTATCAACGAAGTCACCGAGTCAGACATCGATAAGGAAGTCGATCAATATCGCCAGCGTATGGGAACATTTACTGAGATAACGGATAAACCGGTCAAGGCCGGTGACTTCATTCAGGCTGATGTGAAAATCCACGCCGGTAAGAACCCTGACGAAGGTGAAGAACCGATCATTCATCAACCCGGCGCCTATATTCTTGTCAATGGTCAAGAGAAAGGGTTTAAAGGTCATGTCGCCGGTATCCTTATCGATGACCTCGGCAAACGCCTGGCGGGTAAAAAATCGGGACACGTCGAGACCGTACAAATGACCGGCCCCATTGGTTATGAAGATGAGCGGATCAAGGACCAGCCCATCACGATCACGATAAAAATCGATCAGATCGAACGTGTGGAACCCGCTCCGATGGAAACGATCATTGCACAGGCGGGGTATACCACTGAAGAAGACCTGCGGAATGCCATCAGAAACATGATCGAGCAGCGTCATGAACGTGAACAACAGCAGGACATGCACAACCAGATTTCTGATTTCCTGATGGACCAGGTCGACCTGGAACTGCCTGAAGGACTCACCGGCCGCCAGACCGATCGCGTGCTCAAGCGACAGGCACTTGAAATGGTATACATAGGTACGCCACCGGAAGAAATCGATCAGAAACTGGCCGAGGCACGATCAGGCAGTGAAGAGGAAGCCCGTAAACAACTGAAGTTGCTCTTCATACTCGATAAAGCGGCCAGGGACCTGAACATTGAAGTTGCCCAGGGAGAAATCAACGGCCATATCGCCACGATCGCCGCTCAACAGCAGCGCCGGCCTGAGAAACTCCGGCAGGAAATGGCTAAACGCGGCGAGCTGGAAAATCTTTATCTCCAGATCAGAGAGCTTAAAACACTCAATCAGATACTGAGTAAAGCTGAAATAACCGAGTCTGCCGTCGAAAAAGAAGATATATCCACACAAAAGAAAAAACCATCAAAGAAGAAGACTGACGACAGGGTTGCGGATCGCAAAAAGGAAAAAACCGAGGCAATGAAAAAAAGCCCTGACGACAAGCAATAAATCGGGCAATCGCGTCATTATTGAATGACGGACTCTCGGCAGTTTCGACAACAGGGTAGCCGGACAGATGTTACTGATTCTGTTTGAAATTCCCGTGAAAGTGCCTGTACCACTCATCTTTGCGGAACAGGCCGAAACACTGTCAAACCGCCATACGCATGACATTGTGTGGACTTCACTCTGGATTCTACTGGCCATTTTTTTACTGGCCATCACAGCCATTGTGATGAAGCGGCGATTCAACCCGGATACCGGCTTGGATCAGAATGGATTTACACTGGCGGATATACGAAAACTGTATCGTGAAGGCCAGTTATCGGAAAGAGAATATACCTCGGCACGGTCTGCTATTCTTGCGGTATCCGGTTATCCGGATCCGGATGGTCTGATGCCGGCAGAGGACAAAACAATAGACGACGACAACTTTATTTCGCCTGAAGAAAAGCGGGATTCCGGAGCAGAAGATAATTCTGACAATGATTCCGATAAAACCGATGACGACTGGTTATAAGGGCAACAGGCCTAAAATCTTGAGGGTTTTCGGCTCTTTGCAGGTACCCATCGCCCCTCAGTGGAGTATGATATGCAGGTACCTGCTTTTTATGGTGGGTTTATGGATGATCAAGTACATGCTGAGCCTGGTTAAGGGTACGTACCTATCTGGACGATTCACCCAATACGGGTTGACCAGACCCGTGTATTCAGGGCTGGCGGCATGTTGTGGCCTTTGAATACGAGATTGAACTATGTCAAACAACAGAGGCGGCGGCAAAGGGAGTAAAAATTCTGTGGATGGCAGCAGCGGCGATGGCGGATCCGGCTTCAGAGGGCGTCGTGTAACCACATGTTCATTCTGTGGTAAAAGCTCACGTGAAGTCGGTCCCATGGTTGAAGGACCGAATGACGTCTATATCTGTGCCAACTGCACGGAATTATGTCAGAACATTTTCAAACAGGAACGCCGAAGGGTCCATTCCGGCAGACCGAGTGTGGGTAGTATTCCCACCCCGCGTCAGCTCAAGGAATTTCTGGATCAGTATGTGATCGGCCAGGATATGGCCAAACGTGCCTTGTCTGTCGCCGTCCACAATCACTACAAACGTCTTACCGCAGCCGAAAAAGAATCGCCGATCGAACTGGACAAGTCGAATGTTCTGCTCATCGGGCCGACAGGCTCGGGTAAAACGTTGTTGGCAAGAACACTTGCGAAAACACTTAATGTGCCGTTTGCCATCGGCGACGCCACGACGTTGACTGAAGCCGGTTACGTCGGTGAAGACGTCGAGAATCTCCTGCTGAAACTGCTGCAGGCCGCCGATTACGATATCGAAGCGGCCCAACGCGGCATTATTTATATCGATGAAATCGACAAGATCGGCAAAACCTCGCAGAACGTCTCGATCACACGGGACGTCAGCGGTGAAGGCGTCCAGCAGGCGCTGCTGAAAATGCTTGAAGGGACCATGGCAAACGTGCCGCCCCAGGGCGGGCGAAAGCATCCCGAACAGCAGTACATCCAGATCGACACTTCCGATATCCTGTTCGTCTGCGCCGGCACGTTCGTCGGGCTGGAAGAGATCATTCGCAAACGGATCGGCAGGAAATCAATCGGATTCGCCTCTGAAAGCCATTCCGTCAGCAAGCATGCCCGAAACGATGAAATGGCATCCCTGCTGGAACAGGTGACGCCTGAAGACCTGCTTCACTACGGCATGATTCCGGAACTGATCGGCCGCCTGCCTGTTATTACGCCGCTGATGCCGCTGACACCGGAAATCCTTGTCCAGATTCTGACCGAACCGAAGAATGCACTGGTCAGGCAGTATCAGTACTTCTTCTCGATGGAAGGCGCGGAATTGGAATTCACGGATAACGCTCTGCTCAATCTTGCTGAAAAAGCACTCAGCCGTGAAACCGGCGCCCGGGCGCTACGATCGGTAATGGAAGAACTCATGGTTGAACTGATGTATGAACTGCCCGACATGAATAATGACGGCGCGAAATATGTTATTGACACCGCGGCCATCGAAGGTAAAAAGCGCCTGCCTGAAATGCGAACCGCCCAGAAGGAATCGGCCTGATCAGGGTAACATGCTGATAAACATCACTAAAAGCAGGCATATCTGTCGCACGGTGATATGGATCGCTGTCATCGTTGCGTTCGTGTCCGCACCCGCCGTCGCCGAAGAGAACGCGCCCAGGCTGGCGGCCCTCCAACTGACTGAAATGGCGGAAATGGGCCGGTTCGACGCGCTGCTCGTGCAGCTCAGAAACGCATATCCCGAACAGAAGGACCTGATCGCCGACCTGGCCTTGTTCCAGGAGCACGAACAGGAACGATTCAAACAGCGGCTCGATGCCTACCGCACCGCACTGGAAAAGGCCGAGACGGAATTCAAGGCTGACCATATCGAGGATGCCCTGATCGCCGCTATCGATGCACACAGCCTGGCCATTGATAAAAACGAGCTGCTTATTCACCCCACCATTGAACAGATTACTCGCAAGGCCGACTCCCTTGCCGAAGAAGCGTTCGATAAACACAACTGGGTCGAATCGCTCAGTCTGTACCGGCTGCTGAACCTGTTATACGAAGAACACGATCTTTACCAGGATCAGGTCAAGGAAGTCAGCCGCCACATTCGCGTGCTTCAGGTCTATACACCTCAGATTCTCGACGAGATGTACCGCGAGCGGGCGAAGAAACTCGGCAAGGAAGATGAACAGCCCGGAAAGCTCGATCATCAGCACTGGACGACCAGACTGAAAAATGTCGAGTTGGAAATGCTGAGGGAAACACTTAAGCAGGCAGCCCTGACTCATATCGATAACCAGGGTTACAAACCTCTGATCAGCGGCGCCATCGAATCACTGATGGTTCTGCTGGATACCGATCAGGTCACCAGTGTTTTCCCAATGCTCAATGACCATAACAAAGTCGAGGAATTCCGCAGGGAACTGAACCGTTACCAGGCGATGCTCAGCCTGCCCGACAAGAAGATCAATGAATTCGAGGTCAAGCACATCATCGACCGGATCGTCATGAAAAATGAAAGTACCGTCGATCTGCCCCAGGAAGTCCTTGTATATGAAATGGCCGAGGGCGCAACCGATACGCTCGATGACTTTTCGGCGTTGATCTGGCCGGAGGATCTGGAACAGTTCAGCCGTAGCACTTCAGGGACATACAAAGGTGTAGGCATTCAGATATCCCGTCGTGACGACCGCCTGATCGTCGTCAGTCCGATCGAAAACACCCCCGCCCAACGAGCGGGCGTCAAGGCGAGTGACATTATTGTGACCGTGGACGGTAAAGATACCTCGACCTGGTCGCTTGACCGTGCCGTGAGAGAAATCACCGGCCCCGAGGGAACGTTCGTCACACTGGGCATCGAGCGTGTCGGCGAAAAGGAGATACTCGAATTTAAAATCCGCCGTGCGGAAATCGTAATCGAATCCATCCGCGGCTGGAGTCATGGTGAAAGGGGCGGCTGGGATTATTGGATCGACCCGGATAACCGGATCGGATACATCCGGCTGTCCAGCTTCATTCCTCAGACGACGGACGATCTGGATGACGCCGTCCAGGTGATGCAGGAGGACGGCCCGATCAACGGATTGATTCTGGACCTGAGACATAATCCCGGCGGCCTGCTCGTCACCGCCATTGACGTGGTCGATCGGTTTATCGAAAAAGGCCCCATCGTATACACTGTCGATTCGGACGGCCGGCGGAAGCCGGAACGATCCGCCAAACGGTATCGCACCTATAAACGGTTTCCCGTCATCATCCTCATCAATAAAGGCTCCGCCAGCGCGTCGGAAATCGTCGCAGGAGCGTTGCAGGATTATGATCGTGCGATTGTGGTCGGCACCCGCAGCTTCGGCAAGGGCTCCGTTCAGGATGTGAGTTGGTATCCGCCGAACCACTTCAGGCCGAAGTGGGGCCTGAAACTCACCACACGCTATTACATGCTGCCACGCGGCCGGATCATCCACCGTAAACCGGAATCAGACGAATGGGGCATCGAGCCCGACCTGATCGTTGAAATGACCGATCAACAGGTTGAAGATGCCCTTAAAATGAGACAGGAAATCGATATCATCCGTGGCAAGGATGAAATCGATCCTGAGAACCCTGCACCGGAAGCGGAAGTCCTGCTTGAGGATGGCGTCGATCCGCAACTTGAATCCGCTCTGCTCATTCTGAAAACCCATATGGTTGCCCGTAACATCGCCGTGGCGCATGGCAACCCCTTCATCGACACACCCTGATCGACAGGTTGACCACCGACACAAAATCCAACTCCCTGTTACAATACCCGTATGGCCGGTAATACGTTCGGGCAACTGTTTCGCATCACCACCGCCGGTGAAAGTCACGGGCCGGCGAACACTGTCATTATCGACGGCCTGCCCCCAGGTCTTCCCATTGACAGTGCGGACCTTCAGGTCGAGTTGGACCGTCGCCGGCCGGGCCAATCCGGGATTACCACGCAACGTAAGGAATCTGATACACCACAGATTCTTTCCGGCGTCTTCGAAGGGAAAACCACCGGGACACCACTGTGCATTCTCATCCCGAACGAAGATCAACGATCACGTGACTACGATGCGATCAAAGACAAGTACCGGCCGGGTCACGCCGACTACACGTATGACGCCCGATACGGCCTTCGAGATTACCGCGGTGGCGGCCGGGCCAGCGCCCGTGAAACCGTTGCCCGCGTTGCCGCCGGCGCCGTTGCGAAAAAGCTGCTCGCCACGGCACACGACATTCGAATCATCGGGTACGTCAGACAGATCGGCGGGATTATCGCTGAAATACCTGACCCCACGGTCGTCACACTTGATCAGATCGAATCGAATCCCGTGCGATGCCCCGACAGTCACGCTGCGGAACAGATGATTCAACTGATCGAATCTGTGCGAAGCGACAGGGATTCGATCGGGGGTATCGCTGAATTCGCTGCCATCAACGTCCCGCCCGGCTGGGGTGAACCGGTATTCGATAAACTGAAAGCGGACCTGGCGAAAGCCCTGCTCAGCCTGCCGGCGGTTACCGGGATCGAGTTCGGACGTGGTTTCGGCGTTGCCCAGGCACGCGGCAGTGATAATAACGATACGTTCACCCGGGATGGTGATCGCATCATCACAACGACCAACCGGCACGGCGGGATACTCGGTGGTATTTCTTCTGGAATGCCGATTATCTTCCGCTGCCCCGTCAAACCCACCAGCAGCCTGCCGCGAGAACAGCATACCGTCGATAGACACGGCAATCAGACCACGATTACAACTAAAGGCCGTCATGACCCCTGCCTCCTGCCACGGTTCATTCCCGTCGCTGAGGCCATGACCGCGATTGTGCTGGCTGATCACATGCTGAGATATCAGCTTATTTCACGCCCGACAGTGTAATCGGCTCGCGCCGGAGATTACGTGTTTTTTTGTACCTGATGTCTCAGCCGGACTGCGGCTTGGCGCCGCCGGTGCCGAATGTGATTTTATCCGTACCCAGCAGTTCATGACTGTCGGCGCCGCCCAGACCGCCTGAACCTTGTGGCTTCTTACCGCCGCCGCCCGTATCGTTACGGGTGGCCGCCGCCTCCTGGTCCGAGGTCCACTGCGCTCGCTTCAGTGACAGTCCGATCTTGCGGTCTTCAATATCGACTCGCAGAATCTTCACTTCGACCTCGTCACCCGCCTTGACGATATCCTGTGGATTGTCGACCTTGTGATCGGCAAGCTCGGAAATATGCAGCAGGCCTTCAAGGTCTTCTTCCAGTTCCACGAAAACGCCGAAGTTGGTGATCTTCGTCACCCGGCCCTGGACAATCATACCCGGTTGATAATGCGTCGGGATGGCTTCCAGCCACGGGTCTTCGTGCATCTGCTTCAGACCCAGCGCGACACGCTGCTTGTCCTGGTCGACTTCAAGTACAATGCACTTGATCGTGTCGTTCTTCTTCAGCATCTCGTTCGGATGCGAAATCTTCTTCGTCCATGACAGGTCAGAAACGTGCAACAGGCCGTCGATACCCGGCTCGATCTCGACAAACGCGCCATAACTCGCAAGATTGCGGACCTTGCCCTCGACCACCGTACCCGGCGGGTATTTCTCGGCAACCAGTTCCCACGGATTCACTTCGATCTGCTTCATGCCCAGGCTGATCTCCTGCTTGTCCTTGTTGATGTCAAGAACAACCACATCAACCTCTTCGCCGATCGATACCATCTCGCTGGGATGATTGATCCGCTTGGTCCACGACATTTCCGAAATATGAACCAGGCCTTCAACGCCTTCCTCCAGCTTCACAAACGCACCGTAGGACATGATATTGGTCACCGTACCGCGAATACGCGTATTCTGCGGGTACTTCTGCTCGATATCCTGCCACGGCGAATCTTCCTTCTGCTTCAGGCCCAGTGCGATTTTTTCCTTGTCGAAATCGATATTCAAAACCTTGACTTCGATCTTCTGATCGATCCGGACCACGTCGCTCGGATGATTCACTCGTCCCCATGACATATCGGTGATATGCAGCAACCCGTCGATCCCGCCCAGATCGACGAACGCGCCGAAATCGGCGATATTCTTCACGGTACCCGTCACTACATCACCGACCTTGATATTCGTCAGCAGATTCTGGCGCTGTTCCGCCCGTCGTTCTTCAATGAGCTTGCGGCGGCTGATTACGATGTTGCGTCGCTGCTGATCGATTTTCAATATCTGGGCGTCGATCGTCTGCCCGATGAAAATGCCGATATCCGCCGGCCGACGGATATCCACCTGCGAGGCCGGCAGAAAGACCGGCACGCCGATATCCACCAGCAGGCCGCCCTTGATCTTTCGCATCACCCGGCCGTTGACGACGTCGCCTTCCTGCTTCTCGGTGATGATCCGTTCCCACCCGCGGATACGATCCGCCTTACGCTTCGATAAGACGATCGTTCCGGTTTCACCTTCGACCTCCTCGAGCAGCACCTCGATCGTATCACCGACTTCCACTTCGTCGGGATGATCGAATTCGATCTTATCCAGAACACCTTCGGATTTCAGGCCGACGTCGATCAGAAAATCATCGCCGGCATGGCCAACCACCTTGCCGTTGAGGATCGTACCCGGCTTGAAATCACTCATCTGGCCTTCAAAAAGCCCCTCCATATCCCCCTCCGCAATCCGCTGGCCGTACGCCTCAACCAGCATCTGCTGCGCTTCCAGTTCGTCAATTTCAAGATCCGCTATTAAATTATGATCTACCATGCAGAAAAGTCCTGATGTCTCTCTTACCCGGCCCGGTCACACCCCGGGACAACTTCGGGTCGTGCCCCGCATGAATAATGCGGCACACCTGGCTGATCGAATCGGCCGACGCCTGACAACAGGTCGTATCCACGGCCGTTCGAATGGAACGTGACATTGTAACACGTATCGATACGCTCGTCCTGACCCCCCCGCCACCATCACACCGACGATTCAGCCTCCTGGGCGAATCGGTCAGGTTTCTAACCCACTCCGGTTTCCGTGCCCGCCGCCATCCTGTTTCGGACATGTTCAACGGCATTCTGGAAAATCCGCAACCCCGGTGCAACCTGGTCGCGGTAATCTTCACCATCCCCGAAACCGCGTACCCACCCGGGATGCTGTGTCATTGTCACAAACCGTTCCGGATGAGGCATTAATCCGAATACCAGCCCTGAAGCATCACATATTCCGGCAATGTCGTCCACTGATCCGTTCGGGTTCGTGCCATTCGTATAACGAATCGCCACCTGATTCCGTTCCAACAGACTCGCCAGTGTGGCATCGTCAACAAAAAACCGGCCTTCGCCGTGGGCGATTGGCAACTCCAACCCCGTTATCCCCTGCGTCCAGACACACGGCGACGATGGATCAACTTCTAAAGAGACCCATTTGTCAACAAACCTCGGGTTCAGGTTATCCGTCAATGTCGCTCGCTGTAAACCTTCATGAGGATCGGGCAGTAAACCCAGCTTGACCAGCACCTGGAATCCGTTGCATATCCCGATCACTGGCACTCCGCGGTCGATGGCCGCGACCAGCGGCTCGAAAAGATGGTGGCGCAGACGGTTCGCGAAAATCCGGCCGGCCGAAATATCATCACCGTAACTGAAACCGCCCGGCAGACCGATCAGGTCGAACGATTCAAGAAGCGAAGGTTCTTTCAGTAAACGGTTCAGGTGGATCACCTGAACCTGCGAGCCTGCCTGCTCGAAGGCATAGGCCAGCTCTCGGTCACAGTTGATACCCGCCGTACGTATAATGAGTGTAGCCGGCTTGTCCATCGCTTAACATGATAACATCACGATCTCGATCCGAACAGTTCAGATAACATGAAAGCAGCAACATGGCATTACGTCCTTCCGCATTCGATCGCCTCGTAAGTGAACTGGCCACACTGCCGGGTATCGGCAAGCGATCAGCCGAGCGCATCGCGTTTCACCTGATCAGGCTCCCGGCCGATAAGAGCCTCGCCATTGCCGAAGCGATCCGTCAGTTCACACAGTCGCTGCAGATATGTTCAACCTGCGGCAACGTCACCGAATCAGACCCCTGCCCGATCTGCTCGAACCCGAAGCGGGATCAAGGCGTGATCATGGTTGTCGAGCAACCCAATGATGTGACCAGCCTCGAGCAGACAGGCCGGTTCAATGGCGTCTATCACGTCCTGATGGGACGGGTGGCGCCGCTGGAAAATATCGGACCGGGCGACCTCAACATCGCATCGCTTATCGATCGCATCAGACAGGGCAACGTCCGTGAAGTGATCCTTGCCACCAACCCCACTCTCGAAGGCGACGGTACGGCCATGCTGCTCGCCGAACGCCTGGCTGAGTTCAACGTCAATATCACACGCATCGCACGCGGCCTGCCGACCGGAACCCATCTGAATGTCCTGTCCAAGGCCGTGCTCGCTGATGCCCTCCAGTCCAGACAAGCCATGTCCACATGATTCATGGCGATCAACGATCGATCTAATTGTTATGTCAATAACAGATTATGTTGAAGGCCCGAACAGGTTACCTGTGGTCTGTCGCATTCACCTTGACGATAAAATACCATAACCGTGCTTCCTGACCGGATTTAAACAGGTATAATACTCTTATGAGAATCGACACCGGCCAACACATGCGTCTCGACCAGCGGATGAAGCTGGCGCCGAGGATGATCCAGTCGATGGAAATCCTCCAGATGACGCAACAGGCGCTGGAGGAACGCATCGAGCAGGAGCTGGCCGGGAATCCGACACTTGAACTGCGAGAACCGGGCTACGACCGTGAAGAGCTCGAAGCCCAGCGTGACCAGGACGATCGCGATAACCGCGAAGGTGAACGCGAGCTGATCGTTGACGAGACCAACACCACTCAGACCAACGTCGATGACTTCGAACGCCTGAGTAATATCTCCGAGGAATACGGCGAAGCATGGGATGCCAATACCTACGAAACCGGCGAGTTCCACCATTACACCACGGCCGGCCGGCATGACGACCGCGACGCCAAGATGGATGCCATGGCCAATACGGAAGCAAGGGGTTTGCCGCTCTATGACCAGCTCATCGAACAGTGGCATCTGCTGGATAATGACCCGGCGGTCATAAAAGCCGGTGAGCTGCTGATCGGTTACATCGACGATGACGGCTACCTGCGTACGGACATGCCGACCATTCTCGACCAGGCGCCGAAAGACGTTACCGCAGATGACCTGGAAAAAGCGCTGGTCGTCATACAGCAAAGCATCGAGCCGGCGGGGATCGGAGCACGCGACCTGAGAGAATGCCTCCTGCTTCAGATCGACGCCAGGCGGAAACAGGACCCGGAAGCGGACCTGGCCGTTGAACGGGCTATCGTCGCTGAGTATCTCAAGGATATCGAAGCCAACCGCCTGCCGAAAATCAGTAAGGCAATGGATATCGATATCGACACGCTCAAGGCGGCGATCAGTAATCTGAGGCAGTTCTACATGCATCCCGGCCGTATGCTGGTAAGCGACCAGCCCCGGACGATCACCCCGGATGCCATTATCGAATATGACGAAGAAAATGATTGTTATACCGCCAGGCTGACGCACGGCAGAATGCCTTCGCTGCATATCAATCCCGCCTATAAAAAAATGCTGCGAGATGCACGTGTCGAGAAAAAGACGAAGGAGTTCATCAGTAATAATCTGCGATCCGCCGGCTGGCTGATCGATGCGATCCGCCAGCGGAGCAACACGCTGCTGCGTGTGATCAATGTGGTGATCCAGGCCCAGCGAGACTTCTTCGAACAGGGCCCGCAGGCGCTGCACCCCCTGCCGATGACCACCGTCGCCGATCAACTCGGCATCCACGTCGCCACGGTCAGCCGGGCCGTCCATGAAAAATACCTCCAGACCCCACGCGGGATATTTCCCCTTCGCATGTTCTTCTCGGGCGGGACTGAAACCGGCGACGGCGATGCAATGAGCTGGACCGCCATCCAGGCGAAGCTCGAGCAGATCATCGCGGAGGAAGACAAACAGAACCCGCTGAACGACGACCAGCTTGTTGAAAAACTCAAGGAACACGGTATCGATATAGCCCGTCGTACCGTGGCGAAGTATCGTAAGCAGTTGAACATACCACCTGCCAGACAGCGAAAGCAATATTAATATGGTGATAACGTTATTGACGGATTTCGGTTTGCAGGATACCTACGTCGGCCAGATGAAGGGCATCATTGCGAAAATGGCGCCGAGTGTCGCAGTGATCGATCTGACACACCATGTCCCGCCCCAGGACATTCTGGCTGGCTCGCTGATGCTCGATGCCGCCGTTGATGCCATGCCCGACGGCAGCATTCACGTCGCCGTGGTCGATCCGAATGTAGGCAGCAATCGCAACGCGATCGCCGTCCAGACCGACCGGTTCATGCTCGTCGGCCCGGACAACAGTATCTTCACCGCCGTGCTCGACCGGTATCCCATGAAAAAAGCCGTTCGCCTGAACCGTTCCGAATATCACCTGCCGGTTGTCAGTCCAACCTTCCACGGCCGGGATATCTTCGCGCCCGTGGCGGCCCACCTCGCCAACGGCGTGCCTATCGATCAGCTCGGTGACCCGATGGAGAAGATCATCCGGATCGATCTGCCCGATATCGAGATGGACGCGTCAACCATCCATGCCGGCATTCTGCTCACCGACCGGTTCGGCAACCTGATCACCAATGTCCGAAAGGAAGTCTTCGACAAGTGGCTGGGAACTGCAGCTAACGCCACAGTCCAGATCGAAATCGAAGGTAAAAAACTGACCGGCATCCGGAAAACATTCAGTGACGTCGAGCCGAAAAAACTCGTCGCCTACTTCGGCAGCAGTAACCGCCTCGAAATCGCCGTCCGGAACGACTCCGCCGCAGAAACGCTCCGCGTCGCAGGCGGCGAAACCGTCATTATCCGAAAAGAATAGCTCCGGCAGATTCTGCAGGATACAGGCCATATCAAAAATATCACATCAAACGGACACACATCAAACGGACAGTGTATCACTCATACCTTGTATTCACAGGAAAGTGTTGCTTATGCTCGCAATATGATATACCTAACCACTTCAGTCCACCCTCTGTTAACACTACAGCGCTATCAAGGTCCCCTGGTGCGCTTCAGTCGTGACCTGAT
>CAYRND010000007.1:0-45636 GCA_964425365.1 uncultured Phycisphaeraceae bacterium
CCCCATGGTTCTCCACCCCAAGCCCCAAGCCTCAAGCCCCAAGCCGCTTCACGCACCCCGCAAATCTATGCAGAAACACTTAAATATCTGCAAAACATGACCCTACAGCAATTTCACTCGCACATCTATCAGCATCTATGACTCTGACAACTACTTACGCACCTTCTGCATCGGCAGGTGAACAGCCGATCAGATGGCCAAAGGAACGCTAAAGTGCTGAAAAATAATGACTAAAGGCCATAGACCTCCTGCTCCTTCGTTCCCGGCCTCATTGCTCTTTGCTTCATGGATCATTGTCAAGGTCGCTCCCGGAATCCGCCGATACAAGTGGCATGTCAGATATAACCGCCGGAATTACAGCGTCCACACAGAGCCAACTCGCCAATGCCGTCAGCACGGCCGTCATGAAGCAATCGCTCGACGCCGCAAAGAGCCAGGGACAGGCCGTCGTGTCAATGCTTCAGGACGCAGCACAGATGCAGCAGGCAATCACTTCAACTGATCCCGGCAAAGGCCAGATCATCGACGTCACCGCCTGATCTCGCCATAACACACAAAAAAACATGAATACCGCGCCACGGCCGGCAGGCCGTGCAGAATATCGCCGACCGACAACAGACAGCCCTGAAACTCGCCGCTTGTAATCCCTCAATTACCAATCGAAATAACCTTGAACGACTCTCCTGTACACATTCACTTATAATACCCTTTTCATTATCCGGCTGAGATTCATACATGACAGATCATGGATTACCAGATTGGGGTGATGGTCTACCGGCGGCACCGCCTGTGCAACCGGACGGCGGGGCGGTTCAACAGGTTCGGCCGACCTGGCCCATGGCGATCGGAATTATCTCTATCATTATCGCCGCATTCGGTATTCTCGGCAGTATATGGGGAATCGTTGCACCACTCGTTCTGACCCCGTTTTTCAAAGAAACGTTTCCGGAACAGACAACGGCGGAGCTCATCATCATGATTGTCATGCCGGCCGCCGGACTCGTCCTGGCGATATGGCTGATGTCGGCAGCGATACGATTAGTCCGCTATACGCCGAACGCACGCGTATGGCTCATCAACTGGTCAATCATCAAAATTATTTATGTCGTGCTATCGAGTATGATGATCTATTACATCCAGATGAAATCATTCGAAACCATGTCACAGAATACGCAGGGCCCCGGGCCGCCTGATATCTTCTTTCAGGTCATGCCCGCGATTTCAGCCTGCATGAATCTGGTCTGGGGCATGGTGCTGCCCGGCTTCCTGCTCATCTTCCTGACACGTACCTCTGTGATCCGGCAGTGTGAACAATGGTTCGTTTCGAAAACCGGGACAGATTCACATTATTCCGAATCAGTCGGAATTGTCGATCAGCCGTAAGAACGGCACATTTGACTGAAAGCACCCGTTCATGCGATGTAAAATCTGTGACTATCGGCTGTGGAACCTGAAGGGGCGCCAGTGCCCCGAATGCGGCACTACGTTCTATCCCAGCGACTATGAATTCAAGATCAATACCGTCAGGTTCTGCTGCCCGCATTGCGATCAATCTTACTATGGTACCGACGCAAGAGGCCATCTCGTGCCACGGCAGTTCAACTGCGTACACTGCGGGCAGAGCATCGATATGGACGAAATGGTCCTTCGACCGGCGGATAATATCGATGAAGAATATACCGCCGTCGAACAGAACCCATGGCTCAATCGCAGAAAAAAAGGCGCTTTCAAAAGCTGGTTCAAGACCATCGTCATGGCAATGGCAAGTCCCGGCAGACTCATGCAGATTACACCCTATAACAGTTCATTGAGCCAGGCACTCTGGTTTGCCTGCCTCTCCCAGCTCGTTTACATGTTTGTCGCCGCACTGCCGATGACGATCTGTATGTTTGTCATCATACCGATGTCAGGATTTGCAGGTCTGGGTGTCGGCCTGTTTTTACCCGTGGTTGCCATATTCCTATTCCTGGTCAACCTGTTCATCTGGAGCCTGATTACCCACGGCGTTCTGCTGATCAGCAGGCGACCACCCGCCGCGATCAGGGAAACGCATATCGCTTTCTGCTACAGCTCCGGGGCCAATGCACTTCTCGCCGTGCCGTGCATCGGCTGGTACTTCGGCTGGCTGGCGTGGATATGGTGGATGGTCAGTGCAATTATCATGATCCACCGACGTCACCAGGTAAGCGGCCTCAAAGCCTCGCTCGCCGTGCTGACCTGGCCGGTGTCACTCATTACGCTGGCCATTTCATTGTTCGCCGCGATGTCAGCCTTGTTACCGCATCACGTAAGCTTCAACCAGGCAGGTATTAAATCCCGAATGCTCGGCCAGTCCCTGATCTCCTACGCGGTAAGTCATGGTAACCAGGGACCCAAACATGCCATTGAACTGGTTTCAACCCCCGCCGGACCCTCATCCGGCCCGCAGTCCATGAGTCATGTGTTCATGTTCCTTTCACCCTCCACAATGACCCGCCTTCAGGACGTACCGATTGGACAGATCAACCTGCTTCAATACGAAAACGCAGATCCATCCACTCAACAGGCTTCACAAACCGCCGCCATTGCCGCCCTGCCCGCCAATATCATTGCACACCGGCTGGGTGATTACATTTTCACATATCACCGCATCAACTTCTCGAACGCGGATCCGAAACTCTGGATCGCCGTCATGTACCCCGACCCCGATGTGAACCCTGTACCAGGACCTTTCGACGATGTCGTGCTGATCCATGCTGATGGACATATCGAAACCATCACCATCAGGAACATGGCCAATGAACTTACAAATCAGAACTACATACGTGCCGGCGCCGGACTCCCCCCGTTGCCAGATCCCGCAACCATAACGCATGCCCGGCCGGCTGTGCATGATTAATGGTAATCCCACTACAATCCAAGCGTTTCAACAACCGCACGAATCACCTCGTTATGAACACCGCCGTTCGTTGCGACCACGCCCTGGTTCGTTTCGAGTTTCCGCCCGTGGGAAAAATCAAGCGGCCGGCCGGTGATATCCGTGACGGTCCCGCCCGCCTCTTCAACGACAATACTGCCAGCCGCGTGGTCCCAGATCTTTTCACGGTAATCACCGCTCGTGGGCAGCCTCAGGTAGATCGACGCCTCGCCGCGTGCGACAGTGGCGTACTTCGCCTGACTGTCGAGTCGAACGGGCTGAGTGGTAATGCCGAGCAGCTTCGCAATCTGAGCGGATTGGCTCTGGTCGCTGTGACCCGACTCGACGGATTCGACGAACCTGGCCTGCGAAACATCGCTGACGTCACTGACCCGGATCGGCCGACCTTCGTCCGTTTCGCCGAGATTCTGCCAACGCGAACCGCCGCCGCTTACGGCCGTCATTAAAACACCGGTTTCGTCAGAACGACTTGCCACACAGGGCAGGTTCGGGCAGCCGAGCACACCGAGAACGATCCGACCATCTTCGATCAGCGCAAGAGCAATCGCGTACTGCTCGGCCCGGAGGAACCCCTTGGTCCCGTCGATGGGATCGAGTGTCCAGAACCGGCCCGTACCACCACCAGCGCTCGTTGCGCCGTGGTCGATCCAGTCCAGTACGGTAGTCTCACCCACCGCTTCGCCGCAGACGCTTCGAACATGTTCGCAAACAGACCGGCGAATCGTTTCAGCGTCCGGCTTTCGCAGTTCATCGGCGTTTTCCTCGGCGACCACCGGGTCATCAGGAAACCGATCGGCGAGCAGGCCGCAGACCACCGCCTGCGAAGCGAAGTCCGCGACCGTAACCGGGCTGCGGTCCTTCTTCTCGAGTGTCCGGGCTGAAACGAGATTCCGCTGGACGGCCCGGCAGGCGATCGCAGCTTGCGATACCGCCGACACAGCGGCCTCCAGTTCGCGGGTCAGTGTTGCCTGCATTGCAATAATCCTTTTAATAAAAACATATTACACCTGTGCTTCCGCCGGCAGCGACGAGTCGTCGCCGTTGCCGAAATAGCCATCTTAGCATAGGATCGCCTGACAGACCTCAAAGTGAATAGAATCAGTATGACCCGTCATCAAACACAGGACTTCGATTTTAATCGTTCACCGTTTCTTGTCTTTTACGAAGTGACGCGAGCCTGTGATCTGGTCTGCCGCCACTGCCGGGCCGCTGCCAGGCGAGAGCCGGACCCGGCCGAACTGACCAGCGGTCAGTCGCAGGCTCTTATCGATCAGCTCATGCAGTTCAACAGGCCGCCCTTGCTCGTGATTACCGGCGGCGACCCGATCAAACGTACCGATGTCATCGAACTGACCCGTTACGCGACAGAACGGGGACTACATACCTCCATGGCACCCTCCGCCACGCCGCTGCTCGACCGTGAAGTGCTGCGACGATTGCAGAATGCCGGCCTCAAGCGGATCGCCATCAGTATCGACGGCGTTGACGCTGATACGCATGATGCACTACGCGGCGTACACGGCACTTTTCAATGGGCGATCGATGTCGTTTCAACCGCCCGCGAAATTAACCTGCCGGTACAGATCAATACCACGATTCATCGCGGGAACGTGCACCAGGTCGACACGATCGCCGAGATGCTGGCGGAGATGGCTGTTGTCTTATGGGCCGTCTTCTTCCTTGTACCCGTGGGGCGGGGCCTGCACCGGCAGCGAATTGATCCGCCTCAATACGAGATGGTCTTTCAGAAACTCTGGCAGCAGTCGCAGATCAGGCCGTTCGGCATCAAGACAACCGAAGCGCCGTTCTACCGACGGTACGTCCTTCAGCACAGCGGCGACCCGCAACGCGGTGTGGGACGCGGGCCGCTGGGGATCAACGACGGTAAGGGTGTCATGTTCATCAGTCACACCGGTGAGGTTCATCCCTCGGGCTTCCTGCCCGTTGACTGCGGCCGGTTCCCCGAGCGTTCAATAGTCGATATTTACCAGAACGATCCGACGTTCGTCGCATTACGTGACCCCGACCAGCTGCAGGGCAAATGCGGGAAGTGCGAATATCGCGATATCTGCGGCGGCAGCCGGGCACGAGCCTATGCCCTCTCCGGCGACCCGCTTGCTGCCGAACCGGATTGTGTCTACCTGCCGAAAACACGCGCGGGGATCAGTGTGTGATCGACCGCCGGTTATTCCATACACATCAATGCCGACAGGCCCGGGTAAGCAAAAATGTGATTTCCAAAGGGTTTCAATCGAAATCTTATATGGGTTACGTCACATTTGCCCCGGTTATTTCACGTTTGTAGTTGTTACATTATGATTCGCATGACATAGATGTTGAGGTAATGGATTTTGATGGACGTCATCAATATTATTTCGGGCCTGCTGCCGCTGTTCATCATAGCGTATGGCTGTCTGGGTGTTCTGCTGGTACTTCGTTTGCTGTATATCGTGTTATATCCGCCGCGTAAGTCGGCGGGCCGTGCCCTGGCGTCAGGCGATGCGATTGACCCGGCCGACTTGGGATTGACGGCGGAATCGGTGATGTTTTCCTACGGCGGAATGAATCAGAGTCCGGGCTGGCTGATTCGCGGCGGGGCACCGGCCGGGCCGGTGGTCATAATGGTCCACGGCTACGGTGACAGCCGCTTCGGCTCACTGAGTCGTGTGCGGTGGTTCATGCCCCATGCGAAACAGATTGTGATATTTGACCTTCGCGCTCATGGCGATTCGACCTCGCCGCGAAGTTACGCGGGTATTCGTGAATGGCGAGATGTTCAGATGGTCATCGAACAGTTGCATGATACGGGTGAAGTTGTCCTGTACGGCAGTTCCATGGGCGGCCGGATCGCACTGGCGGCAGCGGCGATGGCCGGTGGCGACCTGTCAGCCCGCATCCGTGGGGTGATTGTGGACGGCGTGTATCGCACGTGGCATGAGCCGCTGAAGCGACTGATGAAGATCAGACGCCAGCCGAGTGAACCGTATATTTCGTTGTGCCGGCTGGTACTGACGCTGGTCGACCGGCGGTTCGGCCGGTTTGACGCCTGTGACCATGCCGCCTCGCTTGACTGCCCGATGCTTGTTCTGCATGGCTCGGCCGACCGGCTGTGCCACCCCGCGTCGGCACGGGCGATTGCAGCGGCGGCGAAAGCGGGTAAGTTAGTAATCTTTGAAGGCGGCGGCCATCTGAATCTGCAGATTGTGCAGGAAGACCGTTACCGTGACGAGCTTGCCGCATTCTTCCGCGAGAAGGTTAAACAAACCGATGAACCTTGCCAGTCTGATCGACCATACGAACCTGAAGCCTGAAGCGACCAGCGGCGATATCGCGAACCTGGTGCGTGAGGCAATTCAATATCGGTTCGCCTCGGTCTGTGTACACGGCCGGTTCGTCGAGGAGGTCCGAGACCTGCTCAAGCGAACGGTTGATGGTGTGGGCATCCACACCTGCGGCGTGGTTGGATTCCCGCACGGTTGCATGAAACCGTCGGTGAAAATCACCGAAGCCGTGGCGGCGGTTAAGGACGGCGCGGATGAAATTGATTTCGTCGCTTATCTGCCGAACCTGATCGCTCGTGACGTCGATGCCGCACGCGCCGAGTTCATGCCGCTTGTGGAAGCGGTGCGGAATGTATCGGAATCGGTCGTGGTCAAGGTAATCATCGAATCGGCGCTGCTGATGCGGTCGGCTGACGCCCGCGACGCCGAGCATCAGATCGCCACCGCGTGCGTCGCCGCCGTGGGCGCGGGCTGCGATTTTGTGAAGACCTCGACGGGGTTCCACCCCGCGGGCGGCGCGACCGTCGAGGCGGTCAGGCTGATGAAGAAGCATGCCATGACACTCAAAGTCAAAGCCGCCGGCGGCATTCGCACACGGGATGATGTCAATCGCATGATTAACGCCGGTGCCGACCGGATCGGCTGTTCGTCGAGCGTCGCGATCATGAACCAACGGTAAAACCGTTCGGAGCAGTATGCAGTGAATACATCGAAGCCGCACAATACTTTCCAATTGCGAACATGCCCCCACGGTGCAGTCAATAAGCACATTGGGTAAGATCAACAACCACAGAAGCAGCAGACCCATGGCAAACACAATATCAGTCAATCAGGTCAGTATCGGACCGGGACAGCCACTTGCAATCATCGCCGGACCATGTGTGGCCGAGTCACAGTCGTTATGTGTGGATATCGCAGGAGCCCTTCGCGATCGATGCGCTGAGCTGGGATTGGGCTATATATTCAAGGCGAGTTTCGACAAGGCCAACCGCAGTTCCATCCACTCGTCGCGTGGTCCGGGCATGACCGACGGTTTGAAGATGCTCGAAACCGTCAGAGACCAGCTCGCGGTACCGGTAACAACTGATATCCACGAACCAGGCCAGGCGACCGCGACAGGAGCGATTGTTGATCTGATCCAGATACCCGCCTTCCTCTGCCGCCAGACGGACCTGCTCGTCGCCGCCGCCGAGACAGGCCGGCCTGTGAATGTGAAAAAAGGCCAGTTCATGGCCCCGGTCGAAATGTCTAACGTCGTAACCAAGCTGGTCGAGGCCGGCGGCGAGATGATGGGTGTTATGTTGACCGAACGTGGCACATTTTTCGGCTACAACCGGCTGGTGAATGATTTCATCGGCCTGGGCGATCTGCTGGCGCTGGGTCGGCCGGTGTGTTTCGACGTTACACACTCGACGCAGCAACCGGGCGGTGAGGTCACTCGCTCGGGCGGGCGACCGGACCGTGCCCATTTACTGGCACGATGTGCCGTAGCGGCGGGTGTACATGCTTTGTTCCTCGAAACGCACCCCAAACCCGCCGATGCGATATCCGATGCCTCCACGATGCTCGAACTCGGCCAGGTGCTTCCCATGCTGGCGGATCTGGCGTCGTTGCACAAAACAGGTAAGAATGCTTGAAACAGGCGGGAAAATTCCACAGATTACAGATTTACTTTCGCACGTTCAGAAGCAGAACGCGAGCTGGTTATTAACAGGATCGCAAGCTTGGAATGTATAAAAAAAACACAAGCGTTTTCCCCTTGTCATCACATTGCCGTGTCGCGGCGTCTGTTTTTCCGCAATCGGGTTAACATGGCGGGGAGTGCTATTAGCTGCTCGCTGGTTTGCCGAACACGGCGATGACGGGTCGGTGGTCTGAGCCGCCGGTGTCAGCCACTCTGGCCTGGAAGCAGTAGAGTTCGGGTGAATAGAAGATGTAATCGAGTCGTCGTTGCGTTTTCAGGCCGCCGCTTTGCCAGTACCAGGTGGGAGACTGTCGGTCGAATTCGGCGAGTGCGTCGGTCAGGCCGTGATCTTTCAGCCAACGCAGCGCGGAGCCTTGTTCGTTGTTGTCCTCATTGAAGCACCCGGCGACGATGGTGGGTATGTCGGATTGGGTGTACTGCTGAAAACGGCTGATTTCCTGCTGGTGGATATTGGCCGGCACGAGCACGCCGCCGGGTGAGGTTTCACCGGTTTCGTCGATGGCGGGTTTGAGATGCACGATCAGGATCTGGACTTTTCCGACGGGTGTGGAGCTTTCGACGACCCAGCCGTTGTACCAGCCGATGTGATTGGTTACCTCGGCGACCTGGCTGATCGGGTAACGCGAGAGGATCCCAAGCCCACCGGCCGGTCGACCGGGTGTGAACTGGAACCGGGCATAGGGGTATCGGCTGCCGAATTTGGCGCGGAAATATTTCTCCCACTCGGATGTCGTTTCCTGGAGACAGATGATATCAGCGTCGATCCGTTCGATGGTTTCACGTGTTCTGCCGGGTGTCGGCCCGGTCCAGCCGATGTTGTATGTCATGATGGTGAAATGCGGCCCACTGGGCTGCTCGGGTTTTCGCAGCGGTAGCAGAGAGTGGCAACCCGACATTGAGCAGAGCATTAAGAGACATGCAAGGATGGTGATTTTTCGCATGACCTGAAATCCTTTTTTGCGGTGTTGCTTAATATTGTATTGCCCAGTGTGTTAAAGTAGGTATGATACGTCAACATGGCAGGCAAGACGCGTGAAATCAAGGGCCGGATCAAGGCGGTTAACAATATCCAGCGTATCACGAAGACGATGCAGATGATATCCACCGCCCGCTTTCAGGCGATGCAGCGTCGAGCGACTTCGGCACAGGCCTATACGCGTAAGATCAGCGAGGTGGTGGGTGAACTGGCGGAAGCACTGGCCGGCGATGATTCGGGCGGCTCAATGGGCGTTGTCAGCCCGCTGCTTAAGCCGCCTGCCGAACCGACGGGCGAGGAGCTGGTCCTGGTAATCACAAGCAACCGGGGCCTGTGCGGTGGCTATAACGCAAATGTTTTGAGGACATTACGCCAGTTTCTGAAAGACAGAGACGAAGTGAGAATGAATGTCGAGGTGGTCGGCAAGAAAGGACGGGCGTTCTGCCGGTTCAATCAGATCGCGCTGAGTGTCTTCCACAGCCAGATAACGGATACACCTGCGTACGAAGAGGTGGAGCGACTGGCGATGCGATATATGGCCGAGTATACGGCCGGGCGCTACGACGCGGTTCGCGTGATTGCCATGGCGTTCGAGTCGATGGCACGACAGCGGCCGCGGATCATGCAGCTTCTACCCTTGGAGAACCCGGTGGATGATAACGAGGCCGGGATTGTCAAAGCGATCGCCCAATATGATTTTTCACCGCCGCCTGCAGAGCTGCTGAACGAGCTTCTTCCGGTCACCGTGAAGACGACGCTGTTCCAGTGCTTCAACGAAGCGGTGGTCAGCGAACAACTGGCCAGAATGGTGGCGATGAAGGCTGCGACTGACGCGGCGGGCAAGATGCGTAAGACACTGGTGCGGGATTTCAACCGGGCGAGGCAGACGGCAATTACGACGGAATTGACGGAAATTATCGGCGGCGCGGCGGCGCTGGGATGATCGACAGATGAAATAGACCTGCTACAGTCGGGATGGCATGGATGCGAATGGCTACTGTCAGACACCAGGACAATATCGAAGGAGGCCAGTACGTCGGCATGTCCAAACGTCCTCACGATGCAGCCGGCCAGAGATCCCCAACGAATCGCCCCGCACGAGGCCGGGCAGCATTCGGCATGGTCGGGATCGGCCTGGAACTTGCCGGTGTGGTAGGCATCATGACATTACTGGGCTATGGGATCGACCAATGGCTCGACAGCCATCCCTGGGGCTTGACCATCGGCGCATTACTGGGCATTGTGGGGGGATTATATAACCTTGTAAAAGAAGCGATTAAGGCAAACAGATAACCAGAACACCACGGATGAATCCAGAGCAGGCTGCCAACACGTCACCCAGGCTTTCACTCTCGCGGTTTATATTCGTCATAACCGCGATAACGCTGCCGCTGCTTGCCCTTGCAGCCGGAGCTTGTGCCGTATACGGTGCTGTTTCTCTATTACCGATCATAGCCGGTACTTACATCGTCTGTTTGGTTGCAGCGGTGATTTCTTTCACACCGGTTGTGTTTCTGGCCAGATGGCGTGTAACAGGTGTCATGCAGGGCTTTCTTCTGGGCTTGCTCTTACGGATGTCCATTTGTATCGTCGGGATATTTCTATTGGGCTATTTCATGCAACAAGACCTCTTGCGTGTCTGCTGCTGGATGGCTGGCTGGTACCTGTGTTTACTGGGAATCGAGGTGGTATTGATCTGCCGGTTGATCGCGTCGATGGATCGAGCCGATCATACGGCCACTGAGCATCAGGCGGCAGCAGGTTCGGAGACGATAACGTGATCTATACACCACTCCTGGCATCCGGTGATGATCTGATGAGTCATGTCCTGCCCCATGAAGTGTTTCGGGTGGCGGGTTTCCCTGTGACCAATCACGTAATCATGACAGTTGTTGCCGCGGCACTGGTCCTGTTCACATTCGCTTACGTTGCCACGCGAGCCAGAGTAGGCAAGCAGGAAGGTGTTGAAAAGTATGTCACAAAGGGTCGTGTGGCGCAGTTATTCGAAGTGATCTGCCAGTTTCTACGCGATGAGATGACACGGCCGGCACTGGGGCATCTGACGGACAAATACATTTATTACATCTGGACGACGTTTTTCTTCATCTTATTCTGTAATCTTCTGGGACTGGTCCCCATCGGCCCGGTGGCAAGGTTACTCACCGGCGATCCGCATGCCGCCCATCTCGGGGGTACGGCGACGGGCAATATCAGTATCACGGCGGGGCTGGCCGCGGTTGCGTTTTTCATGATTCATTTCGTGGGCGTACGCGAGCACGGCCTGAAATACTTCGCTCACTTTGCACCCGTTCCACTCAAACCCATCGGTATGCTGCCGATCGCTCTGCTGTTGATACTTCTGGAGCTGGTCGGCGCGCTGGTCAAGCCATTCGCGCTGTGCGTACGACTTTTTGCGAATATGGTTGCCGGGCACCTGGTCATAGCGGCCTTACTCGGCATGATTTTCATGGCCGGCGCTGCAGGCGCGGCGATCGGTTACACCGTCGTTGCACCGTCGATACTGGGATCGCTGGCAATCAGTATGCTCGAACTGTTCGTTGCTTTCCTGCAAGCCTATATTTTCACATTCCTGACCGTCTTATTTATTGCTGCAGGCGCAGTTCACGAACATGAAGGCCATGAGGAACATGAGCACGAAGGCCATTTGCCTTCGGCGCCGGCGACATCGTGAAAAAATCACCCCGGGATACGTCAACGTTCCGGGTACTTCTCTTTTTGAAGTTGACAACATAGACAAGGAGCATGGTTATGTTCAGCACATTATTGACACTTGCGGAAGGTATGCCGCTGATTGGTGACGCAGGTCTGGCACTTGCCGGTATCGGGATCGGCGTGGGGCTGGTGGTATTAGGCGCCGCCAAGGGGATCGGCAATATCGGAGGTCACGCCGTCGAATCCATCGCCCGTCAACCCGAAGCGGGCGGTCGTATCGGCACCAACATGATTATTTCGGCGGCGCTGATTGAAGGATTCACGTTTTTCGCATTGATCGTCGCCATCCTGTTGAACGGCAGCGTCAGCGGCCTGATCGGCGGGTGATGTGGGCAATCCCCCCGGCCAAGCGATAACACGCTTATGAAGGATCGTGTTATGAAAATATTACCATGGACGCTCATCCTGATCGGACTGCTATTCTGGGCAGGTGATGTCGGCTTCGTCGCTGGAGCGGATCATCACGGCTCGGAGCATACCCAACACGCCATGGATGCTCATGGCGAGCATGACGCCGCGCACGGCGACTCGCATGACGAGCAGCCGGGGTTACTCACGCCTGACCTCGGCACGGCTGTCTGGACAATCGTCCTGTTTCTGGCCCTTTTTGCAGTCCTGGCGAAATTCGTCTGGCCGCCGATCCTTAAAGGCCTGCAGGCACGTGAAGACAAAATCAAGAGCGACCTGGAGCAGGCCGAGCAGGCCGCCGCTGATGCGACGGCGAAGATGGAGCAGTACCAGGCGAAGTTGACCGAAGCGCAGAAGGAGGCGCAGCAGGTGATCGAGCAGTCCCGCCAGGATGCCCAGCGCGTGGCAGCGCAGCTCAAGGACCAGGCACGGGGCGAGATTACTCAGCTCAAGGACCGCGCGGCGTCCGAGATCAATATCGCCAAGCAGCAGGCGATCACGGAACTGTACGGCCAGGCGGCTGTCCTGGCGACGCAGGTCGCCGGGAAAATTCTCCAGCGGGAAATCCGGCCGGAGGATCATCAGTCGCTTATCGATCAGTCGCTTCAGCAGATGGGGCGGCTGAAGGACAATTAATGTCAATGAACAAATATGTCATGATCAGGGACTGAAATATCGATGCACACCCAGGTAGATTCAGTGAGCAACATTTACGCGCAGGCGCTTTTTGATCTTGCCGATGAAGCCGGCCTGCTCGAGGCGATCGCCGAGGAACTGGTCCAGATCGGCCAGCTCATCGAGCACCAGGAGCAGCTTCGACTTCTGCTCGACAGTCCGTCGTTGAGTGTCACCGAGCGACGTGACATTATCGAACGGATATTCGCGGGCCGGGTTTCAGACCTGCTGCTGCGATTCCTCCACGTGGTGAACCGTAAGAACCGGTCGGGCCGGCTGGCCGCCATCGCGGTATCGTTCGCAAAACTGGTCGCAGAGAAACACGGCATTGTCGAAATCGACGCGTATGTGGCGGCTCGGATGGAGAACGGCCAGTCAGATCGTATCGCGCAGGTACTGGGCGAAGTTCTCGGCGGTAAGGAAATCGTGATCCATCAGCACGAGCAGCCGCACCTGATCGGCGGTATGAAAATTCGCGTGGGCGATCAACTCATCGATGGGAGTATCGCCACGCAATTGAAGGTGATGGAACAGAACATGTTAAACACCGGACGCCGGAAGGCGCGAGAGCTGACGGCGATTGTTGAATAACCGTAATCGCAATTTTAATTATCCGGCACAACCCGATGACGGAGCAGCTTAGATGAAGATCAATACCGAGGAAATCACCAGTGTCATAAAACAGGAAGTCCAGCATTACGCCGGCGAGCTTGAGGTTTCCCAGGTGGGGACCGTGGTGGAGGTCGGTGACGGGATCGCCCGGATTTACGGCCTGTCGCAGGCCATGGCGGGCGAACTGCTCGAGTTCGACGTGGGCGGCGGCGAAACAGTCAACGGCCAGGTGATGAACCTGGAGCAGGACATCGTCGGCGCGGTGATCTTCGGCGAGTATCTCAAAGTCAAGGAAGGCATGACGGTACGATCGACCAGCGAGCTGCTGTCCGTACCCGCCGGTGATGGCATTCTCGGACGCGTGGTCAACGCACTGGGCGAACCGATCGACGGTAAGGGCCCCATCCAGGCCGCCGAGCGACGTAAGGTGGATATCATCGCGCCGGGAATCGCCGACCGCCAGCCGGTCAAGCAGCCCCTCCAGACGGGCGTCAAGGCGATCGACTCGATGATTCCGATCGGACGGGGCCAGCGAGAACTGATCATTGGCGATCGTAAGACGGGCAAGACAGCGGTGGCGATCGATACCATCATCAACCAGCGTTACACGCATCAGACGGACCAGCCGGTTTACTGCATTTACGTGGCGGTCGGTCAGAAGGAATCCACCGTGGCGGGTGTGGTCGAGTCGCTGCGGAACAACAATGCGATGGACTATACCACGATCGTTTCGGCATCAGCGGCCGAGCCCGCGCCCATGCAGTACATCGCGCCTTATTCCGGATGCAGTATGGGCGAATACTTCATGGACAAAGGTAAGCACGTCCTGCTTATCTACGATGACCTGTCCAAGCAGGCGGTGGCGTACCGGCAGTTGTCACTGCTGCTTCGTCGCCCGCCCGGCCGCGAGGCTTATCCGGGCGACGTGTTCTACCTACACTCACGACTGCTCGAACGTGCGACAAAACTCTCCGACGACCTGGGCGGCGGGTCGCTGACGGCGCTGCCGATTATCGAAACCCAGGAAGGCGACGTATCGGCGTATATTCCGACGAATGTGATTTCAATCACCGATGGCCAGATTTACCTTGAGCCGGAGCTGTTCTTCGCGGGCGTCCGGCCGGCGATCAACGTGGGTATCAGCGTGAGTCGGGTGGGCGGCAATGCACAGGTCAAGGCGATGAAGCAGGTCGCCGGTTCACTCAGACTGGACCTGGCTGCTTACCGCGAGCTGGAGGCGTTCGCTCAGCTTGGCACCGAGCTGGACAAGGCGACGCAGCGACAGCTCGATCGTGGGGCGCGTATGGTCGAGCTGTTGAAGCAGCCCCAGTACCAGCCGATGGATGTGATCGATCAGATCATTCAGATTTTCGCGGGAACGCGGGGCGTCTTGGATGATCTGCCACTTGACCAGGTTCTGCCGTTCGCGGCGGCGCTGGTCCAGCATTTCGCCGGACCGGCGAAGGCACTGCGTGACAGGCTGGCGGAGAAGAACACATTTGACGATCAATTGATGGAGGATTTCAAAGCCGCGATCGCTGAATTCAAGGCGGGCTGGTCGGGGTAGTATTTTTGCGAAATACCATTCATCGCACGCTGAAACAGGTATGAATTCGGTTTAACAGGAACCTACGGTAATAAAACCCGTTTCCGTATGATTGGGTAGAAAAACCTCCGCTGACTCGGCCGACTCCCGTTTTCAAGCGAAATATCAAAACATGCGTGTTGCCTGAACGTTCGCCCGGTTACAGTGCGATTTACGGGCTGCCGGCGTGCCACCGCTGCAGGAGCCGGTTGGTACTGAGAAAATGTTGCATGCGGGATTAAAATGGACTGATGCCCATTTCGCAGGGTAATTGTATTAAATGGGCCATACTGGACTTGAACCAGTGACCTCTTCCATGTCAAGGAAGCGCGCTAGCCAACTGCGCCAATGGCCCATGTGTGACTTTGCCTGTTGTCAGTCGGGTATTATAGTCCATCGGTGGCAGTGTGCCAGCGGATTGACTGGTGGTGATGAGGGCGAATCGGGGTTGGGGATTGGCCGGGCGGGAAATGTGTTAGGATATGGGGAAACGGAAAGGAATTTGACGCGATGACGACCGTGACACATGGCCATAACCTCAGCAGGAACAGGCAAATGGAAATCAAGCTCAAGTATGGATGCAATCCGAACCAGAAGACGGCCCGACTGGTGTATGATGGTGACCGTTGCCCGCTTCGTGTGGTGAACGGCCAGCCGGGTATGATCAATATGCTCGATGCGCTGCGGGCGTGGCAACTGGTGAGGGACCTGAAGTCCGGTACCGGTAAGGCGGCGGCGGCATCGTTCAAGCATGTTTCGCCAGCCGGGGCGGCGGTGGCGGGTGAGTTGGCGGAATCCTTCTGCAAGGCCCATTTCTATGAAGGTGCGGCGGACTACTCGCCGGTTGCCCAGGCGTATGCCAAGGCACGCAGCTCCGACCGTGTGGCGTCGTTCGGCGACTTCATCGCCGTCAGTGAGCCGGTCGACCTGTCGCTTGCGAAGATCATCAAGCCGGAGGTCTCCGATGGGATCATCTCGCCCGGTTACGATCAGGATGCCCTCGAAGTGCTCAAGCAGAAAAAGGGCGGGGGTTATACCATTCTCGAGATGGATCCGAATTACCAGCCGCCTGCGATCGAGTCGCGTACCGTGTTCGGGCTGCGGATCGAAGAATCTTATAACGATTGTGTAATCGATAAGGATCTGTTCACCAACGTGGTGACGGAGCAAAAAGCTATCCCGGCCGATGCGCTCGAGTCGATGATCGTTTCGTCCATTGCACTGAAGCATACGCAATCGAACTCGGTCGCTGTCGGTTACGACGGCCAGGCAATCGGTATCGGTGCGGGTCAGCAGTCTCGCATCGCCTGTACACGCTTGTGCTGCGAGAAGGCCGAGCGGTTCCTGCTCAAGCAGCATCCGAAGGCGCTTGCGCTGAAGTACCTGGACGGCCTGCCGCGTAGCGAGAAGGTCAATGTACTTGACCAGTTCATCCGGTTCAGCCATTTAAGTAACGGCGAGCGTAAGCTGCTGCGAGACCAGCTTACTGCCGAGCCGGATCCGATCACGGCCGATGAAAAGACGCAGTGGCTTGCCGGATTCGATAGTATTGTCCTGTCGTCGGATGCGTTCTTCCCGTTTCGCGATAACCTCGATCGAGCAGCGAAGACCGGCGTGAAGTACATCGTTCAGGCCGGCGGCTCGAAACGCGACGATGACGTGATTCACGCCGCCAATGAACATGGTATGGTCATGGTGATGTCCGGACTCCGATTGTTCCTGCATTAAATTTTCGATTTTCAAGCCGAAAGCCTGTCCGACGTGAGGCAGGATTCAACACGAACAATCTCGCTGTCCGTATCTCTGTTCGTTGTTTCAGGGGAATAGTCGTTTACTGATACGCGATTCTGTGCCGTTGCGAAGACGGGCAATATTGGTCTTGTGACGGATGACGACCATGGCCGCGAGCAAGAGTGTCAGAGTAACATAAATGCCGATTTCAGCCGCAACGAGTTGAGAGGTTGTCAATGCGATAACGGTAACCAGGACGGGCAAAGATCCCGCGGCGATCATACTGCCGAGACTGACGTAGCCGGTGGCCAGGACAACGGCCAGCCAGATGGCAAAAGCGCCGGCGCCGGCGAGTGTCATCACCGGCCAGAGTCCGAGCAGTGCGCCCAGGCCGGTGGCGACACCTTTACCACCTTTGAACTTCAGCCAGACGGGATAGATATGGCCCAGCATCGTTGCGGCGGCGATCGACATCCACTGCAGTGTGATCATGACGTTATCGTGATGATCACCCGCATTTATCACAACCAGTTTATATGCAAGTACCGGTGCGGTCCCTTTAAGTACATCGAGTACAAAACAGATTACACCCCACTTTGCGCCGAGCACACGTCCAGCATTCGTCGCGCCGATATTCCCACTGCCCTGCTTGCGAATGTCAACGCCCTTGACCAGGCCGATGATCAGCCCGAAGGGAATCGAACCGGCCAGGTAGGCGAGTATAAGCCAGATGAGCCATGGGGAAGACATGGAGATATATTAGCAGGAAATACCTGTGGTGAGGTACGTTCTCAACCGTATGCTGCGATTGATCTGGGCTACATCAACATAGAAAATTTCAATTCACTACACAGAACAGCCCTGACCGTCTCCCAAAAGCTATCCAATTTCATCAAGTACCTGTGCACCAGCCAGAAAACCAATAGCAGACCAGTTACCTCAACAACAGGTTAAGATCACCAATTGAAGAAACATTACAAACCTAGGCAACTTGATAATCTTATAAACACCTCTAAACAAAGTTTAGATGTTCTCTACCAGAACCGCTCAAAATGAATATTTCCGTTCGGGTTCCGTCGGTTATGCGGCGTGAAGCCCTTTATAGCGAGTGAGGATTCGAGCTGGTCGATCATGGCGGGGTTGCCGCAGAGGAAGATATGGGTGTCGGCGGGGTCGAGTTCGCAGCCGGTCTGTTGTTCGTAGTCGCCGTTATCGAGGATGTGGTTGACCCGGCCGCGGAGTCCCGGCCAGTGCGGATCAGGTTCGCGAGTGAGCGTCGGCAGGTAATGGACGGTGGGGTCATCGCCGGCGATCTGCGTGAGCAGGTCGCTGTACGCCAGGTCCGCCGCGAGCCGGGCGCCGTGGATGATAACGAGTTTGTTCCACCGGCCGGTGCCGCGGTAGGTCATGAGCATGGAGACGAAAGGCGCAAGTCCCGTACCCGTCGAGATCATGACGATATTCTTACCGGCCGGTACGTCGTCGAGTGTGAAGTTGCCTTTGATCTTCTCGTCGAGGTACAGCCGGTCGCCGAGTTCGAGGTCCCACAGCAGCGGCGTGAACCCGCCGTGTTCGACGCGTACGATGAGCAGATCCAGACTGTCCCGCTGTGTGGCGGGCGATGCGATGGAATAGGCGCGTCGGATCAGGCATCGGCTAAGCAGGCGATGACGGGGCAGATCGGCTTCCCTGAGATCGTCGTGCGGCTCGAGTTCACGCTTCGGCAGGCCGATGGTGCAGAACTGCCCGGGTTGAAATTCCGTCAACCAGCCCGTGTCCGGCTGAATACGGAAGATCGCCAGGTCCGGATTGATATCGACTCTCCGGGCAAGCGAGGCGTTAAGAAGCTGTTGAAAATTCCGCGTCATTATGCTTGAACTATTCATTACTGCGAAAGCATAGCCTGCTGCAAAGCTGAAATCATCTTTTGATACGGATTTTTATCAAATCGTAATAGTGTCTATCTGATTTTTGGCACTTGATTGGTAAACCCTTTACACTGTATGTCATGATAACCGGTATGGACGCGATTCTGGGTCAGGACCGTGCGATCGATATACTGCAGACGCTGCTGTCGGGCGATCGTATGCCGCATGCGTTTATCTTTCACGGCCCGCAGGGTGTTGGCAAGTTTACCACGGCCATGGCGTTCGCGCGGATACGGCTGTGTCATCATCCTGAACGCGATCTCACCGGACGTGTGATCGCGTGCGGCGGATGCCCGGCGTGCCGGTTGTTCGCCGCGAGTGACCGCAAAAACGAGCGAGATGATGATGACGATGATTCATCGTTAAGCAGTCCGCATCCTGACCTGCATGTGGTGGTGAAGGAGTTATGCAGTGTTTCAAGCGTCACCGCCCTACGCGGACGCAAGCAGTTGAATATCCCCGTCGATCTGCTGCGCGAGCATGTGGTGGGCGGTACGAGTTCGGACGGCCAGTTTCATGAAGCTCCGGCGTTCAAATCGGCGGCGATGAATCACGGCAAGGTATTTATCATTGACGAGGCCGAACTGATCGTTCCGTACGGCCAGAACGTACTGCTCAAGACATTGGAGGAGCCTCCCGCGGGTACGCTCCTGATCCTGGTGACGTCGAGTGAGGATATGCTTCTGCCGACGGTCCGAAGTCGCTGCCAACGCATAGCGTTCATGCCGCTGTCGGACAAGAGCATCGGACAGTGGCTGGCCGGTTATGACGATTCGATTGCACCGGACAACCGTGACTGGGTGATTCATTTCGCATCCGGCAGTATCGGTCGTGCGAAGCTGGCGATGGATTACCGGTTATTTGAATGGGCTCGTGAGGTACTGCCCATGCTGGATACGATGAGCCGCGGCGGCTCACCAGCCGACCTCGGCGGTCGGATATTCGGCATGATCAACGACTTCGCCACGGCGTGGGTCGACAGTCACAAAAACGCCTCGAAAGACGCGGCAAACAAGATGGCGGCGGGGCTGATGTGGTCGATGGTCGCACGCTACGCCAGACAGAAGCTGTGGTCGATATCAGAACAATGCACGCCTTCGGACCCCTCGGCAAGTGATCGTCTGATGGAGCCGTGGCTCGGTGTGATCGACGCAATCGGCGAGGCGCAGTCGCTGCTGGCGACGAATGTGAATATGAACATGGTCTGCGATCAGTTCGTTGTCGAGTTGAACCGGTGCCTGTCGGGCGAAGTCGTCACGAGCGGCGGCGGTCGCTACGGCCGGTGATTTGAGCGGCGTGGCCATGTCGGCCGGGTTGCATGGGAGTCGCAGATGTCGTGGCTGATTCTGTATGCACTGTTCGAATGGGGGATACGCATTGTGATGGCAGTGGTGATTTTGCGCCGGCAGTTGTCACCTGCTACGTCGCTGGCATGGCTGGTGCTGATCTTCCTGCTGCCGGTTTTCGGACTGGCGGTGTATCTGCTGGTAGGTGTGAATTACCTGGGTAAACGCCGTGCGGTTTATCATCGCGAGGTGATACATTCCTCCCGTGAGGAAGGCCGACTCGCCATGTTGAAACAGCATACGGTTCGGCCTCAGACGGCGCCCGAGCAGCAGACGATGATCGTCCACGCCGAGCGGATCAGCGGGAACCCGATCGTCGCGGGCAATTACGTCGAGCTGATCGCCGAATCGGGTGATCTGCATCGCCGAATGGTCTACGATATCGACGCATCGCACCATCACGTGCATCTGATGTATTACATATTTCGCCTCGACGCGATCGGGCACATGGTAACCGATGCGCTCAAGCGAGCGGTGAGCCGGGGCGTGATCTGCCGCGTGCTGGTCGACGCCGCCGGCTCGCGTGAGATGCTGAGAAAAGGATTAGCGAACGAACTGCGTGAACAGGGCGTTCACGTTCACGCCATGCTGCCGGTCGCACCCTGGCGCCGCAAGCTGGCAAGGATCGATCTGCGGAACCACCGCAAGGTCGCAGTGATCGACGGACGGATCGCCTACGCGGGCAGTCATAACATTGTCGAGGAAGATTACGGCCATCCGTGGGCGGGGAAGTGGGTCGATCTGAGCGGACGGTTCACCGGCCCGGTCGTCAGCCAGTGCCAGATGGTCTTTCTCGATGACTGGCGGTTCGAGACCGGTGAGCGACTTGATGATGAATACCTGTTCCCTTCTCTGCATACGGCAGGCGATATTCCGGCACAGGTCGTACCGACGGGTCCGAGTCATGAGGGCGAGAGCTTCCGACGTGTGCTGCTCGCCGCGTTGTACAGCGCGCAGCGGAAGATCATCATGACCACGCCGTACCTCGTACCCGACGAGCCGACCATGCTTGCGCTGTCGATGGCGGCTGAACGCGGCGTCGAAGTCCTGATTATCGTTCCCGAGCGGAGTGATCATCATCTTGTCGCCGCCGCCGGCCGGTCTTATTTCGATAAATTGATCGAAAGCGGTGTGAAAATCTGCCAGTACCGCGGCGGTATGCTCCATGCCAAAACTATCACCGTTGACGATGCGTTCGCACTACTCGGCTCGGCGAATATCGATATCCGGTCCTTTTACCTCAATTTCGAGTTGAATGTCCTTCTCTACGGCCCGCAGATCACCGGCGAATTGCGATTCGCCCAACAGCAGTACCTGTCCGATTCACACCATGTCGATCTGCCTGACTGGCGGCGCCGGCCGGCCATCAAACGCTATACAGAGAACGCCGCAGCACTCTTATCGCCACTGCTATAGGAACGCTGAAGAAAACGGCCCTCTGGCCTTGGCCTTTGAGTTTTTGGAATGTCGCCGAATCTCTGATTGTCAAATTGACTTGAACCTCAAACCACAAGCCTGGCCGTCAGTCGACATGATGCTTGCGCAGACCGCAGGCAATGCCTCAGGAGTCGGGATTATACGGCCATTCCCAATGGCTCTATAATATCAGGATAATGATGAATATCCCCTTACCGAACAACCACGAGCCTCAAGCCAGACGCCACACGCAGTTATCATGATTTACCGCATGATCGGTATCGACCTCGACGGCACGTTACTGGACGGCAACGACCGGATCAGTAACGAAAATCTCACTGCCATCGCCCATGCGCAGAAGGCGGGGGCGTATGTGGTGCCGTGTACCGGGCGAGGCTGGCGAGAGGCGAAGTATATTCTCGATCGTATCCCCGGCCTGGATATGGGAGTTTTCGTAACAGGCGCGTCGGTCGTCGATGTGGCCAGCGGACGCAGTATCGATCTGGCGATCATCGAGCCGCACCTGGCGATCGAGATCGTTCAACTGCTCCAGGATGAGCTCGAGTCGGTGCTGGTGTTCCAGGAAGCGGAACTGACCGGCTGCGATTACCTGGTCACCGGCCACGGCGAGCTCGAGGAGCGGAGCTACCGATGGTTCGAGCTGACGGAATCACGCGTGCGAACGAAGCGCGATGTGACACCGAAGGACCTGCATCATACACTTCGTGTCGGGATGATTCTGAGCGGTGACCGCGTCAATGTGGTGACGGACAAGGTCAAGCAGCACTTCGGCGACCGCGTATTCGTTCATAGTTTCGTCGCAGTGCCCGTCGTGCAACCCGAGGACCAGCGGCATGTGCTTGAAATCTTCGCGTCGGGCGTCGATAAGTGGCGTGGCCTTTCGTGGATCGCCGCTCAGCACGGCTGGGCGGATCATGAGGTGGCGACCATCGGCGATCAGATCAATGATATCGCCATGATGGTCGGCGCCGGCTGCGGCATCGCCATGGGCAATGCCGCTGACGAAGTGAAGTATCATGCCCGGCACGTGACACGTGACAACGACAGGCACGGCGTGGCTTACGCAATCGGACGGATGCTCGACGGTGAATGGTAAACGTGCCCTCATGAAATGTATCAGAACCACCAGCAGGACAGGATGTTGTTATGAATGAGTTGTGTGTTGATAAACATGTGGTGACCGTTGCGATCAAGCGAGTAAGGCCGGAGATCGAGTTTCCCCTGCCGGATTATCAATCCGAGCATGCCGCGGGCATGGACGTTCATGCGGCGATCGCCGGGCCTGTGACGATCGAGCCGGGTCAGATTCGACTGATACCCTGCGGCTTCGCAATGGCGATTCCCGTGGGTTACGAAGCACAGATCCGGCCGCGATCGGGTCTGGCGTCGAAATATGGCGTGACACTGCCGAACACGCCGGGAACGATCGACGCCGATTACCGCGGTGAGGTGATGGTGGCACTGATCAATCACGGCGGGTCGACATTCGAGGTAACGCCGGGAATGCGGATCGCACAGATGATCGTCAAGCCCGTACCGCGTACCGTCTGGCAGGAGGTCGATGAACTGCCCGAGACCGGCCGTGGCAGCGGCGGATTCGGGCATACCGGCTCATAGTCATGGTTCCATTCTCCATGTAATGTAATCCTCTGATATGGAGCGGCATGGACAAGCTCGATTCACCGGGATTGCCCGTGGTGAAACCTCGAAATATCAGGCAACGTCTCGATTCACCAACGTTTTACGGCAGTTCAAACACGGATAAGCTTAGCGTAATCATACCACCCATTGTTCGCAGAACTTTGGCGTCGATGACGTGATTCTGCCGATTTGTGCTAGTGGCCGGCGCGATGTGTCTGCGCCGGATCGGATCGCTTCTAACTCAGGGTGACAGAACGAGATGGCAAGGAAAAGGAAATCGAGTTCACAGGAGCAGGCAAGTGGCCGGACGGTCATTCTGCGTTACGTATTGTGGGCGGTTCTGATGGGCGCCTGGCTGCTGATCGCCGCGTCGCTGGTCAGTTATCATCCTGCGGACCCGCCTGCCCATGACGTTGCCATTCACAACCAGCCGGTGAAGAACTGGATCGGCCGGGCCGGCGCGATAATCGCGTATCAGTCGTACCGTCTGATCGGCCCGGGTGTGTGGCTGGCGATGCTGGGTGTTGCGTCGTGGCTGGTGTTACTGGCTGTCGGCCGGCGGTTGAACCAGGTTGTCCTGCGAGGTCTCGGGCTTGTGCTCATGACGGTTGCCGCCAGTGCGATGATCGGATTGTGTGCCCCGACGGTGATAACAGGAACCGAGCCGGGCATGCCGGTTTCGGGCGGGCTCCTGGCACTCTATATCAACGACCATCTCGCCGGACGGTTCGCTATGACGGGGACAATGGTGATATTGGGGGTGGCGTTCTGGATCGGTGCCATCCTGGCGGCGGACCGGTTGATGCTGTCACTCGTTCGGACCACAGGCGGTACGGTGATCCGACTGCTCCACCTGCCGCGTCCGACGATCCGCATGCCAAAGCTGAAATGGCCCTTTACCGGCAGGAAATCGGATGGTGTATCGTCATCGCGCGACATTCCCGTTCGGTCAAGCCGATCGCGTCGTCGCGAGGCGGCGGACCATATGATCGATGAAGATGCAGGCGGACTCGGGGCGACCGAATCATTCAATCCCGAGGAACATCAGAAGCAGAGCGACGAGGCGCCGCCACCTGAAGAAGAAGGTGAAGCCGCCGATGCGCCCGGTGCGTACCTGGCGGAAAAGAAACGAAAGTTCGATCCCGAGGAGCTTCGCGCGAAGATGCAGAAGCTGCCGATCAATTTCGCGCCGCGAGCCGCCAAGTCGTCGAATGTACCGCCACCGCGTGAAGTGGATTTCTCCGGTTACAAGTTCCCCGGCCTGGACCTGCTCGAGGAGCCGGAGTCGAATTTCACCGAAGAGATGGAACGCATTGTCCGCGACCAGGCGGTCGAGCTGGAATCGGCTTTACGCCAGTACAACATCGAGGGCGAGGTTGTCGGTATCGACTCCGGGCCGGTGATCACGCTGTTTGAAGTGCGCCTGGCGCCCGGTACGAAGGTCTCCCGCTTGAACGCGGTGCACAGCGATCTCGCTCGTGCATTGCGGGCGCAGAATATACGGATCGTACCCAACATGGCGGGCAAGGATACCGTCGGTATCGAAGTGCCGAATCTGAAGAAGGAACGCGTGCGACTGAAGGAGTTGATATCCGTTCGGCCGGAACTGGTCGAAAAAATGAAGCTGCCGATGTTCCTCGGCAAGGACGCCAGCGGCAACCCGCTGATCCAGGACCTCGCTTCCATGCCCCATATGCTGATCGCCGGGACGACCGGCTCGGGCAAGTCGGTGTGTATGAACTCGATTATCATGTCATTCCTCTATACCCGACGCCCGGATGAACTGAAACTCGTGCTGGTCGATCCGAAGATGGTCGAGATGAGTCTGTTCAAGGATGTGCCGCATCTGATGTGTCCCGTCGTGACGGAAATGAGCAAGGCAGCGGCGATCCTCGAGTGGGCGGTGACGAAGATGGACGAACGCTACGAACTGCTGGCCGAGGCGGGTGTTCGTGATATTGCGAACTATAACAAGCTCGAATGGGAGGAGCTTAAGGAACGGATGCAGCCGGCGAACGAGGAGGAAGAAGCCCGCATTCCAAAGAAACTGCCTTATATCGTCTTTGTAGTGGACGAACTGGCCGACCTGATGATGACGAATAAGGAGGTCGAGGGCTCGATCGTCCGCATTGCACAGAAGGCGCGTGCGATCGGGATTCACATGATCCTTGCGACGCAGCGGCCGCAGGCGAACGTGGTGACCGGCCTGATCAAGTCGAATATGCCGAGTCGGATCGCCTTCAAGGTCGCCAGCGGGATGGACAGCCGGATCGTGCTGGACCAGAAAGGCGGCGAGCTGCTGCTCGGGCAGGGCGATATGCTTTACCTTTCACCGCGGTCAAGCAAGCTGACGCGGGCGCAGGGTACACTGGTGGATGACGTCGAGATACGCATGACAGTGAAGTTCCTCAAGGAGATCGCCGACCAGAACTTCGAGCCTCAGCTCGTACAGATCAAGTCGGCGATGGCCGCCACGGAAGGCGAAAGTGAAACCGAACGTGATCCGCTGTTCGAGGATGCCGTTCAGGTCGTACTCGAAACACGCCGCGGGAGTGTGTCACTGCTCCAACGCCGTCTGACTATCGGCTATTCACGTGCCTCGCGACTCATCGAGCAGATCGCCGAGGCGGGTATCATCGGTGAATACAAGGGCTCGCAGGCACGTGAAGTCAACATCTCCGTCGAGGAATGGGAGGCCATGAAAGCCCAGGCCGAAGCCGACGCCGACGCCGCGGAATCACGCGGCACACTTTACGAACAATCGGACGAAATCGAAAATGACTGCAACGAAGTGGAAAATGGGGAATACGAGGATGAAGAGGATGAAGAGGATGAGGAAGATGGGGTACCCAATGAGTACGCCGATGAGTATCGGGGATGAATGGGAGGGGATTGTTATTTCTCGATTGTCAATTTGGGATTACACCGATAGTTCACACAACTCACCAGGCAAGCCCACTGATGTTTTTGTGGTCGGCCACAAAGCCGGTCACAAAAACTTCTGTAGGCTACGGATATCCCTGCCTTACTGTTTCATTACCTCAATGTTCTTTGCCGCCATGCCCGATTAACTCGTTGGTCGGAAAATTCCCCACGGACTGCAGTCCGTGCTGGCACGACCACGTGAGTGTGAAAGCTTCATGGGGGTGATTTGCTGTTATTGCAGGTCACAGGCCGGCCGACGCCTCACTTGGGGGTCCCCCAAATTAAGGGCCCGTCAACCTGTCACCCACGGAAAATCGCAAAGAACTATTTTCTGAAGCGTGTATGAAGTATGATCCGGTGCAGTGAAATGAAGCAGGGCTGATCGGCCGGGTTACCGGCGTCAGACTTCCTGGATTTCCTTGACCTTCTGGTTCACCAGGTCGTCGACACCGGTTTCGTATTTTTTGAGCAGGTCCTGTATTTCCTTTTTCGCGTCTTCGACCTGGTCTTCGCTGATGTGCAGTGTTTTATCCTTGCCGGCCTGATCGATCTGTTTGTTGGCGTCGCGTCTGGCGTTTCGTAGTGTGACTTTGCCCTGTTCGCCCATCTGTCTGACGGAGTTGACGAGTCGGCTTCGCCGTTCGCCGGTGAGCGGGGGGATGTTGAGGCGAATCTGTTTGCCGTCGGCCATGGGGTTGAGTCCGAGTCCTGAGGTCTGAATCGCCTTGATGATCTCCTGGATGCTGGATGCATCGAAGGGTTTGATAACGATAGTCGACGGATCGGGCGTGGAGATGATCGCCAGTTGCCGCAGGTCGGACTGCGAGCCGTAGTAGTCGACTTTGACAAACTCGACCAGCCCGGTCGACGCCCGGCCGGTACGTACGCCTCGCAGTTCACTGCGGGTGTACTCGACGGCTTTATCCATAGCTTCTTCGGCTTCCAGTAGAACTTCGTCAAGGTCCATAACCTGACTCCTCGAAAGATGACTTACTCGACGACAATGCGTGTACCGTGCGGCCGGCCGCTGACCACCTCGGCGATATGGCCGGGTTCTTTCATGTTGAACACGATAACGGGGATATTCCGTTCCATGCACATCGAGAAGGCGGTGAGATCCATGATCTTGAGCTGGCGGTTGATCGCCTCTCTGAACTGTAGCGACTCGAATCGTCTGGCGTCGTTGTGCAGTTTCGGGTCCTTATCATAGACGCCGTCAACCTTGGTGGCTTTGAGCAATACATCGGCGTTGATTTCCGTTGCGCGGAGAGCAGCGGCGGTATCGGTGGTGAAGAAAGGGTTGCCCGTGCCGGCGACGAAGATGACCACGCGTCCTTTTTCGAGGTGCCGTATCGCCCGGCCTCGTATGAACGTTTCGGCGACGGCAGAGAGGTTGATCGCGCTGAGTGCTCTTGCCGGCTGACCGATCTTCTCGAGCATCTCCTTGAGCGCCAGGCCGTTGATGGCGGTGCCGAGCATGCCCATGTAGTCGCCGGTGGCCTGGTCGATATGCCCTTCTTTCGCCAGCCGGGCACCACGGATGATATTACCCCCGCCAACGACCACGGCGAGTTGCGTACCGACGCGAGCGGCGGCGGCGATTTCGCTTGCGATGATTTCGAGTTCCTCGCCGTCGATCCCGAACCCGTCTGGCTTGCAGAACGCCTCGCCGCTGATCTTCAATAAGACCCGGTTATACGTTGACTTAGGCTTGTCTTTCCGTTCGCCGCCGGCTGGTTCATTACTGGAGGGGTACTGCTTACTGTTCATAGCTGGTTCTGCTCCGTACGACCGGCCGGGGTGATACGTGCCGGCGAGGTGTCAAGTATCCACTTTTCCGGCCGTTAACGCAAAAAAGCTCACCACGGCGGCCAGATGCCGTCCAGTTCGTCGTTTTCGGTTTCTTCGCCTGCATCTTCATCTGGCTGGCCTCGCGGCGGTGGCTTGTGGTTCTCGGGGTCGTAACCGAAATCTCGCAGCCACTGGTCGACCTGATCGGGTTGGACGGCCTGATCGTCGAATTTACCGGCGTAATCGGCCCGCTGCTGGTATTTCCGGTGAAGGTGGCCTGCCAGCGTCTTGAGGAACGCCTCGCTGCCAATGGCCCGTGCGCCGCGTCGTCGGGCATGGGTGCTGATCTGACGATCGCTGCTGACCACGAGAAGCCGCCGGGGTGCACTGTCACGGTCCACCATGTGAATGATCACTTCGTCGGCGGTCCGAAGCGGGCCGGAGTAGATTACCTCGACGGTATCGACCGGCGAACGTGTAAAGCCCAACGGCTTGGGCTTGCCGTCGCAGACGAGTGTGATCCGGTCACGCGACCACGGACTGGCGTCGAGCGCCCGGCAGAGCGCGTTTTCATCGAGACCGGCTAGTAGTTCCGGCTTCTCGGCGTGCAGCACGTTGTAGCAGTCGATAATCAGCGGCACAGACGAATCGTAAACGATCCGACACGCCATTCCAAACCACATCGGCCGTGATTATCCATGATCGGCACCGGGATATACAATGAGAAACATGACACGGTTGAGTGTGAATGTGAACAAAGTGGCGCTGATCCGCAACAGCCGCAGCGGCGAGACCCCTGATGTGGTGACAATCGCCAGGTTGGCGCTGGATGCGGGTGCCCACGGCATTACCGTACATCCCCGGCCGGATGAGCGCCATATCCGGCCGTATGACGTCGAGCATATCGCCGCACTGATCCGTCAGCCTGTGTACCGTGATCGGGAATTCAATATCGAGGGCAATCCGCTGATCGGGCAGTACCTGGCGATCGTCTCGCGTGTGAAACCGGATCAATGTACGCTGGTGCCCGATCAACCCGGCCAGGCAACTTCCGATCACGGCTGGGACCTGTCGGGCGATGTGAGCGAGTTGATCGAGATTATCAATCAGCTGCACGAGCTGAACCTGCGGGTCAGTCTGTTTATGAACCCGGATGTCCGTGCGATCGAACTTGTCCCGCGTACCGGCGCGGATCGCATCGAGCTGTATACCGAAATGTATGCCGCCGCGTTCAGGGATCACCCTGATCGATTGGCGGAAGTCGCCGCGGGTTACGCTGAAGCTGCCGCGTTCGCACGGTCGCTCGGTCTGGGTGTGAACGCGGGGCATGATCTGAATATCGAGAACCTCGGCCGGTTCCTTGAGATTCAAGGTATCGATGAAGTATCCATCGGGCATGCGCTGATCGCTGACGCGATTGAATGGGGAATTACCCGTACGGTGAAATCCTATCTTGATGTGATTGCGAAGGGATCATAACTTCATTCAAAGTTATTACCGCCCTGCGAAACGGGCGGAAAGATGCTTGTCATTGACAATCATACTATTCACCGCCGCGTGTTCGTGTCGGGTGGATTAATGCAAAAATGTGCTAACTGAAAATTGACGGAAAAGTAACCTTGCACGACTTGAAGTCGTTGCTAAGATACGTGTGTGGGCGAGAAGGACCAGTACTGGTTCGAGGCGTAGCTGACCTACCTTAAAGTTGTGGTTCCGAACTGACATTAACATACTATTTCCGGGAGACTCAACATGAACAAGCTGCAAGTGTTTGCGCGTTTGGTGTTGGTATTGACAGTTGCTTCGATGATGATGTTGACGAGTCCGTGTCCGGGGCAAGGTTCGCTTATTACGGTTTCGACTGTGTCGGATGAAAATGACGGTGATTATTCTGTCGGCGATCTATCACTGCGAGAAGCGATCCTTCTCGCGTCGTCCGAACCGGGGGTCGGCCGAATTGTATTCGATCCGGCGCTGACCGCCGGCGGGCCGGCGACGATTGAATTGGCCGGCTCGGCGGATGAGTTGATGGTAACAGGTCAGGTGTCGATTGAAGGTCCGGGCGCCGACTTGTTGACGATCGATGCCGTCGGCCAGTCGCGTGTCATGCGAATTGCGTCCGCTGGATCGGCGACAATCGCCGGTCTTCAGTTGACAGGCGGCGATGTACGCTCGCGGGCGCACCTGGAGAACTTCGGCGGCGCCGTTCAGGTCGATCAGAACGGCGAGGCGTCACTGAACAACGTGGTGATCGAAGGGAACAAGGCGTATTACGGCGGCGGACTGTACAACGCCGGGGGTACGCTTGTACTCACAGGATGCCGGGTGGTGGATAACATGGCCTTGAACGCCGGCGGCGGGATCCATACCGGGTACCTGCCCTCGAACACGACGCTGGCGGATACCAGCGTCGAAGGTAATATCGCAAGCGGCTGGGGCGGCGGGGGACTGTTCGCGCATGCCAATGCGAATGTGGTAATCAACTGCTGCCTATTCAGCGGAAACGTCGCTGATTACGAATGGCCCGTCGGCGGCGGTGGCGCCATCCAGCTTTATAAATCCACCCACTTTGAAATGGCCAACTCGACGATCAGCGGCAATATATCGAAGACCAACGGCGGTGGCATCCACTGCCGTTACGCGGATGTGATCGCCACGCTGACCAACTGCACGCTCGCTTATAACATTGCGGACAGTAATGATGCCGGCGTAACGGGTGAAGGCGGCGGGCTGAGCGTTCAGGACAGTAGCGTGACGTTGTATAACACCATCGTCGCGGACAACCGCAGGGGCGGCCACGCTTCACCTGAACCGGACGATATCAGCGGCCATGTGAATATGGCCAGTTGCCATAACCTGGTCGGTGCGATCGACGGTTCGTACGGCCTTGAGACGTCTGGCAATATTTACGGCCACGCGTATCAGCCGTTGGACCCGCAGATCGGGCCGCTGGCGGATAACGGCGGGCTGACACTGACGCACGCCCTGACGTCGACAAGCCCCGCAATCGACGCCGGTGACGCAGCGCATATCAATCCCGCCTGTATGAGCTGTGACCAGCGAGGCTGCTGCCGACTGATGGACGGCGACGGTGATACGAATATCGTCTGCGATATCGGCGCCGTTGAATTCGCACTCTGCTCTCGCGTCACCCTGGACGATACCGACCCGGATATCCAGTACACCGGAACGTGGATCGGCCAGTCAGGTCTGTGGGGGAGGGACCGATCGACTACACATGAAACCTGCGAACAGGGCGCTGAAGCGAGTGTCGCTTTCTACGGCTGCTATGTTTCACTGTTCGCTGAACAGCAGACCTGGGGCGGCGAGGCGGAAATCTATATCGACGGACAGTATCGTGATACCGTCAGCTTCCATGCCGACAGCCCCGATCAGCTCCAGAAGCTTATCTACCACTGCAACGACCTGGTCAAGTCGATCCATGAACTGAAGATAGTGGCGGTTGGTAACGGCTACGTCTATCTTGACAAATTGTGCATTGCTCAGCGGCCGATCTACCAGATGACCGACGACCAGAATCCGGAGATCGACTACTACGGCCAGTGGACCAGTCAGACCGGCTGGGGCGGCCGGTACATGCACTCCACGCACGAAACCTGTACAAGCAACGCCGTGGCTTCGTTCCACTTCCAGGGTACCTTCCTTCGCCTGATCGGCGAGCGTCAGACCTGGGGCGGTACGGCGGAGCTCTATATCGACGGGCTGCATCACGGCCGCGTCAGCTTCCACTCGAGCCTGCCGCAGCTTCATCAGCAGGATATCTTCACTGCAATCGGACTCGAGCCGGGCAGTCACAGCGCTCAACTGGTGGCCAACGGCGACGGATGGACGTATCTCGATGCCGTGGCGACATCGCGATGCGATCTGGTCACCATGGATAACCTGGACGACGGTATGATCACCGAAGGCGAGTGGTTTATCCGCGAGGACGACCAGCTGCACAACGGCTCGACCCACGAAGCACACGGCTACGGCAAGGCGATCGAGTTCACCTTCACCGGTACCATGATCAGTGTTATCGGTGAACGCCAGCCGTGGGGTGGACATGCCGATATTTATATCGACGGGCTGCGAAAGGGATGGATGGATTTCCTCAGTTACAACAATGACACCATGCAATGTGTCGTCTATACCCAGTGCGGGCTTCCAGCGGGCGAACATACCGTGCGGATTGTCAACCGATCCAACCACTGGATCTATCTCGACGCGGTATGCTTCGGACAGTGACAGCGAGGGATCGAGAGCGAAAACCATGGCGGAACGATTCGTCGTTCCGCCATGCGTTTTTAGTTCAAAGTTCAAGGTCGCATATCCGGCCCAGAGACGGATTCCAGGTTACAGGTTAACACAATCGCGAGGCGGCGATCTGCAACTGATTTGCGACGTCGTTGATTAGTTCGCGTATGAGATCGGGCATGGCCTGTTCATCGGGCCAGCGGGCCGCAAGTGATTGCGCGTGCCGGTTGATCAGAAGCTCTGCACGGTCCAGGCCGAGTGCACGCTGTTCATTGTCAAGTTCATCGAGGTGCTGCAAGGCAAACCAGACGGCCTGCAGTGTGATGATATCGGCGACGGATTCGCGTAGTCGCCGGCCTTCTTCGTTTTCCGGCAGGGCCAGTGCGCTGCGTGCGAAGGTCATCCACCGGCCAAGTAACGCCGCCCACGTCAGACGCTCGGGATTAAGCGGGCGTGCGGCGGTTGTCTTTGGCGGCGGCTTGTGATCGTCAGGTGTCATCGTTACCGGTATATTGGATTATACCCATATCGCAAATGCTGCTAACAGCTTCCTGCCAACCGGGGTTAAATCATTTCCCGGAATTGTGGATATGTAATGGAAAGAACAGTTTCGGTTGTGTTGACGTATCCATTTCCGTTACACTTGGGTTAATTCGTACCCAGAACAAGAGAATCAGTTCAGAATTGCCCCCGGAAGGGCTCGGCTTGGGTTCGCCCTCGCCGGGCCTTTGTTTTTGTTTCATTGTTGACTTGCGTGCTCTCCGTGCCCATGATGAATCGTGATGACACGTGGGATAGTTTCATATTTCACATGGCGACCGATCGGCGGTTGCCGTTCTGTCGGCGTTGCGGTGGTACTGCTTGCCCTTGCCCTGGCACCGGCGTCGGCAGAACCCGAGGTGAATGCCTCTATGAACGTGGCGGACGAAGTACGATCATTCCCGCATATGACGATCAACCTCGCGGACCGAACCATCGATCTGGACGCCGCGGTGGTCACTCGTGAAAGTGACTGGATCGAGTTGCTGGCGTGCAGTCCCGAGAGTCGTGAGTATGAATCGATTCTGGTCACCGAAGCCCGGCCGAGTCATATCCATCTGTCACTGCTGATGCTGGGCATCGAGCCCGGCCGGCCGCTGTCGTGGCGTCAGACCGACACCGGTTATGAAATCCTCCCGCCGGCAGGCGACCCCGTCATAGTCAGTCTGCTCCTGCCTGAAAGCGGCGTGAAACGCGAGATTCCTGCGGGGAACTGGATCGTCAACCAGCAGACCGGCGAAATGATGACGCCCTCGAACTGGCTGTTCACCGGCTCGGCCTTCGCGGATCAGGCCGATGCCAGGGTCTATAAAGCCGATCTGAACGGTACGGTGATATCGCTGGTCAACTTCGGCGACGATCTGCTGGCCAGGCCGAACCGGCTGATGAACCACAACGACAACCAGGCGTGGCAGGCCAATACCGCCGCTATCCCCCCGCTTGGCACGGAGGTCACCATCCGCCTCCGGCCTGCCAAGCCCGAACCACCCGACCGGGACGCGAACAACCCATCACCCTGATCATGCCGCCCGCCACCGAAAACGTTATTGCTTGACTTTTAAATAAATTGTGGTAAGCTATAGTCAATCCAATACTTTATGAAATGTGAGGTAGAAAGCATGTACAAGCTCATGAAGGTGGTGTGTGTCGTGACGGTAATCGGCTGCCTCGGACTCATGTCGGTCGGATGCAGCAGTAAGAAAGTAACAGCCAGTTCAGTCTGGCTGGATATGAGTCCTGAGCTGTACAGCCTGACAATGAACCATGGCCAGTTGATGAATCTCGAAACTCGAGTCGTCGACCGCTACGAACGTTCATTCCACGACGATGTGAACCACCTGCTGCTACTCGAGCATCCGACCCGCCTGCATCGCTACGTTGCTCCGTAACATGGGGCACGTCACTGTCAAACACTGACACAAAGCAATCTCAAACCAGTTGGACAGGAACGGATGCCCCCTCTTGAGGGGTACGTTACTGCTTTGCTGTGATACGGAAGATGAATATTGCTGTAACTGTTTGATTTCCGAATGGAAACGGTCATAATTTCAGCCATGGCAAGTAATCAAACCATTCAGGTCGGGATTGTGATGGGCAGCGAATCGGATTCGCCGGTGATGCGGAAATGCGCTGACCTGCTGGATGAACTGGGGATCGGGTGTGAGTTGAAGGTATGCTCCGCCCATCGTACGCCGGGCCGGGCGCATGATTATGCAACCAAGGCGGCGGGACGGGGCCTGAAGGTTATTATCGCGGCGGCGGGGATGTCGGCCCACCTGGCAGGGGTAATGGCATCGCTGACGCATCTGCCGGTGCTCGGCGTGCCGATGGAAGGCAAACTGGCGGGCGGCCTGGACGCACTGCTGTCGACCTGCAATATGCCCAAAGGCATACCCGTGGGCACCATGAGCCAGGGTAGCCACGGCGCGGTGAACGCCGCTCTCTTCGCCGCGGCGATACTGGCTATATCAGATAAGCAGATCGAGCAGCGACTGATCGATTATCGCAGGCGGCAGACCGAGTCGATTCCGGAGGAACCGGGGCACCCCGGTTAAAGCATTTTAAATGTGTTATTTCAAACCGTAACTTGTCTTATCCGTGCTTCCATGTATATCGCAGCCATAGTGCGTTCAATACCACGCTGATTGAGCTGAATGCCATGGCAGCGGCGGCGTAGACGGGTTTGAGGTAGCCGGTGAAAGCGACGGGTAGCAGGGCAGTGTTATAGATGAACGCCCAGAACAGCCCGAGGTAAATCCGGCGCATGGCGGCCCGGCTGAGGCGGATGGCGGTAACGATATGCTCCAATCGTGATCCGACGATGACGATATGACCTGCGTCTTTGGCGATATCCGTTCCGCCGCCCATGGCGATGCCGAGGTCGGCCGTGGCCAGTGCGGGGGCATCGTTGATACCGTCGCCGACCATGGCGACGGTATGGCCTTCAGCCTGTAGCTGCTCGATTTTCTCCTGCTTCTGTTTCGGCAGGACATCAGAAAACCCTTCATCGATCCCGAGCTTGTCCGATACAGCCTTCGCACTGGCTTCGCTGTCGCCGGTCATGAGCACGGTCCGCAGCCCAAGCTGCTTCAACCGTGCGATGACCTGTTCGGCTCCGGGTTGAATCTGATCGGCGAGAGCGATCAGACCCGCCACGGTGCCATCCAGAGCGACAAGAACGGGGGTCTTGGCAAGTCGCTGCAAAGACTCATACCTGGCGAGCACATCGTCAGTGATCGCCACGTTATATTCACGAATCGCGCCCGGCCGGCCGACCATGACATTCCGGCCTGCGACACGGCCGGTCACCCCGCCGGCGGTGATGGACTGGAACTCGCCTGCGTCGAGCCGTGCGACATTGTGCCCGGCAGCGTAATCGACAATCGCTTTCGCCAGCGGATGCTCGCTCAGATGCTCGATCGACGCGGCGTACTGAACAAGTTGTGTGCGTGACAGATTGGAATCAAAGAGAATGACATCCGTCACGGCAGGCTCGCCCACGGTAAGTGTTCCCGTCTTATCGAGCACGATATGTGTCAGCTTACCGGCCCGCTCGAGTGCGACGGCGTCCTTGATCAGAACACCTTGCGATGCGCCCAGACCGGTGCCGACCATAATCGCCGTCGGCGTGGCCAATCCCAGCGCGCACGGGCAGGCGACGATGAGCACGGCGATCGCGGCCATCATACCGCCGATCGGATCACTTGCGAAAAGCCACCACCATGCTAATGCCGACGCGGCAACAAGCATGACCACCGGGACGAACACGGAAGCAACACGATCGACAAGTCGCTGGATTTTCGCTTTCGAGCTCTGCGCCCGTCTGACCAGCTCGATCACCTGCGAAAGCACCATTTCCTCGCCGGTGGCGGTCGCTTCCATGTGAAACACGCCGGTCTGGTTCATACATCCGGCGAAGACGCTGCTCCCGATATCGATATCGACGGGCATGGACTCACCGGTGATCATGGCCTGGTCGATACTGGATCGCCCCTCGACCACAACGCCGTCAACCGGCACGCGACCGCCCGGCCTGACGAGTACACGATCGCCCGGTTTCACCTGTTCGACGGGTACGTTTCGGCCTTTATTGCCTGAGAGCACATGAGCCATCGTCGGCTGTAGTTCCATCAATCCGCGGATCGCCGACGAGGCCGAGGCACGTGCCCGCATTTCAAGCCATCGCCCCAGCCCGATGAAAACGAGGATCAGTACCGCAGTATCGTAGTAGACGTCACCTTCACCCGTTATCGTGGCCCAGAGACTGTAACCAAAGGCAACGGACGTGCCGATCGCGACCAGGCTGTCCATATCGGCGCGGCACTGCTTCAAGCCTCGCCATGCACCGCGATAGAACGGCCAGCCGAGAATCACCTGAACAGGCGATGCGAAGAACAACTGGACGAAGTCGGCATATTGCGAATCCCAGACGAAGCCGATGATCAGCACGTTCACTGCAAGGACAACCGACATGATCAGCCTCGCAGGCCAAGCCTGGGTTTTGTCGGACGGTGCTGCAGGCGATTCCGATCGACCGTCGTCGGGCGGGACGGCGTCACGCTGCGAAACGGCTGGCCGGGCGCTGTAGCCGGCGATATGGACGGCGTCGATCATCTGATCGACAGTCACTCGCTGATCGTCGAAACGGATCGTCGCCTGCTCGGCGGCGAGGTTGACCGAAGCGTCCTCTACGCCCGTCACGCGATTGAGGTGCTCCTCGACATGCCGCACACAGGCGGCACATCGCATACCCATGATGTTCAGCGTTGTGGTGGCCATGCTTCGGTCCGTGTGTCGGCGGCCAGGGTCTGCCCGGTACCGTAACATCGATACATTGCGGTATATTATAGGCAGATCGGTTGATATAGTATGGACAAACGGTCTGCTATACATACGCCTCGCGGTTATCCGGCACAGGCCGGTCATACTGCCGGACCTGACAGACGACAATCATCATAAAAACGGCGGCTCTATGAACGATAAACAGGAAAACCATCTGACACTTCGCGGGTTCCAGCAGTTCATCCGTGATCGTTACTACAGTACGGACAAGGCCCGCGGCACGCCGGGGACTTTCATGTGGTTCGTTGAAGAAGTCGGTGAACTGGCGACGGCGCTGCATAAATCCAACGGCCAGGGCGGGAATACCTCGGGCGGCGACGATCTGGCGGAGGAATTCGCTGATGTGCTGGCGTGGCTGTGTACACTGGCGAATATCAACGATATCGACCTGGCGGAGGCAGTGAGCAGAAAGTACCTCCTTGAGGGCGGTCCCGAGGGTCATAAGTAATCATATTGATCGATCGACTGTCGAGCAGAGCATGCCACAACGCAATCGAATGGTCATCGATTGTCCTGCACGTGCAATGCGGGGGCTACGGCGTCCATTTCGGAAGTATCCTCGTGAAGTGATTCGAGAATACTGCGAACGGTTCGTGCGATCCCGGCGGCGTCGAGGCCGGCTTCAGCGAGCTGACCTCGGCGAGAGTCGTGGTTGATCCATCGTGGCGGCATACCCAACCGATGAATCAGCCGCGTCGACAGGCCGCGATCATTACAGGCTTCCAGCACACCACTGCCGAAACCACCTGCGAGGGCGTGTTCCTCGACGGTCAGAACGGGAATACGCTGATGAACGAACTGCTCGATCAATTCGATATCGACCGGCACGGCGAAACGGGCGTCCCAGAGCTCGACGTGATAGCCCTGTTTCGTCAACGTCGCAACGGCATCGGCGGCCTGGCAGGCGATAACGCCGTAGGCAAGAATCACAATCTGCGGGTCGGCGTTATTTTCCGGTGCGATCAATCGATTCGCCTTGCCGAGTGTGTAAGGCGGCACTTCGTTCTGGAGCGGCGGGGTGGCGACGCTATCACGCGGGTATCGCAGCGCGGTGGCGCCCTGGTCGTAGTGGTTCATGAATTCGATCGCGGCAATGAGATTCGGTTCGTCGCACGCGGCGAGCTGCACGACGCCGGGCAGCGGCCGGAACATGGCGATATCCATGAACCCGTGGTGAACGGCGCCGTCACCGCCGACATAACCGGCCCGGTCCATGCAGAGCCGAACGGGCAAACCCTGAAGCGCGACTTCCTGGAACATCTGGTCGACTGCACGTTGGGCGAAGGTCGAATACACCGCGAAAAACGGCTTAAGCCCCGAGCGCGCCATACCCGCGCACATATCCATCGCATGCGATTCGCAGATCCCGGTATCAAGCGTGCGATCGGGGAACCGCTTCATGACCTTCGACAGGCCGGTGCCGTCGGGCATAGCGGCCGTAACGGCGACGACTTTATCGTCGCGTGCCATCAGATCGATCATGGCATCGGCGTAGGCCGCGGTAAAGGATCGTTCGCCGGTCTGCACTTCGACGCGGCAGCCGTCGACCCGGAAAGGCTTGGGTGAATGAAACGCGGTGGGGTCACCCATCGAGAAATCAAAGCCCTTACCCTTGATCGTCTTGCAGTGCAGGAGCACCGGCCGATCGATGTCCTTCACTTCGTTGAGCATATCGACCAGCGAGTTGATATCGTGGCCATCGATCGGGCCGACGCAGATCAGCCCGAAATGTTCGAACATATGCTCGGTGGCGATGGCGGCCTTGAGCATGACACCGCCGCGGTGATAGATTTCCTCGAGTATCGACCCGCCGGGGATACGCTTGACCACTTCACGTGCCCGTTTCTTGAAGTCGCCGTAGATGGGACTGACGCGGATTCGATCGAAATACTGCGCCAGTGCGCCCTGCGGCTGGGCGATGGACATACCATTGTCATTGAGAACTACCAGGAACTGACGATTGAGTGTCCCGGCGCTGTTAAGCCCTTCCATCGACAGGCCGTTGACGATCGATGCGTCACCGACCATGGCAACGACTTTTCGATCGACCTGTCCGGTCGCCTGATCGCCCCTGGCCATTCCCACGGCGGTCGAAACGGCTGTACCGGCATGTCCGACGCTGAACAGATCGTATTCCGACTCCTTCGGATCAGGAAATCCCGACATTCCGCCTCGCTTGCGTAGTTTCGGCAGCAGGTCTCGCCGCCCGGTGAGAAGCTTGTGAGGATAACACTGGTGACCGACGTCGAACAGCAGTCGATCGGTACTGAAATCGAAAACGTAATGCAATGCGATCGTCAACTCGACAACGCCGAGGTTCGGCGCCAGGTGCCCGCCGTTGGCACCGACGGATTCGCAGATGGCTTGTCTGATCTCGTCCGCCAGTTGCGGCAACTGGTCGATTTCCAGTTGTTTCAGATCGTGCGGACCATGAATGATATCAAGTAATGATGAAGATGTCGTCACCAGAATCTCTCCGTTACAGTTATATAAACACGGTCAGTAATCGGACAAGGATTTCATCCAGTCGGCGGCTTTACCCTTCACCCGCCCGGCCTGCTCGAAGGACACCGCATCTGACAGTTTTCGTCTTATCCAAATCATCAAGTCCATTATCCCGTTTTCACTCAATGCCGCCATCAGCGCCCTGATAATATACGATTCGCTGCTCTTATTAGTTTTATTTCTAACAGGAATTATCTCGTGGCAAGTCGGCTGAAATCAACATAAAACCGATTATTTTTCCCGCACCGCCATGTAATCGCACAATTCACGCAGTGGATCGGCCCGCCGACCGAATATTTCGATCGCACTGCGTGCCTCGTGATGCAGTCGTACGACCTCCTCGCGACTGACGTCCACGCCGAGCAGGCCGGGATAGGTGAGTTTGCCCTGGCTTGCGTCCTTACCCGCCGCCTTGCCCAGTTGCTCAGTACTCTGCGTCACATCCAGCAGGTCGTCCATGATCTGGAACATGAGACCGACGGCCTCGGCGTATTGGGTAATCGCATCAAGCTCCGCCGCACCCGCCTCCCCGCAGATGGCTCCCATACGGCATGCGGCACGAAGCAGCGAGGCGGTCTTGTGACGATGAATGATCTGCAACCTGTCGATCGGCTCAATTTCGCCATCGAAATCGGGCAGTGTATCGTAGACCTGTCCTGCGATCATGTCATTGGTCGCCACGGCCAGCTCGCGTGTCAGCGTTGCGCACAGGTAAGGATCGGTGACCCGTGTGGCGATCAATTCAAATGCCATGGTATTCATGGCATCACCTGCAAGAATGGCCATGGCTTCACTGGTCTGCTTGTGCAGCGTTTTTCGGCCCCGTCTCAGGTCATCATTATCCAGTGCAGGCAGATCGTCATGAACGAGGCTGAAGGCATGAATCAGTTCGACGGCTCCCGCGGCGGCCATTGCCTGCTCGGCCTTCCCGCCTGTCGCCTGGCAGCAGCGTAGCGTGAGCAACGGCCTGAGCCGCTTGCCGCCGTTGAACATTGCGTATTGAATTGCCTCTCGAAGATTGCTGGACATCGGCCGCTGCTTGATGAAATCAGCAAGGTAGGCATCAACCGCATTAACCGGTTCCGTCATGGCCTTGAAATCGAATCGACTCACGTCCAGACCCGTAATGGTGTTCATAAAATCTCCAGATTCGCTGCACAAAAGAAGCGAGTATAAGCAGTGCCCCTGCCGATCACAATGAAAAATATGCAAGACGCCCTATCTTATTGCTAACGGAATTCCTGATCATGATATGGCTTTCATCACCCCGCCCGCACCCAGGCCGGTGACGCTGAGCAGCCAGCCGGCGATCGCGGCGGCACCGTCGTCGGGCGGATTCTGGCGAAGGATTTCTCGCATTTTCTGCCAACGCACCTCGTTGGCCATGAGTGAAAACAGCGGACCCATCAACTGGTTGACGTTTTTGATCGGATCGACCAGATCGCTGATCAGCATCGCCGCGCCGCTACTGACCAGTGGTTCGGCGTTGAATCGCTGATGCTGGTCCTTGTGATAGGGATAGGGCAAGAAAATCGCAGGGACGGCGTTTGCCCACGCCTCGGCAACGGACCCGGCACCGGCACGGCTGATCGCCAGTGTCGCCGCGGACCAGAACAGTCCCATCTGATCGGTAAATGGCTCGACGACCGAACGTATGCCAACCCGCTGATAAGCATGCCGTACGGCTTCGAGATCTTTCCCCCCGGAAAGATGGATCACCTGCCACCCCTCGAAGGCCCGGGGGGTCTGACTTCGGCTGCACAGTTCGATCATCATCTGATTGATGGACCTCGCCCCTTGTGAACCGGCGGTGACCAGAATCGTTTCCATATCCGGACGTAAGCCCAGTTCCCATCGTGCCCGGCCGGCTTTCTTCGTGGCCAGCACGGACTGCCTGAGCGGCATATCGATCCGCTCGGCGCGGGGCAGTTCCGTGGGCTGGTAAAGTGTAAAAACTTCATCGGCCTTGCCCGCCATGACACGATTGGCCTTGCCGGGTACAGCGTCGAGATTGACCATCGCCACGGGCACGCCGCATCGCCTGGCCGCGTCGATCGCCGGTGCGGAGACGTAACCGCCAGTCGCCACAATCGCACCCGGCCGGTTTCGCCGGATCAGCGACTCGACGAATGACCGCGATTTCAGATAGCCGGTCAGAAACCGGATGAAAGGAACCGGCCTGATGTAGAAGGGACTGGCAGGCAGCGTAGCAAAAGTCAGGTCATGTTTCACGGCAATCCGGCCGTCCAGCTCTCGCGATGAAAGCAGAAACAACGCCTTGACGGGATAGCCGCCGCGCAGCAGTCGTTCATACACGGCGATATTCGGGAAAATGTGACCCCCGCTTCCCCCACCAGCGAAATAAATGGTCTGCTCCGTTGCCATCGTCACGGTTGATACGCACCTGATTATTTATGAATGTACACCGCCGGTAACAGCGGCAAACGCATGCTTCTTTGTAAAGGCCGGCTCGGAGTCGGAGACCAGTCCGCATACCGCCTCATCGGCCGGGCAGCGGCCGGCGTGATCCACGGCTGTTACCAGGCCCAGTGCAAACGCGGTCATGATCCAGCCCGTCCCGCCGGCACTGATCAGCGGCAGGGCAATCCCCTTGGTCGGCACCATGACCGTCACCACGGCGATATTCATCACCGACTGCAAGCCGAACGTCAGCATCACACCCAACACCACCAGACGACTGAACGGGTCTCTGCAGTTGCGCAGGACCGAAAATGACGTCCATAAAATCGTCAGAAGAAACAGAACAATCAATACGGCACCCGCGAATCCAAGCTCTTCACAGATGATCGGAAAGAGAAAATCGGTGGTATCCTCCGGCAGATAGTACTTCTGGACACTCATACCAAGCCCCGTGCCATGCAGTCCGCCTTGAGCAAAAGCCATCATGGACTGGATGGGATGGTACCCCGCACCGGCCGGGTCGGACCAGGGATCGAGAAACGCGGTAAGACGATTCAACCGGTATGGACTGTTCATGATCGAAGCGGCGACGGCTGCAAGTCCCGGCGGTGTAATTAGAACCAGTTGCCACCATCTTGCGCCACCAGCCAGAAGCAGACAGCCTCCGACTGCGGCGATCAACACGGCGGTTCCAAGGTCTTCGATCACTATCAGGCCGCAGGCCAGGGCCAGAAGACTCAGCGGGACCATCAGTCCTTGACCGAAACGGTGCATCCTGACGCTGTATTTCGTACACCACCAGGCAATCGCCGGCACCATCACCCATTTGACCAGTTCACTGGGCTGAAAGGATATACCCCAGGACCGCGGTCCCAGGTAGAGCCATCGCGTCGCCCCGTTGACCGAACGCCCGAATCCCGGCACAAATGTCAGTGCCGCCAGTAACAATGACAGTGCAATCAGCAGGAAAAGCGGATTGCACCACGACCGGCAGCGGCTGAACCGGCTGACGTTGATCCGGCCGGCTACGAGCATGCCCAATACCGCAAGCACGGCGTAAATCATGTGACGGCTGGTCAGCATGCCCGACAGTCCCGTCTGCGGCTGATCGGCGTGAATGGCAAAACCCGCGGAATGCACCATGATCACCCCTGTTGATAACAGGGCAACCACGGACAGTTGCAGGAGTTGAGCGGAACGTATCACAATGGCGTTATCGGCCGAACGGACCAGAGGAACACAAAATCCGCCGCATTCGACAGGCGAGTCCTGTTTTACTTGTTATCCGTATCGTTCGCCGACTTGTCGATCACATCGTCGACCAGGCCGTATTCCTTGGCTTCAAGCGCGCTGAAGAACTTGTCACGCTCGGAGTCAGTTTCGACTTTTTCGATATTCTGGCCGGTGTGATGGGCGAGAATTTCATTGAGTTGTTTTTTGGTCTTGAGGATTTCTTCGGCCTGTATCTGGACATCCGAGGTCTGACCGAACACGCCGCCGTAGGGCTGATGGATCATCACCTTGGCATGCGGCAGGCTGTAGCGTTTGCCCTTGGCACCGGCGGCAAGAATCAGCGCAGCGCCGGACATCGCCTTGCCCACACAGTAGGTCTGGATATCACAATCGAGAAACTGCATCGTATCGTAAATTGCCAGGGTGTCATCCACCGCACCACCCGGCGAATTGATGTACAGATTGATGTCAATACCACGCTTGGTGTTCTGAAGATGCAATAGACGCATGATCACACCCGTCGCGGAACTGTGGTTAATCTCGCCGACGAGAAAGATGACGCGATTTTCCAGTAGCAGTTCATCGATCGTCATTTCGCGATAACGCTGGTAAGGCGCAGCCGCGGCGGTATTGCACCTCGGCGAGATCTCCCCGTGCGGCATCGAGCCGGCTTCGGCCGGCCGGCCGGGATGCAGGCCTGTCATTCGAATGGCACTTGCGAGCGTATACGGATCGGTGGGTGAAGGTGTCTGATTCATTGCCTGTTCTCTTATCCTGACAGAGTACGAAAGAAACATATTGTCACACGTCATATCCGTGAAAGTGCATGATAGCCGGGAACGCGATCAAAAAAAAGCGGACCCAACCACCGGTTTGGTCCGCCACAAGGAGGAAGATGAAAAAGCTCAAATCGAAAAGGAGAAGCGTCCTATGTCAGTCGATTTCAGTCGTAGCTGCTTATTCGTCGTTTTCGGAACGATCCTGTTCCAGCATTTTCCGAAGATAATTGTTTTCCCGGCGGGTGGCCTCGAGGTCGAACACAAGGTACTTGATCGACAATCTCAAATAATCCAGCGACTCCTGAAGATTGCCCACTGTCTTCTTCAAATCCTTGTGCCGCTGTTGAGTGAGGGCGGCCAGCTTGGCCAGCTTGTCACGCTCAGTCTTGGGCAGCGTGGATATCTCACTCATCAGTTCCGCCAGTTTCTCCTGAAAAATCTTTTCATCCATCATGGCGTGTCTCTCTTTCCCTCCGGGTTCTTTGCGTCTGCGTCCGTAACGGCTCTTTTCCACTCATACTCAGTACAAGGATGCTGCCATTTAACGCCAAGTAAAGCCGAACTCGGAAGAAATTTATAAATTTATTATTCAAACGCATTTGCAAAGAAACTTCTGCTGGAGGTCAACCTGCACAGCGGTTAGGATCATAACGCCGTGTTGACTACGATCAACATGCAAGTCCTGAACGGACGCCAGATCGATCGCCAAATACCTGATTTAACTGGCCTTACAGCGTATGTTCCGGTAAAGTGACAAGCGGTTACGGTAAAATCACCCTCCCGGTGCCACGGGTGAGTCGGCCGAGGACATGAACGGTTTCCCCGGCCCGTTCGAGCTTGTCACGGATGGCGTCGGCGAAATGGGGACGAACGGCGAGGACATAGCCGATGCCCATGTTGAATACACGGAACATCTCAGCCTGATCGACCTGGCCGTGACGGGCGAGAAAATCGAATATCGGCGGCCGATCCCAGTCACTGACGCTGAACTTCGCATTCAGGTGGCTGCCGAGCGTCCGATTCACATTCCCGCCCAGACCCCCGCCGGTGATATGCGACATGGCGGTCACCGGCATCTTCACCTTGTAACTTCGCAACAGTGATACAATCGACCTGGCATATATGCGGGTAGGCTCCAACAAGACGCGTCCGAGTGGTAGTGTCGTGGCAAGATCATTGTAGACCCTTGTCAGATCAAGTCCGGCAGACTTCACAATGGCGCGGACCAGTGTATAGCCATTCGAATGAATACCACTCGACGCCAGGCCGATCAGTACATCACCTGATTCTGTCCGGTTGCCGTCGATCAGGCGATTCAGTTCACACACACCCACGGCGAAACCGGCGAGATCGAAGTCACCGGCCTGGTACACATCGGGCATCTCGGCCGTCTCGCCGCCAAGAAGTGCACAATCGGCCAGATCACACCCGTCCGAGACACCCTTGACGATCAGCGTGGTCAGCTCGGGGTCGAGCTTATTGATCCCGATGTAGTCCAGAAAGAAAAGGGGTTCGGCGCCCTGAACGATCAGGTCGTTGACGCTCATGGCGACCAGATCCTGACCGACGGTATCGTATATCTCCAGTTGTGATGCGAGTTTGACTTTTGTTCCCACCCCATCGGTACAGGCGACAAGTACCGGCTCGCGATAGTTCCGCCTGAACAGTCGCTCGTTGTAATCCAGCCGGAAACAGCCTGCGAAACCGCCATGCTTGCCGAGCACACGAGGCCCGAATGTCCGGCGCATGTGATGCTCGATCAGCCCGACCATCCGTTCACCCGCATCTATATCAACGCCGGCCTGGGCATACGTCATCGGTTTTTTCTGTTCTTTCGACGCCATCTTCAGAGTCAATAGTGTACGACGC
>CAYRND010000008.1:0-45314 GCA_964425365.1 uncultured Phycisphaeraceae bacterium
TGACTCTGACAAGCACTTACAACAATAAAGAAAATCACGCTTCTTCATCTCCCTCGCGAAACTCATGGTAAACACACATTCCCAGCCACTCAACCCACCCACAATAATCCTCCCCCAACCGTGAACTTCCCGCCCATTACTTCATTGCACACTGATTCATTGTTCATTGGTCATCGGCCTCCGATCCGGTATCATACACCCCTCAGGACCAACCAATCATCGCATAACTGATATACGGAGCAAACAGGCCATGGCCAAGAAAACCATCGCTGACGTCGACGTGACCGGTAAAAAAGTCATCATGCGAGTAGACTTCAACGTCCCCCTCAAAGACGGCATTATCTCGGACGACCGGCGAATCCGTATGGCACTACCCTCTATCCGCAGCGTTCTCGACCGCGGCGGGGCACTGATACTCATGAGCCACCTCGGCCGACCCAAGGGTGATGGGCACGAGCCCGAGTTCAGCCTCAAACCCGTCGCCGGCCGGCTCAGTGAACTGCTCGATACCTCTGTCACGTTCGCAGAAGACACCGTCGGTAACGACGCCGATGCCAAGGCCGACTCGCTCCAACCCGGCGGCGTGCTGCTGCTCGAAAACCTCCGGTTCAGCAAGGCCGAGAAAAAAGGCGATACCGCATTCGCACAAAAACTCGCCGATATGGCCGACGCTTACTGCAACGACGCATTCGGAACCTGCCACCGTGATCACGCTTCCATGGTCGCCGTACCACAGGCCATCAAAAAGGCCGGCAAACCCGCCGTCTGCGGGTTCCTCGTCGAAAAGGAAATTCAGTACCTCGCCGATGTTATCGCCAGACCAGAACACCCATTCGTCGCTATCCTCGGTGGCGCGAAAGTCTCCGATAAAATCGTTGTGATCGATAACCTGCTTAATATCTGCGATAAGGTCATCATCGGCGGCGCTATGGCCTATACCTTCTTCCTCGCACAGGGCAGAACCGCAGGCGGTAGCCTCGTCGAACCTGACTTCGTCGACAAAGCAAAAGACATGCTCAGCGCAGGCGGTGATAAGATCATGCTCCCCGTCGATACACACGCAGGCGATAAGTTCGAGCCCGGCTGCAATAAACAGATGTTCGAAGGTGATATCCCCGATGGCTGGCAGGGGTTCGACATCGGCCCGAAGACACAGGCGCTCTTCGCCGACCAGGTCAAAAAAGCGAAGACCGTCGTATGGAACGGCCCGATGGGTGTATTCGAAATGCCGCCTTTCGACGCAGGCACCAAGACCATCGCGCAGGCCATCGCCGATACCGAATGCACCAGTATCATCGGCGGGGGCGATTCCGCGGCCGCTATCGAACAGCTCGGGTTCTCTGATAAGGTCAGCCACGTTTCCACCGGTGGCGGTGCCAGCCTCGAAATGCTCGAAGGTAAAAGATTCACCAGCGTCGATCTGCTCGACGACAAATAACATAGCCAGGTTCGTGGCTTGCAGGCTCAGACATAATCGATAATTGTAAATTGATTCTTCCATGCTCGATATCAAATCACCACCCACGCATCCCCTCGTTGCCGCGTCGATTCTCTCCGCCGACTTCGGCCGAATCGCCGAGGAATGCCGCAATGTGCTCGATCTTGGCGCGGATATGCTACATATCGATGTCATGGACGGTCACTTCGTACCGAATCTCACCATGGGCGCCGATATGTGCAGGGCACTACGGAAACACTTTCCCCAGACCTTCCTCGATGTCCACCTCATGGTCGAACACCCCGACCGGTTCGTCGATATGTTCGCTCACGCCGGCGCCGACCTCTTTTCCTTCCACCTCGAAGTGTCCCGCCCGCTGCAGACCGGCGGCGTGGACCCCGATGCGATCATTGCACGTATTCACGAACTCGGTATGGCGGCCGGCATGGTCGTCAATCCACCTACCGATATCCACGCCATCGAGCCCTGGCTGCATAAGGTCGATCTTGTCCTGATTATGAGCGTTAACCCCGGCAGGGCCGGTCAGTCTTTCATCCCAGAGGTCCTGGATAAGGCCCGATGGGTCAAGGATCGTGTTAAGCCCAGTACCAGAATCGAGATGGATGGCGGAATCAATACGAAAACCGCAAATGACGCCGCCGACGCCGGGGTCGATGTGCTCGTATCAGCATCGGCACTGTTCGGAGCACAAGACCGGGCCGCGGCGATTCGGGCATTACACCAGGCTGGCTCATGATTCTGACGTTATCAGGTCGATATCAGATCAGAACAACGTGCCGCCCTCGAAAATCGTATATAATGACACGCCCGGCCGACGTAAACGCCGGCGACACCAACACCACAGGGGATTGGTGTAACGGTAGCACGACTGACTCTGGATCAGTTAGTCTAGGTTCGAATCCTAGATCCCCTGCTTACCAGCAGCCCCGAGACCCGGGGCTTTTTTTCTGTAACCCAGTCACATTCACGCCGGATATCCCGTTTCGCCTTTGCAGACCTTCTGGATTTCCGAATAGACAATTGCCATGACCGCCGTCTCTCCCTTCCTTCTTTCGATCATCGCCTTCGTTGCCATTGTCAGCTCTGTCACATTCCTGATATTCACTATCGACAAGTTCCAGGCCATCCGACGCGGCCGGCGCATTCCGGAATGGTTCCTGCACCTGCTCGAACTGCTCGGCGGCTGGCCCGGCTCACTCGCTGCACAGGTATTGGTCCATCACAAGTCACGCAAACGTTCATACCGACTTGCTCTCATACTCATTATCATCACACATCTGCTCATGATCTTTTGTCTTCTTTCCCTTGTAACGTAATTACCACTGGGCTAATAGATATTCAGTACTTAATACATACTGTTGTTCAGCAGTCTTGATTTATGAGTGCAAAAATCAATCAGAACCCGCCGCCATGCCGATAACCCATATTCCTGCATGTGACAAATCGCTTTTTCCAGAAGTGTTTTGTAGTGGAAATGTCTACGCTCTTCCGTTATAATACTTACGGAGAAATGGAAAAATCCACCATCAAAATCAAAACAGTTTGTCATCGACGAGTGACTGTGAATTCGTCGTAATGTGGAACACCCTTCCGTCCGTGACAGTCTGGTATCTCCGACGTTTCCGAAATCAGTCATTCACAGGAAAGATGAAAATCCACATGATCAGGGTTATGGTCAGTTAAAAAGGATGCACCAACGATGGAAATGCATGATGGACAAGGCACAGGGATGTGCCTGCGCGGTCGGTCAATGGTCTGGAAAGTCGTTATCTTTATTCTCGCTGTTTCGGCCTGTATTTCATTCGCTCAATCGACATCAGCTTCTGACGATGGATTGCCCGTCGCTGGTATCGGCCTCAACGGCATCAACTATTGGACAGTCTCCTCACCGTTTGTTGAAGTCGCCCGTATCGGTGATTGCTGGATTTCATTCAAGTCGGATACAAACGACTGGAGTGACGGCCGGCAGGTCACCTGCAATGATCGAGGCTATCCGGCGTCGCTGCTGACCGATCAGGCGGTTCGGTCTCTCGTCTTTACACATACCCCCACCCAGTACCCGGCAGGTGAATATGTATTGACCTGGGAGGGTGACGGCGATGTCACTCTTGAAGGACGCAGTAACCTGCTCGTCGAACAACATGACCGGCGGGCTGTGTATTACTACGATCAACCCATCGACGGAAAAGGAATCTACCTGACTATCCGAAGAACCAATACGGTTGATCCGGTCCGCAATATCAACCTGTGGATGCCGGGATTCGAAAACCAGTCGAGTATCTGGCACCCGGCGATGATCGACAACGTTCTCGGAAGCGACTGCGGTATGGGAATCGAACCATTCGGCGTGATCCGATTCATGGACCTCGGCGCAACGAATAACTCAACGCTCCAACACTGGTCCGAACGATGCCGGCCCGGCGATGCACACTACGGCGGAGGAAAAGGCATTCCTTATGAACTCATGATCGATCTGTGCAACCGGACGAACAAGGATATGTGGGTCTGCGTGCCCCATATGGCGACAGATGATTACGTGACCAGACTCGCTACCATGATCCGCGATACGCTCAAACCCGAACTTCGTGTGTGGATCGAATATTCCAATGAAGTGTGGAACAGCATGTTCTCGCAATATCACTTCGTCGAACAGCTCGGGCAGGCCGAGGGACTCGGCGTGGCACGTATGTACGGCCGGCGGGCAGCGCAGATATTCACCATCTTCGAAAACGTCTTCGGCGGCACGTCACGTATGGTACGCATCTGCGCAGGACAGGCTCATAACCCCTGGATTCTCGAGCAGGCGATCTCCGAATGCAGCGAACAGGCAGACGTCGTGTCAATCGCGGCCTACTTTACCCCGGCTTCCGTGTCGGAATACCTTAAAGATTTACCCTATTTCGATCAGGACATGCCTTCCATTTTCCAGTTCATGGAACAGGAATTCTACCGTGACACCCTGCCGCACTGGTATGACAACAAAGCCACTGCCGACGCTTACGGCCTGCCGATGGTCGCCTACGAAGGCGGCCAGCACCTGACCGCCAGCGGTAAGGGGACCGAAGAATGGACCGAGCTTATGGCCGATGTGAATCGCCATCCGCTGATGTACGACTTCTACAGGCTCGCGCTCGATGAATGGCGACACAACGTCGGCGGCTCGACGTTCACCGCATTCGTCGAATCCAGTTCATGGAACAAGTGGGGATTCTGGGGCCACAAGGAGTACGCCACCCAACCCTGCAGCGAAGCCGTCAAGTACCGCGCTCTGGTCGAATGGGTCGCCGCCAATATGCCCGATCCACCACCGCCCCAACCCGAGAAGTGGATCAAGCCCGTCCAGGTGACCGCCACAACGACACAAGGTTCACGTGTCTTCCTGTTCTGGCTCGATGCCTTCGATGATGAGACCGGCTACTTCGTCATCCGCCGACCCGCCGACGGCTCGGAACCATGGCGAATCATCGCTATTCTCAGCGCCGATACCCAGGGCTTCCTCGACGCATCAACACCCACCGGCTTATCACCGTATAACTACCTCGTCTTCGCTTTCAAACAATAACCGGGTGGCGCAGGCAGCGCAGTCGTACGTGATTTGCCCCTCTTGCGCTGGTCACCCATCACAAAACCAATCATCGCAACAACACCCCACGGCGTGGGCAGTCCCGATTCATCAGGATTGCCCATGCGCTATCGAATATTCAGTTTATACCGCTTGATTATTGAAAATGTACTATTGCATTTCTGTTTGACATTGCTGAATCACATCTTTCGGTACGCACTTCAACGCCAGCCACATCAACAGCGGCACGATGATGACATCGTCAATATGTCCAATGACCGGAATGCCGTCCGGAATCAGATCGAACGGCATTGCCAGGTAGACCAGCGCAACAACCAGCAACCATCTGGCCGGGCGAGGTGTACGCGGGTGTCGAATAACACGTTTGCAGAACAATAGCTTTCGTATCATCGATCGAACAGGGTGTTTGAATCGCGTCTTCAACTCAATCTTATTTCGGCATAATCATGCCCTGACGCAAATTATAAAATTTTATACGCAATTTCACATATACATCCGCAACATCAGCGGGTATATTCTTTCATAGCTGGAGGCAGTCGCTCACGGTGATCCCGGCAAGGGTTAACATGGGCGAAGTCTTTGATACCGATCGTGTTATACGTTCATTTTCGTTTGATTGACGGTATCCCGTGTCAGCGTTTGTGGAGAGTGGAAACAAGTCGTCCGATCCGAAATACCATCGTACGGGATCATAGGAGGTTGATATGAACCTGAGGTTATCACCGGTAACCAGAGGTTGCAGCATCGTTCACTTGATCATCATCGGTCTGTTTTGCGGCGGGCGTATCGGTTTGTGCCACGCCCAGTCGCTGCATCCCGATGACGGTAGGTCGAAACCGTTGGTCCGCAGGTAACCAGCTGCACCGATACGACAGAACTCCACGGCCTGGTGGAATATCACTATCAGATCGAGGCGTGGAAACAGGATTGAAGTCAGAAATCAGAGGAGACAAAGCATGTTGAAACATTCGACCGCAGCGCTCTTACTTGTTGCTATCCTCGCTATACCTCTCGATGCACAGCCGACGTATCCGGACAACGTGGGAATCGGGGTGAGTATGAGCTGGGGGATGCCTTTTGTCGATGCGGCAAAAACCTTGCGCGATTTTGAAGCGATCGGCGGGGGAAGCGTCGCTAAGGATGCTCGCGGCTGGCCGCTTGCCGATGCCCAGACCGTCTTGTGGGACCACCGACCAGTGCAGGCGTGGTTCGGTGATATCGATGATCCGGAACACTTTATACCCGACATGACCGGTACCTATACAATGTCATTCGTCGGACAGGCTGCAATCGGTGTGGTGGAAGGTGATTTTTCAATTGCCGGCCAGGTATACAATCCCGGTACCAATGTCACGACCTGTGACCTGATTGTACCGGCTACAGTGAATGAATGGTCGAATCTGGTGTATCTGAAATTCGAGAATACCAGCGGTGGTATCAGCAATCTTCGAGTAATCCGGCCGGGTTATGATCATGATACAACGCAGATATTCCATACACCATTCATCAACGCCGTTAAACCATTTGCCAGCTTCAGAACCCTGGGCTGGGTGGAGTCGAATAACAGCAACGACTATTACCCGGATCAGATCGAATGGCCCGAACGGAAGCAGTGGGATGATTGTACGCAATATTCATGGGGGAATAAAAAAGACGGCGCCGCGTGGGAAACGGTTATCTGGCTGGCAAACGAAGTCGGAATCGATCCGTGGATCAATATCCCCGTCCATGCGTCGGATGATTATATCACGCAGCTTGCCATACTGTTCAAAGATAACCTCGACCCGGATCGTGTCGTCTATGTGGAATATTGCAACGAGGTATGGAACTGGAGCTTTTCGCAGTCGGTCTACAACAATGAATGGGCGCAGGCGAACGGCTTGAACTATATCAAACAGTATGCACGTCGAACTGCTCAGATCAGCAATATCTGGAAAAATGTCTGGGACGCACCGTCGATTAATGACCGTGTTCGCGTCATTCTGTGCTGGCAGATCGGCTGGAACCCGCCCGACAGCCAGTACATCGAGCAGCTCGAGTACATCAATAATCACTTCGGTACACCGAATCAGATCATCTACGCGATCGGCGTGGCGCCGTATTTCAACTGTCAGCCGGTCTGTGAAAGCGGGACGGTCGACCAGATCATCGATGCCATGTGGGCAAGCAGTGACAGCAGCGTCAGTGACAGACAACTGGTCAAGACAGTCGCCGATAACTGGGGTGTGCATTTCTTCGCTTATGAAGGCGGTTCGGACACCGGCGGCGGTGACCCGGCTAATATCGCCGACAAGATCGCCGCTGAACGCCACTGGCGTATGGGTGAACTACAGAAGCATGACCTGATCGATAACTGGTTCAACATCGGCGGCGAGATGTTCAGCCTCCTTGAAGTGTGCAGCGGCTACAGCCGCTATGGAAGCTGGGGGCTGACCGATGATATTACGAATGTGAATCGAAACTATAAATACCCCGCCGTGATGGAAGTCATCGGTTGGGAGGGTGATATCCCCGAACCAACCGATCCCGCCGTCTGCGTGGTCGGTGACACCGGTTGCTCGGGTTGCGAACCCGGTAATCCGGATGGCAGTATCATTCTGACATGGACGGATCAATCAAATGGAGATCAGCAGGAAGATTACTTCATCGTGCAGCGAATGCCGCTTCATGGCAGTGAAAGCTGGACAGATATCGCTACCGTATCCGCTGATACCACATGTTATTGCGACAGCAATAGTCTGTACGGCCTGGTGGAATATTCTTATCGCGTAGGTGCTGTCAGAGAATAGTAATCCGGTCGGTTGTAGAGAAGATGAAACAATTTATAGTCCTTATTGGAATAATTCTGTCGGCTTCCGTATTACAGGCGGAAACCAAACGGCTTTACCTGATCGGTAACAGCCTGACCGACAACGTGTATTACCACGGGTTCCATGCGATAGCGGAAAGCCAGGGGCATACCCATATCTGGGGCAGGCATATGATCCCCGGCGCGCCGATCCAGTGGATATGGGATCATCCCGACAGTGGAATCTCGGATCCACCGTACGGCTTCTATCCGAACGCTTTACCCCATTATGAGTGGGATGTGATCACACTCCAGCCGTTCGACCGGTTGCTTGATTCTGACCTGGCGTACAGCGGAAACTTCATTGACCTGGCGAAAGTAAGAAGCCCGGACGTTCAATTCTATATCTATGCACAGTGGCCCCGGCAGAACCAGGGTGATTTCGATACCCAGTGGCTCAGTCACTACACCGGCGGTTGGGACGGCTCGAACATTACAAAGGAATATTACGAACTGGTGACAACTGAACTTCGCCGGGTCCGTACCGATATCAGGCCGGTCCTCATGATTCCTGTCGGGCATGTCATGTACGAGCTCAACCAGCGTATGAAAACCGGTCAGGTACCCGGCTTCAATAGTATTTTCCAGGTTTACGACGATAATCTGCACCTGAATCATGTCGGCGCGTATATCATCGCGTCCACATTCTTTGCGACGATCTACCGGCAAGACCCGCACGGGTTGCCTGTACCCTCGGATTATTACGGATCGATTGGCCCGGCGGTGGCAGCTCACATTCAGGACGCCGCGTGGCAGGTAGTTTCCACGCATCCGCTTTCGGGGGTGGATGAGGCTGTCCCACCGCCGGGTAACCTTGACGCCCAGGTACTCGGTGCGGGTGCCGTGCAACTGACCTGGGAGGATCGTTCAAACGGCGATTCCCAGGAAGACTACTTCGTTGTCGAACGAAGACCTTATGCCGGTAATAACTCATGGCAGCAGATCGGTACAGCACCGGCTGATTCGCAAAAATATACCGATTCGGATTCGCTCTTCGGACTGGTCGACTATACCTATCGCGTCGGCGCGGTAAGGAACTGATATCTTTTCAGAGAAATGAGGATGGCAGAATGTTACGAATGGAATGTGGAAAGAAATATGTGTTACTGATGTCGCTGTTAATCAGCTTACCGCTGCAGGCCGCGACGATTACCATTGATCCGTTGATTCAGTACCAGCGTATCACCGGCTTCGGTGTATTCGATTACGGCAACGACGGCGGAACGGCTTCGGACTGGGTCAATGATCTTGGCCTGACAGTCATTCGTACGGAAATCAGTCACGACTTCAAGGCCGAGCCTGGCGACAGTTATGATATCTACCGCGATGTGGGTGGCTATTGTACCAGTGACTGTGCTTCCGCCCATGCGTTTAACTTACGTGCCATCGACATGCAGAATGCCGCCGATGCAGCCGGCGAGCCGCTGACGGTTATTGCATCCTGCTGGTCTCCGCCGTACTGGATGAAATATAACAGTTGTGTCAGAGGTGATGACCATTTATGGAACCGGGTCAGTGATGGTATTCAGGGTGGTATGCAGGATATGTACCCGGCGTTGGCCGAGTTCTTCAGTAAATATGTCCAGGCGATGATCGATGACGGTGTTCGTATCGATGCCGTCAGCTTTCAGAACGAACCGGATTTTGCCCAGTGGTATAAGTCATGTGTCTACAGTGCTTCCCAGTACAGCCTCGCAATGAAGGTAATCGCCGACCGGATGGACCAGGACGGTCTGGGGAATGTGAAATTCTTCGGCCCGGAAGATGTTCAGTACTATCCACGGATCGCAGGTTATGTCAACGCCGCTCACGCTGATCCGGAGGCACGCGCCGACCTTGATATCGTCGCCATCCACGGCTACCACGATGGTGTCAACGCCGACGACACCTCGGAAGCGCAATGGATACAGACGTTCGAAGAACTGGCGATTCCGTATAACAAACCGCTGTGGATGACGGAGACCTCAGGTTATTACGATACCTATGAAGGTCAGCAAAGCGGCGACGAATACCACCCGGGCGCACTCGATCTGGCCGGTGCCATCCATAAATTCCTCCGTGCCGGCAACGGCTCGGCCTGGGTGTGGTGGTCAGGCAACTCATCCGCGCCGGGATACGGATTGAAAATCAACGGCCAGAAAACCCGGCTGTGGTATGCATCGAAACAGTATTACCGGTTTATACGGCCCGATGCCGTTATGATCCAGGCCGCTTCAGATGATCCCGAGTTGTGGGTTACCGCATTTCATCATCCTGATCACCATAAGCTGATACTTGTGCTGATCAATACCGGCTACGGGAGCAAAAGCATATCACTTGCAGGCAGTATCCCAAGCCAGTTCAACGCCTGGCGAACATCGAGCAGTGAGAATTGCGTATTGATCGGCACGGTCAGCGGCAATTTCAATATGCCGGCCAGAAGTGTCGTGACACTTGACGGCGGTGGATATTCACCGGCTCCGGTCAATCCTCTGTCATTTCGTATTCAGCCTCAGCCCGTTACCGTTGATGAAGGCAGCACCGCACTATTCACTGTCAGGCCGGCTGGCAGCTATCCCTATGAGGTCAACCTGCAATGGCAGAGAGACGGCGAGGATATTCCGGGTGAGGTATGGCCTCAGCTTGCCTGGACGAATGCAGCAATCGAGGACGACGGCTCGCAGTTTACGGTAGTCATTTCAGACGGCCAGAATGCGGTGACCAGCGATCCCGCCGCGTTAACTGTTACTTCATTTCAGGGTGCTCAGGTCAGACCAGCCGATCAGACCATCATCATTGACGGCCAGGCTGATGACGCATGGACAGTCGCACAGAGCTATCCCTTTCAACACGTGATCAATGGTACGGTTTCCGGAACAAGTGATCTGTCAGGCAAGTTCAAGGTGTTATGGGACGATAATTACATGTACCTGCTGGCCACCGTAACGGATGATACTCGAATCGCTCCGGTCGACCCCGCCACATGCGCGCATTGCAACGACAGTATCGAATTGTATTTCGACGGTGACAACGGCAAAACTTCCGGCTACGAAGATGATGACTTCCAGTATGTATTTGTCTACGGTGGTAACGGTTTCGTCGAAGTTAAGCACAATGCGACGGCCGGTGTCGCATTTGATACTGTTGATATTTCCAATGGAAGCGCGGGGTATCAACTCGAAGCCCGGTTATCCTGGTCGACTTTGCAGACTTCACCCGCCTGCGGCCAGTTCATCGGTATTGACGTGCATGTCAATGATAACGACGGCGGTTCGGACAGGCAGGGAAAAATGGCGTGGTTCAATACGGAAGACACTTCGTGGCAATCGCCTGCGAATTTCGGAACCGGCAAGCTTCTCACGGGTGATCCGCTGCCTCCGCCGACCCACCTGCAGGCGAGTCACGCCGGTAATGCCGTTGAACTATCCTGGCAGGATCATGCCGATGACGAAGACGGCTATCTCGTTGAGCGAAAGCCGTACAGTGGTTCAGACAACTGGCACGAACTGACGCAATTACCGGCGAACTCGGAGGCGTACACGGATACAGACAGCCTGTACGGTCTTGTGCCGTACACCTATCGCGTGGGTGTTTACCGGAATTGATAGTGAAGCCGCCGTCAAGTTGTGGCGGAATGATGGTAATGAGAAGTTTGAGCTTGGCCTGCCGGCCATGTCGGATGAATAAAAATATCAATAGACAGGTGAGATCATGCAGCTCATATCGCGGTTCGCAGCATTGTCCTGGTTGCCGTTTTGCATCTGATCTGTCAGTTCATACGCATCGCGGTATCGGCAGGCGGTTTCAGGTCATGGGTGTAGATTTCAGTGTTCTTGAGTGTAATTGCAATGAACAGTGTGGTGAAGAGAATAGCAACCACAAGGATCAACGCGTTGAATGAAGAATCATAACGCAGGTGCATGAAATAAAGCGCTACCAGCCCCGCCTTGGCCGCGGCAATCAGCATGGCGATCCAGACATTGAACTGGCCAAGGTCAACCCACGTAACCGCGACAGTCGCCGCCGTCAGGCCGATCAGTATTGCAAATACCACCAGCAGAACACCCGGCGATATGAGATGCGTATGGTATTGCGAACTCTTATATTGCGTTTCACTGTTGTTCATGGCCGGCTCACATTCAGTGGATCAGATAGAGCAGTGGAAACAGGAATATCCAGATCATGTCCACCAGATGCCAGTACAATCCGATCAGGTCGACCGGCGTGTAATAACCGGGTGAAAAATGACCCTTCATCGCACGGACCAGCAGGTAAAAGATCAGCACCATTCCCACCAGCACATGCACCCCGTGCAATCCGGTCAACAGAAAATATATCTGAAAGAACAGGTGCACCCGATACCGATCATTTTCTGAAAGCTCGTCGTAGGTAATGTTTGTCGGTACCGGCGTCCTGTCCGTCTGGTCAGTATGAAGATACTTGTCAGACAAACCATCCGGGCCATTGGATGGTGGCGACTGTTGCGTCCGTGCTGCCATCGGTCCGGACGATGTATCAGCCGGTAAATCGGCCTGCTCCGTAGCGGCAATCTGTTGCTCGGCGGTGTCATCCGAACCGTCCTCGTAATGCCCGGCGTCATAACCGTGCGATTTGAAGTATTCCTCCCGTAACGACTCGTTACCCGGATAGAACATATTATGGAATCCCACCCACTTGTACTGCCATTTGTCCTGGTATTCCACTGCCTTCACCGCTATGAACCCGAACCCGCCCAGTAGCGTGAGCAGCAGCATGATAACCAGCAGACCACGCCGGCCGAGTTGGGCCGCACGGACACTCCATGCCATTGTCAATGAACTGGTCAGCAGAATAATGGTGTTCAGCGCACCCAGATTCTGATCGAGAAAATGATGAGCGTACAGGAAGATATCCGGATGATTCGACCGGTACACTGCATACGCGCAGAACAAGCCGCCGAACATGAGTATCTCGGTCGCCAGAAAAATCCACATCCCGAGCTTGGCAGTCTGGAATTGCTGCTCCTGACTGTCGAAGTGATGCGCAAGTTGAGGTTGATGCTCGTTCACAGTTGCAGAGATCTCTTTACCTGTTCTCAGACGTAACAGACTCGAACGGTATATATCCGTCTGTCTTCACGTCGTACTTCCATCCGGAAAAATCATACGGGTCATTGACACGCGGCGGGGCGATGAAATTGTCATGCGGAGGCGGCGAGGCCGTATGCCATTCCAGCGTATTCGCGCCCCACGGATTCGACGATGCACGGCGGCCTTTTACCAGCGAATGGATCCAGTTGAACATAACCAGGAACAGGCCGATCGACAGCAGGTACGAACCCAGTGTCGATACCTGGTGATAGTGCTGGAACTGCTCGGGATAATCCGCGTAACGGCGCGGCATACCTTGCGTGCCGGCGATGAACTGGACCAGAAACGTCAGGTTGAAGCCGAGAAACACCAGCAGCCAACTGATCATGCCCCATTTTCTGCTGTACATTCGGCCGAATATCTTCGGCCACCAGTAATACATCCCGCCCAGAAAGGCGAACATCGTCGCGCCCACCATCACGTAATGGAAATGGGCCACGACGAAATAAGTGTCCTGTACGTGCACATTGATCCGGAGCGTACCCAGAAACACACCCGTCAACCCGCCGATGGTGAACAGCCATAGAAACCCAAGTGCGTACAGCATCGGCGTATCCAGCCGGATACTCCCGCCGTACAGCGTCGCCAGCCAGTTGAACACCTTGATCGCCGAGGGAATCGCCACGACCATCGTCAGGAAACTGAATATCTGGCTGGCCAGGGTGCTCTGACCGCTGGTGAACATGTGATGACCCCACACCAGAAATCCGAAAAGGGCGATCGCAATCGAGCTGAACGCAATGAATTTGTATCCGAAGATGTGCTTGCGGCTGAATACGCTGATCAGCTCGCTGATGATCCCCATCGCCGGCAGGATCATGATATAGACCGCCGGGTGTGAATAGAACCAGAAGAAGTGCTGGTAAAGAATCGGATCGCCGCCCTTGGCGGGATCGAATATCCCCACACCCAGTACACGTTCGGCGACGAGCAGCAGCAGGGTAATCGCAAGCACCGGCGTTGCGAGAATCTGAATGATCGACGTGGCGTACAGTGCCCAGAGCATCAGCGGCATGCGGAACCAGCCCTGGCCGGGGGCGCGCAGCATGTGGATCGTCGCAATGAAGTTGATACCTGTCAGGATCGAACTGAACCCCAGGATAAACGCGCCCATCGTGGCTGAGATAACGCCACTGCTCGTCTCAGTCGAGTACGGCGCATAAAACGTCCAGCCTGTGTCCAGACCCGCCGAGCCGGGGATGTTGATCCCGTACGCCGCCTCGATCGCACCGCCGACCAGTATCCACAGGAAGAACAGCCCGCCTGTGATGTACAGGTACCAGCTCAGCAGGTTCAGGCGCGGGAAAGCAAGGTCTTTCGCGCCCAGCATCAGCGGCAGAACGAAGTTGCCGAGAATCGCCGGGATGCCCGGGATGATGAACATGAACGTCATCACCGCGCCGTGCAGCGTGAAGCTGTGGTTGTAGAATTCATTCGCCTGAACCGGGTCAGCCAGCAGGGTCGGCCCGGGCGAAATCAACTCGGTCCGCAGGATAACCGCGAATACCCCACCGATGAAGAACGCAGCCAGAATACTGACCATATAAAGAATCGCAATACGTTTATGATCGAGTGTGAAAAGCCACGAGCCTATACCCCCGCGATCCCGCAGGTAGTCGGCTGGCCTTTCGTGTTGGTCTTCATGCTTGGTTGTCATTGTCATTCCACTTCCTGCGATTTGTCATCGGACGCATCGGCTTCGGCAGGTTCGTCGACCTTTGTATCCTGCTCTACCTCGTCGCCGGTGTAATTCTCACTGATCGATTGCAGGTACGTGATCATCACGGTGATCTCACGATCCGACAGCCGGCCCTGGTAGGTCGGCATGACATTATCATAGCCGGCGACCACGTGTGCGGCGGGGTTCAGAATGGATTCCCTGATATAGTTCTCATCCGCTGGTCCGGACTCATTGTCCTTCCACAGCCGGGTGCTGCCATACAGGTTCAGAAAAGTCGGCCCGATCTTTCCGCTGCCGTCGAGCGAGTGGCATTGCATGCAGCCTTTGCTCTCGACAAGTTGCCTGCCCGCTTCAGAGGGTGATACTTTCTCGATCCAGTTTGAGGCATCCTCCAGCCAGGCCAGAAACTGCGTCGGCGTATGCACCACCACTTTCGACAGCATCTGCGAATGCTGCGTGCCGCAGTACTCCGCGCAGTAAATATCATGCACGCCCGGCTCGGGGACTTCGAACCATAGCTTGTTATACCGGCCGGGTACCACGTCACGTTTGATCCGGAAATCAGGGACGTAGAAACTATGGATCACATCTCGCGATTCCAGGACCAGCAGAACAGGCCGGCCCGCCGGTACGTGCAGCTTATCGCTCGTTGCACCGTTGGGATACGTGAACTCCCAGCCCCACTTGTACGCCGTGACGATCACCTGGTACGTGTTCGCCGGCGGCGTTGAAACATCGATGAACATCTGGAACCCGAAAACGAAAAAGATGATGACGATTATCAGTGGAATGACCGTCCACGTCAGCTCGAGTGCCATATTCTGTTTCGCCCCGCCGGGAAGATCGTCCGGGCATCTCTGCCGGAATCGGATGATGAATACGATCAACAGGCCGAAGATCAGCGCCACAAAGAACGCCGAAACCCAGATCACCAGGTAGAACAGCCAGTCATGCTCCGCAGCATAGGTGGACGACGGCGGAGGCAGCAGCAGTGACTTGCCGGATTGTCCGAGCAGTTGCATCACGGCGATCAATTCCCTTCTCCATTCGAAGCCGAAGCACCGCCGCTCCGTTTGATGAATTCACGAACCAGCATCGCACCAATCGCCGCCACCAGGACAATCACGGTGATCAGTCCGCCAAGGCTCATCACACGCCTTGCCGCCAGCGTATATTCGCCGCTTTCAGGATCATAATGAAAGCAGTACATCAGTATCTGTTCGACCGTCGAGCCGATCTCACCTTCCGACGCTTCCAGAAGTGCCAGGCGTATTGATGAACTCGGATAGGTGATGCCGTACAGGTATCGCGAGACCCGGCCCTCCGGCGTCAGAATGATGATCGCCGCGGTATGCGAAAATACGTTCTGATCATCGAGCCATTTATATTTGAATCCGACACTGCCGGTCAACCTGTCGATCGACTGCTGGTCGCCGACCAGAAAATGCCAGCCTGCATCCGCACCGGGTTTGTTAAGTCGCGTGATCGCCATCTGTTTCTTCGTCCCCGCCAGTCCCGGCGTTTCCGCGGGATCGAAACTGACCGTCAGAATCCGGTAATCCTCGCCCGGCGTCCAGCTCAACTGCCCTGCCGATTCCGCCAGGCCGTGGATCACAAGATCGCATAACATCGGGCAGCGGTAGTAACCCAGGTTCAAAACGACAGGCATGTCGTTCTGATTGAAATAATCGCCCAGGGTAACGGCCCGACCGTTCGAATCGGTGAAGGCCAGGTCGCCCGGAACGGTCTGGCCGAGCTTCTCCTCGATACCCACATCCTCCATCTCAGCTGGCGCCGGCTCGATCCGGTCGGGCGACCGGCTTTGTTCGAGGTCATCTTCTTTCGTCACAGTCACCGCCGGCGGAACGGGCGAGGGGCCCTCCGGGCCGAATGACACTGCCGGTTCAGCAATAATACATAATGCAGCGGTCAGCATGAGAACATGCCCGCGATATGGAATGTCATGTCCGCGTCTATTGTGTTTCATCGTCATTTACCTGGTTACGCGTCGATTGCAAGTCGCGAACCGTTATCGCCATTGCGATCTCGATCGGTATAGCAACAATCCCCTTGCCGCGATCCACCCATCGATACGACTGGATGTTCGAAAGCTGCTGCGTGTTCATGTTCTCGATCTCCCAATTCGGCGGATCGACGACCTTGACCTGTATTTCACGGTTCTGGGCATAATAAAACCCGGCTTGCAGCAGGTACACCGTTGTTGTGAGCAGCAGCAGCGACACGATCGTAATCGTGATGACCATCGGCATGTGGATATCATTTGTTTTACCGGCCAAACCGAATGCTCCTGAAGAACACCTATATATTCTGTACCGCCAGGGATTCATGAAGACGAGGATCGTTGATCGGGATCAGATTGCAGCCGGCAGCCGACTTGACTGCCCCGGCCATGTACAACCCGCCGATACCGACAAAACACGACAGCTCCATCAGACCGATCACCACTTCCGGATTACGGTATTCCGGCATGATCAGCCAGTACATGTCCACCCAGTGCATCACCAGCAGCCACGCCGACCAGCACGCGAGCAGTTTCTTATTTCGCTTCACATGTCGTGACAGCAGACCCGCGAAGGGGATCAGCAGATGGCCGCTCAGCAGCAGCAGGCTTATCCAGGTCCAGCCGCTCAGGTAATGCGGACTCGATGAATTCGTTGTCACGCCGCGAATCGCAAACCAGTACGTCGTGTCCGGCAGGTTCGCATACCAGATCAGCAGATACTGACTGAATGCGATGTAGCCCCAGAAGAACACAAACGCGAACAGCAGCTTGCCCAGGTCGTGGTATCGTTCGATGGAAACCGCCTGAAGAAGCGACAGCTTCTGCAGGCCGTAGATCATAAGGATCATTATCGCCACCCCGCCCATAAAACCACCTGAAAAGTAATACACACCGAAAACCGTCGAATACCACGCCGGGTCAAGCGACATGATCAGATCGAACGATGCAAAAGTGATGGTGAACGCGAAGATCAGCATGCCCGGTGCACTGAACTTTTCCATCTTCCGCGTCAGGACGATATCCCTGCGGATATCCTGGCGCGTCGACTGTCTCAGATACCACGTACCCATCGCCGACCAGACAAGCAGATAGACCGCGAAACGGAGAAAGAAGAAGGTGATCGAGAGATAAGTTTCCTTGCCCGTTGCCGGCACCGCGTGTTCCGGATCGCTTTCGAGCAGATGTTCGGCCGACACCGCCCAGGGATAAAGCGTGCCGTCACCCAGCGCGATGATCAGCAGGATCGGCAGCGAAAGGATAACCAGCGTCGGGAAGTTGGCCGCCAGTATTTCCGCCGGCCGCCGGACCGTCACCGACCAGCCCGCACGGAACAGGTGCGTGATCATGACGAAGAACAGCCCGCCCAGTGACAGACTGAGGAAATACGCGAAACTCGTCAGGTAGGCGAATCCGAATCGACGCACGCCGTCCTCTGTGACGAGACTCAGAATGACGGCAAGGACCAGCCCTGCCGCGCCTGCACCGACAGCCGTATACGTCAGCGGCCGGGCCAGGTGGTTCAGACGCTGTCGGTCCTGCAAATCGGTTGGTACGGCTTGACTCGAATCCAAGTAACAACTCCTTGTCTGCCGATCCGGTGTCTTATTTCAGCGCCCCGCGCTTGTCCAGTGGAACATTTTCTATAGTCGCAAACTGCGACAACTGCAATGCGCGGATATACGCGACAATCGCCCAGCGGTTGTCGATATCGATCTGCGGCCCATAGGCCGCCATGTTGCGAACGCCGTTGGTAATCGTATTGAACAGCAGGCCGTCCGGATACAGTTCACTGCCGTACTGCGGAAGGCCCGCCTGTTGATCGATCCTGTGCAGGTCCGTCGGTGGTATCCAGCTCGGCTCACCCAGTGACGTCGCCCGCACGTTCACCGGCCCGTTGCCCCGCCCGTCCATGCCGTGACACGGATAACAGAAAACCCCGTACTGCTCACGTCCGCGTTCAAGCAGCCGGTCATCGATCTCAATCCGTGCAGGCAGGTGATGATAATAATCAACCCTCTGTTTGCCGGTTTCATCCTCAACCAGCCGGTACCCAAGCTCATAATGATCGTCGTGATGAAGCTCGCCTCTTGCCACCGTGCCGGGCACCGGCCGGCGCATGGCCCTGGTATCGGCGAACAGCGAAGTCGATCCCTGGCTTTCAGGACGCGGTTGATTGTCCATGTCCTGAATCAGGTGGATCCGCGGCTTGCCCGATTTGAGCTGACGCGACTTCAGGATCATTGCGAGCGGCAGCCACGACGCGACAATCAGAATCACCAGGCCCGCCACCATCCAGAACGGCGGGCGGGGCAGCTTCAGATCGAAATCAATACGCGGCAGCTTCAATGTCATCCTTTATTCTCTGATCGTTTCTACCGAAATCGCACCCAGATCATTGAAAAGACGTTCGAGACGGTCGGCGTCGTATTGAGCGTCCCTCGCTTCGACGCAGACGAAAAACCGGTCACTCGTAACACGCCTGAACCGGTCACTGGTCAGCAGCGGATGCCACAGCATCGGCAGCTTGTTCATCACCAGCATGCCGAACACCGCCGCGAATGACGCCGCCAGGATCGTGCACTCGAAAATAATCGGAATCCACGCCGGCAGACTGTTCAGCGGCTTGCCGGAAACCAGGTACCGGTAACCGCGAAGCGCCTCGGGCAGCATCGGCCAGTCGAAATACGTCGCCATGGTCACTATCGTCATCGCCAGCCCGCCGATCAGACCCGTCACACCCGCCGCCAGGACAAGCCACGGCAGAACCGTCGGACGCACACCCATCGCCTGGTCGATCCCGTGGATCGGGAACGGACTGTGTACATCGAAATGCTCGAAACCCGCACTCCGCACTACGCCGGCGGCGTAGACGACTGCATCGACGTTGTCGAACTCGGCGATCAGACCGTAATCCCGAGCTATACCGACAGTCAGATTGGCCGGAGGGCTTTCCTGCATGAATCAGTCCCGGTCGTCTTTCTCTCGTGTGTATTCATCAGGCCAGTAATCCGAACGCTTGTCGTTTTCACTGTATTGTTTCTGCACGCCGGGGTTCACATGTGCCTGCGGCATAACGGTCTTCACCTCGGCCATCGCGACCGTCGGCAGGAACCGGCAGAAGAGCAGGAAACACGTGAAGAACAGCCCGAACGAACCCGCCAGCATGCCGATATCCACCCACGTCGGCTTGAACAGGTCCCAACTCGACGGTAAAAAATCACGGCTCAGGCTCGTGATCACAATCACGAATCGCTCGAACCACATGCCTACATTCACGCACATCGCGGCGAAAAGAATCGTAACCACATTTTTCCTCGCCCATTTGAACCAGAGTATCTGCGGACCCACGCAGTTGCAGAAGATCATCAGCCAGAACGACCACCAGTACGGCCCGATCGCACGGTTCATGAACGCGGCCTGCTCATAATGATGGCCGGAATACCATGCCGTGAAAAACTCGATCGTATACGCGTAAGTCACAATCAGGCCGGTACCAAGCAGCACCTTGCACATGTTCTCGATATGACGCGGCGTGATCAGTTCCTGCAGGCCGAGCAGGTACCTCGCCGGTACCGCCAGTGTAATGACCATCGCGAAGCCGCCGTAGATCGCCCCGGCGACGAAGTACGGCGGAAAGATCGTCGTGTGCCAACCCGGCAGTTGCGAGACGGCAAAATCGAACGAGACCACCGAATGCACCGACAGGACCAGCGGCGTCGCCAAAGCGGCCAGCAGCAGGTACGCACGCTCGAAACGGTGCCAGTGACGGCTCGAACCCGTCCAACCCAGCGCCAGCAACCCGTATAGCATCTGGCCTCGCCGGCCCGTCGAACGGTCACGCAGCGTGGCGAAGTCCGGGATCATCCCCACGTACCAGAACAGCATCGACACGGTCGCGTATGTCGATACCGCGAAAACATCCCATAGCAGCGGCGAACGGAACTGCGGCCACATCGCCATCTGGTTCGGATAGGGAAACAGCCAGTACACCAGCCACTGGCGACCGACATGAATCGCGGGGAATATCCCCGCGCACATGACCGCGAAGATGGTCATCGCCTCGGCGAACCGGTTCACACTCGTCCGCCAGTTTTGCCTGAATAGAAACAGAATCGCCGAAATCAGCGTGCCCGCATGCCCGATTCCCACCCAGAACACGAAGTTGACGATCGGGAATCCCCAGCTCACCGGCTGGTTGTTGCCCCAGATGCCCGCACCTGTCGCCAGCAGGTACCCGATCAGTATCATCAGCAGACCCAGCAGCGAGACCGAAACGAGAAACGCAAGCCACCAGAAAATCCCAGGCCGGCTGAGCGTGATACCCGTGACTCTGTCAGTCACTGCGGTGAAGTCGAGTCCGCCCAGCACCAGCACCGCGCGGCGGCGGGGATCGCCCGATGTGTTGTCACGCGTCGTCGTCACGGTCGATATGGAACTGCCGGTGCTCATGCGTTCGCGTCCCTGTTCCTTATTTTTGCAAGGTACTTCGTTCGCGTGCGAAGGTTAAGCTCAGTGAGCATACTGTAGGATCGGTTCGATCGCTGCAACCGGGAGACGCGGCTGTCGGGATCGTTCAGATCACCGAAGACGATCGCTTCGGTCGGGCAGGCCTGCTGACAGGCCGTCTGGACCTCGCCGTCGCGGACAACATCGCTGCTGCGCCGGCCGCGTGTGAATGCGTTTTTTGCATCGATCTTCGCACGGGCGAGTCGCTGTACACAGTACGTGCATTTCTCCATGACACCGCGCATCCGTACCGTGACCTGCGGGTTGTACCCCATCTGGCGCAGCGGGTCGATCGACTTCTTCTGCTGCGTATCGGGTACATCAAACCACGGCCTGGCCGATTCCCTCGGGTGCTTGCTGTGGTAATCGAAGTAATTGAATCGGCGAACCTTGAACGGGCAGTTGTTCGAACAGTACCGCGTGCCGATACACCGGTTGTAGACCATGGTGTTCAGACCTTCCGTATCATGTACGGTGGCCGCTACCGGGCAGACCTGCTCGCACGGCGCATTTTCGCAGTGCGTACACATCATCGGCTGATGGACGATATCCGGTGAGCCGGCCGGGTCGCCTTTGAAGTACCGGTCGATCCGTATCCAGTGCATTTCACGATGCATCAGAACCTGGTTCTCGCCTACGACAGGAATGTTGTTTTCGGCCTGGCACGCCGCGACGCATGCATTACAGCCGATGCATGCATTCAGATCGATTGCCATGCCCCAGGCATGCGGATCATTGAATTCATGCGGCGAGTCCCACAGTTGCAGCGAATGCTTTCCGCTGTGGCCGCCTTCTTCGCGATGAAGGAATTCAGGATCGGCTATGTAATCTTTCAGCGACGTTTCCTTGATCAGTTTCCCGCTGTGACCCCGCTTTCCGATTCGCTTTTCCGTTATCTCCCTGCCGATCCAGTCGATCAGATGATGTTGCTGCGTTTCCGCGAGTGTTATCCTTTGCCCTGTTTTCTCGACGCCGGCTATGACATAATGCATGTTGGTGCCTGTCCGCAGCGGATGCACGTTCGTTCCCACGCCGTTACCGATATCACCCGCCGCCGACCGGCCGTAGCCCAGTGACAGGCTGATGCAGCCCTTCGCCTGGCCGGGCATGAGATAAACAGGTACATCGATCGCAATGCCGTGATCCGTCCGAATCCGGATCACTTCGCCGTGCTTGACCCCGAGCTTCGACGCATCGTCGATATGCATACGTGCGGGATTATTCCACGTCACTTTCGTCAGTGGGTCGGGCAGTTCCTGAAGCCAGGCGTTATTGGCGTACCGGCCGTCATGGACGGTGCCCGACGGGATGAACTGAACCTCGAACGTCTGCGATCCGCCACGCGCCGGTCCGGCCGCCGACACCACTTCAACTTGCTGGTATTCAGGTGTGATCGTCGCATAGCCGGAATCGCGGATGACACCTTCATGCAGGACATGTCGCCACAGTTTGTCGAACTGGCCGTTGACGCCCATGTTCCCGCGAAACGTTCGCCTGACAATGTCATAGCCCTCTTCAACATCGTCGCTCAGTACCATGGCTAGCACTTCGATGGCTGATTTACCGTCGTACAGCGGCAGGATCAGCGGCTGCTGGATACTGAACGTACCGTCCCACGCCTCGCCGTCGCCCCAGCACTCAAGGCTGTGGGCCATCGGCAGATGCCACGTGCAGCGATTGCCCGTTTCATTTTCATACATGCCCAGATGAATGGTATGTTCCATTTGATCGAGTGCACCGGCGAAGTCGAGATCGGCAGGGGCATCATAGACCGGGTTGCCGCCGAGGATCAGCAGCGTTTCCACGTCGCCGGCGTGCATACGCCGGGTCAGTGAGGCGATGTCGAGCCCACAGGTGCGTTGTTCATACGCCGGCTCCTCAGTGAAGGTCACCGTCCTGCCGATATTTCCGAGCTTGTGATTGATCGCCCAGATCAGTGCATGAATGTCAGGCGACAGGCCCGGCCCGGCACAAACCAGTGATGTGCCCGGATGAAGGGCCAGATCATCCGCAATACACTTCATCATCCGCCCGGCGTCGTCCGACAACTGGTTCATCGCGGATGCGGTTTCCACATTGTCATTCATCACCCCGAGCTTCACCGCCAGGGCGCTTATCAGCACTTCGAGTTCAGTCGGTGACAGCGGTAAACGGTGGTCAGCGACCGAACCGGTGATCGTAAACGTCGGTTCGATCGCATACAGCCGGTTCATCCGGCCGAGCTCAGCGGTCTTTCGCCTTTCAGACCACTGTCTCGCATAACTCAGTGACATCGGGTGGCCACCGAGCAGATCACAGTCGATACACACAATGACTTTCGCTTTGTTCACCTGGTACTGCGCCCGTAGCGGCCGGCCGAACGCCCGCCGCGTACCAAGAAGGTCGTTATCACGATTCACCGGCTCGTACCGGTACCATTTCAGATCAGGATATCGTTCCGTCAACCGGTTTTTCATATCACGAAGTGACGGGCTTGAATCAGGCGGGCTGAGTACGGCGATCGATCGGCCGGTTGCTTCCGGCGTATTGAGCCGAGTGTGGATGAAGTCCCTGAAATGCCGCCACGACGCCTGTAGCCGGCCGATGCCTCGGCCGGTTCGAACCGCTCGACTTCGGCCGGGATCATACATATCCAGCAGCGACGCCTGGTGATAAATATCCGTCGCACCCAGCGACGACGGGTGCAGCGGATTACCTTCGATCTTGATAGGTCGGCCGTCGATCTGACTGACCAGCAGCCCCGTCGCGCAGCCGCCGCGTGTCATGATCGTGGCGTATGTTTTCCGCTCACCCGGGACATACCCGTCAGGCCTGGCCGCGAACGGTGCGAGCTTCTCCTCGGGCCATCGCCGGCAGCCGGTCAGTGTCAGCCCCGCCATCGCCATCGCCGCAGCCGATAGTTGCATGAACCGGCGGCGGGATAGTGTCAGCAGCGATTGCGGATCGTAACCCGGAAACTCTTCCGACAATCGGGTGAGCAGGCCTTCACGGTCGTCGTACTCATCGAGGTTTCGCCAGTACGATACATCTTCCTGCCCGGTGGTCGAATTGTTGACGTCATTTATCGATGACATGTGGAACACGCCGTCATGTACTGTTGGTCTCGAATGTTATAACGATCTTTCAACTCGGTGCCGATTTTCATCTGGTCGCCGCCCGGTGGCTGCCAGGTCATGTTCGTGACTGCTTCCACCGGCCTCAGGTGCAACTCCGGCTGACGGTGACAGGACAGGCACCAGCCCATGCTCAGGTTATTTACCTGGTAGACGCCCTCTTCGCCCATCTTATCAACACGCCCGTGGCAACTGACGCAGCCGATGCCACGGCTGACATGAGCACTGTGGCTGAAGTAAACATAGTCCGCCAGATCGTGCACCTTGATCCATTCAATTGGCATGCCGGTGGTGAAACTGTCACGCATGATCGCCAGTTTCGGACTATCCTTATATACGCCCGCAACGTCACCCGAAGGATGATGACAGTTCAAACATACCTGTGTCGGGGGAATAGCGGCGAAGTCGGCGGTTTCCGCCGTGGTGTGACAATACCGGCAGTCCATCCCCAGTTGGTTCACGTGCATCTCATGGCTGTACGGCAGCACCTGCTTCGGCTGGTACCCTACGTTAAGCGTTGTCGCATTCGCGCCGAAGGCGGCCAACGTGATCATGTACGCCATGCCGCCCAGCGGCAGCAGGGCCATCGCCGGCAGAAGATAATTCGTCCAGCGTGGGAATACGTACCGTTGCGGTCCCTGATCACTCATCTGTAACTGTTCCGATACACACGATTTCGAATCATCCGGTTGAGTGCGGTGCTAGGTTAGCGTATCACGGGGTCTATGAATAGTTGACCTTACATGACGGCGAGTCAATATTCACCACCAGATTAAGATCACTCTTGATGTATTAGGACGGATGCTTTTTATCAGCCGGTTGATTTTTGGAAAACCACCCAGCGGGCTAGGCTATGAAAATGATTGCCAGTAATGGGTTTAAGTCGCCTTGATGCCCGCGACCGTCCGGTGGGTGCCCGCATGATTGTGGAGTGCCGCCGTGTTTGCATTTATCATGGCCGGTTCCTGGAAACTTATAACGAACTGGCAGAGGAACAGATCCATGAATTCAAACACCCTTCACAGAATCCGTTCGGGGCTTTTTCAATCACTGGCGATCGTCTGTATCACCCTCAGCGCCTGTACCGCTGATGACGGGGATAATGCTCACGCCGCATTACGCCAGAACGAGTCGACCGGCATTATGCTGCTCGAGCTGGACGGTAACCAGGTCGCGCTGCATCAGGCCGGGCGGCAGTTCGCCTATACCACGTCACGCGGCGATCTGATCGCCGCAGAGATCGAGCCGTGGACCGCGTATTTCGATAACGATGTCACGCTCGATTCACGCAATGCCGGTAATCTGAAAGTCAATGTCGAACAACTCGATCACCGATCGGCACGTATCCGCTTCGAGCATCCTGACATCGCCGTTACCATGGCTGTTCGACTTGAAAAAGATTGCATCGAGTGGGAGCCCGTGCAGGTCGAAAATAAAAGTGACCTGATTCTGACCGGCCTGCGGTATCCCGCGGCGGCGTATCATCCGCTTTCACGGGATATGCTGCTGCTCGCGCCGTATTGGGGTGGATACTGCTATACCTATCAATATCTCGCCGAGGGCGGCAGTCGGGAAGAAGGCATGCCCGCAGGAACGCATGACCTGCTGGTCATCGAAAAGAAGGACCTCGCCTGCGGCATATATTCCGTACAACCGATCGGCGATGATCTGTTCCATCCGAACCGGTTCTATATCGTCGGCGATCGTGCGGTTGAAAGCGGGCTGACCGGTTTGGGCCATACCGTGCGGACGTGGCTTGAACCGGGCAATACCGAGTCGCTGCCGGCCGTGCGACTGGCAGTCGGACGCGATGCGTTTGATATCTTCAACGCCTACCGGCGTGACAACAGGATGGACAGTTGGGCTGATCTCGACGAGAAGATGAGCGATGCGACCTTCAACGTCATGGCGCAGGCGGTGCATTTCAAGGTCGGACTTGGCGCCGACAGTGACTTCGACCAGGCCGCGAGTCTGATCGAGTCGCTGCCCGCCGGGCCGTACCTCCATGAAGTGGTCGGATACTGGGCGCCCGGGGCGGCGTTCGATCAGTATTATCCGGATTTCACCGATATCGCCGAGAAGTTCGGCGGCGAAATAGGGCTCAAACAGCTTGTCGCTACCGCTCACGCACGCGGCGATCTCATGAGCTGTTATACCAACCCCACCTGGTGGCAGCCGGATTCTGTGACGGTCAAGGCGCTCGGCGGTAGTGAGGCGATCGGCCTGAAGGACCGGCAGGGCAAGGTCGAGTTCAATGAGTTCGGCGATAAAAGCGGATTCGTCGTCGGGGTCTGGCGAGAGAAAGTTCAGCAGACCGTTCGCGAGCAGCTCAAGACGTTCCGTGACAGATTCAATATGGACCTGGTCTTTCAGGACCAGTACGGTACGCGTAGTCACTACGAGTTCTCGCCGGATTTCGGGCAGGTCCCTTACGCCTATCACGACGGGTTGATCGAGCTGGCGCGTATCAGCGGCGATGTCCTGCCGGTCGCCGGCGAAGGCGTCGGGTTCGATCGCGCCTTCCGTTACCTCAGCGGTACAATGGGATTCTATATGAATACACTCACCGGCGAGCGAAGCTGGAGCTACGACGAGCCTCGCCAGCGAGGCCACCTTCAGCAGTGGCCGCTCGGGACGCTGGTGCTGCATGACAAAATCGCGTTTTACACACATAACCTCGATATGCCCGTGCGGACCAGTGAGAACGTGAGCTGGACACTGGCGTTCGGGATGAATATGCACTACACCACGTGGGCGTTGCGAGAAGACCGCGCGGCGGGCCGGGGTAACGATACGCTGATCGCGATCAGTCATATTCAGAAGCGGATCGGCTCGCAGGCATTCGGCCGGCGTGCGACGGGGTTCCGGTTCCTCGATGACGGCCTGAATGTCTCGGTTACGGAATACGAAAACGGACTGGCGGTGTATACCAGCCATGTCAACGCGGTTCGGAGACTGACCACCCCGGCGGGTGATCTTGACCTGGCGCCGCACGGGTTCGTGGCGGTGATCGGTGATCAGCCGATCTGCGCTCTGCTGGCCGACGCGACGAATCCGGCCGGTGTGATTTTCGATTATCCCACCGGTGCGACGGGTTGGCAGAAGGTGATCGACTGGAAACCGTCGTCGATAACAGGACGATAAACGGAGTACGTCTATGGTGCAGGCAGTACCCGACCGGGATGGTTCATCAGCCTTGGATAAGCATATGGCCCTCGGTGACAGGGTGATGGACTGGATCGATCGCCGGCGGTGGTGGCTGTTCACGTTCGTGGCGGCGGTTATGCTCGCCGGATTCAACGGCCTGTGGCGGATCGGGGCGGACAGCTCGATTTATATCGAAGTGGCCAGGCACGTTTACGAAGGTACTGGGTACTGGCATCCGACGGGGTTTCACCGGTCGATCTGCCCGGGGTTGGTGTACCTGATCGCAGGGACCATGTCGATTGCCGGGCCGCGGAGTCTGTTGCCTGCTCATATTCTCATGTTCGCCATTGCGACGATGACGCTGGTGATCAACTACCGGCTGTTCCTGCTTCATGCCGGCCGACCGACGGCCGTGCTTGTGACCGTGGTGCTGTGCCTGACCGAAACGTTTTACCGCTATGCGTTTCACCTGCTGCCTGACCTGCCGTTTCTCACTGGGCTCTTATTATTTCTCTACGGCCACGAGGTGCTGGGGCGCAGCGAAGGCGACAGACGGGCGGCGATGTTGGGTGTTGTATGGATTGCTGCTGGATTGTTTGTTATGGCGGTAATGCGGAGCGTGGTGATTATCGTTCTGGCGGCGTGGTTCATGACGCTGTTGGTCCGGATCGTTCGAAGCCGGGCAGGTGAGAGCCGGCGATACATCGGTATGCTTGTATGCGTACTTGCCGCGCTTGTGGCGGCTCATTTTCTGATATCGCCCGCGAGTGATCCGACGGAGTTCGGACGCGACGAGAAGATCATTCAACAGAAACTGGTGACCGAGTTGCCGGACACGTTGCGCCAGATGGTCACGAAGAACATTCCGAAGCTGACGACCGAGATCGCCGCGGAGGCGTCGCTCGGGCTGGACTGGGGCCCGGTGCCGGCCGTGCCCGTCGGACTGTTGATACTCGGTTGCGGGTTCACCGTCACCAGGCGGAATGTGCTGTGGGGTATGTTGGTCATCGTATTTACCCTGCAGTGGCTGCTCTTCATTGTGACCGAGCGATATTTCCTTGTAATCATGCCGGTGCTGATTTTCAGCTGCTGGTGGGCACTCGATACGCTGACGAGGCGATACCGCCGGTGGTGGTCCGTTCTGATCTTTGTGGTGGCCGCCGTGTTCTGGATCGGCTCGAACCTGGTGAAGATCGGCAACTTCGTGGTCGAACAGCGCCGCACGCATTTCTACGCCCATTACGCAAACGGCCGGTATGAAGGCTTGATCGAGCTGGGCGAGTACATGCGCGAGCATCTGGAAGACGATGCCCTCGTGATTTTCTCAGCTACGAAGCACATGAACATCCTGAGCTGCCTCGGCGAACGCGAGGTCAAGCACCGGCGCAGGCTCCGCCGCAATGATTTCAGACGGGAGCACCTGTACCTCGTCCAGCCGGTACACGATAAACGGCTTGCACACATGATCGACAGAAGATCGCTCGAACTCGGCGAATCGCTCTTTACTGCAACACGCGGCGAGATGACGGATAAAAACATCCAACCACTCACGCTACATCGATTAGAGAATTTTAGATAATTATGTAGCGTTAAATTCCGTATTGTGTTGCATGGATTAACGGAGCTTACACGTACACGCCGGTGAATTCACATTCAAATCAGGAAACGTCGAATAGCCGTATTAAAAGCAATGTCAAAACGCAATACGAATATAACAAAGCGGCGAGCGTTTGCTGCTCGCCGCATCATTGTTGTTGTTCGTTGATTTTACTTTCCTGGTTAGGCGATCAGCGACGACGAAGGACAAGCAGCAGGCCTGCTAAACCCATCATTGAAATGGAAGCAGGTTCGGGAAAGAGATAATCTATTTCGGGAATGTTGCCGGTCAAGTCCATTTGCTGAGAACCATCTTCGGTTACATATACACCGATAGACGTGGCAGGATAATCCAACCACCAATCTATGGAGAGCATACCAGGATCATATCCGGACGAATAAACCGTACCGATGAAGATACGGCCGTCTGATTCGTTAATCTGAATCTCAGACGCTTGATCGCCTGAGCTGTAGTACGCCGGTGAAGGAAGTCCCAGATCCGGAGTGATACCGGCGCCGAGCAGCGGCGGGTTGGGGGTCGGATTCTGGCCGGCTACAATGTCAGTCGAACCACCAGCGGTAATACCGAAGCCCTGAGGTGAACGTGGACGAGCGCCGATCGGTCCGACGTTGGTTGTGTAACGGGCTTGGCCATCACCCTTTGTGTTGGCGGCAATACCGTAATCGACATGGCCCATAGAAGTATCGAACGCAACTCCGTATGCAGCGATGCCATAGGTATTGAGGGGATTCGCCTGGACGTAGACATTCGCAGTTACTCCGCCATATTCCGCGAACGGTTCAATGTAAACAGTCGCCATCGCACCAAAAGCATGACCGACAAAAATTAAAAGTACTAATGTAATTAATGCGTTCCTCATTTCCGTATCTCCTTTGACTTGAATTTACTACACCTAAACCGGTATAATAATTTGACTCCAAATTTCTAGCATCCATTTTGCTATTGTATCATGTAAGGTTACGTTCGCACAGCCACTTTTAACCTGAATATCATTTTTTTGCGACTGAGAAAATAGATAATACAGGTATTTTGCGATGAACTTATACGCATCTTGCCAAGCCCCGGTCTTTCAGGTCATTTCATCACCTGGCAAGATTCTGGTATGAACGACTTCGTCGGCCGTGAACTCCGGTTTAATATGCGCCTTTGCACAAAAACACGGCGCGGAAGGTTCTTGCCAGCAGATACAAGTCCAGCCAGACCGACCAGTTCCTGACATAGTAGGCGTCCATCAGGACGCGCTGGTCGTAGGTGAGGTTGTTTCGCCCGGAGACCTGCCAGATACCCGTCATGCCGGGTAACACCTGTTTATAGAGCGAGAAGCTGTCGCCGTATTTTTCGATCTCCTCGTCAACAATCGGCCGGGGCCCGACCAGGCTCATGTCGCCGCGGATGACGTTCCATATCTGCGGCAGTTCATCCAGGCTGGTCTTACGAAGCAACCAACCGACTTTGGTGATACGAGGGTCGTTTTTGAGTTTATGCGTGGTCTCCCATTCATCACGAAGTTCGGGGTAGCGGCTGAGATGGCGATCGAGTACACGGTCGGCGCAGCGGACCATGGTGCGGAATTTCCAGGCACTGAAGTGCTTGCCGCCGACGCCGATCCGCTGCTGGCTGTAGAAGACCGGCCCGCGTGACTCGATCTTGATCGCCAGGGCGATCAAACCGAGCAGCGGCAGCAGAATGGGGCTGCTCACGGCGATGATCAGATACTCGATCACCCGCTTCAGAACTCGCCGGCCTGGGTCGAGTAATCGGTGACGCACCTCGAGGCCGAGCATGCCGCCAAGATCGATCGCAGTTACCCATAAACTCGAAAATCCCGAAAGCTCGGGCATGACGATCAGATGATAGTAGCTCTGGCTGAGTTTCTCCATGAGCCGGCGGTTGTCGCCCGGTGAAAGGTCCGGCAGCGTGCAGATGCCGTAGCGGATATGGAACCGTTTCGCAATCTCCTCACTCAATGACAGATCGCCTGCAACGGGTACGCCGTGAATGCTCTCGCAATTGTCCTCATCGTCACTGAGTATTGCCACGGGCTTGAGCCCGATCGCCGGTTGCCTGACGAGCGCCGCCACCACCTTCGACGCCGTTGCAACATTACCGAACACCACGGCCGGATAGCCCCACCAGTTCCTCGAACTGCACAATGATCGCAGCAACCCGCGGGCAGGCGGAACGGTAACGAGTGACAGCGTGTAAGCGATCAGTAGCACCGCACGGGAATAGGTCGTCGATTCCTTGAACAGGAACGTGGCCGTGCCCAGCGACAGGTAGACCAGCGATGTGATGAACGTCAGTCGCCGGAGTTCCTCCGGCGAAGACAGCGGCACGGCGGGATAAAGTTTGACACAGGCATAGGCGATGATGAACACACTGAGCACCGGCCAGAGCGCAAGGTACAGGCCCGGCTGGTACCCCCCCTTGATCAGCCACCAACTGTAGATCGCCACGAGTGCCGACAACGCCAACGCCGACAGATCAGCCAGAATGATCGAACCGATCATCAGCTTTGGCCGGCAGGTCACGTTGATCTTGCACTGGTGCAGTTCCCCTGATCGGCCGGCGGTATCCAGCCGGACCTCGACGGGCTGATCCGGCAACATGGTCCGGGTCGGGTGATCGTCGGTAATGGTGGTCCCGGCGTGGATCATAGTCGATTCTGCTTAAAGTCGTTGTACAGCCGGTCAACACAATCTGAAAAGTTTGCCTTGAACCGATCGCGTGAAAACTGCCGGGCGTGTGCCCGAATGGCGGCGGGGTCGAACCGGCGTGGATCACGTTCGAATTCACGGACGGCGTCCGCGATACTCTCGGGGGTCTGATGGCTGAAGAAACAACCCGTCCGACCCGGCAGCACTGTTTCCTGCGAACCGCCGCGCCCGAATGCAATCACCGCAGCACCTGCAGCCTGCGCTTCAACGGGGGTAATACCGAAGTCTTCGTCGGCGGCGATAAGAAACGCGCGGCAACGTTGCATATAAGACGCTATTTTAGCATCATTTTCATAACCTGAAAATTCGATCTTCGCATCGGGGCGGGCTAGCCGGCGGCAGCGGGCGAAGTCCGGACCGGTGCCAACGACCACCAGCGGCAGCTTCAGGCGGTTGAACGCTTCGATGATCACATCCACCCTTTTATATGGTACCAGCCGCGAGACGACGAGGTAAAAATCCTCGCGGTCCTGATCCGGACCGGCGAAACGATCGATGTCGACCGGCGGGTAGACGACCTGGGCATCGCGGCGGTAGATTTTCCGGATGCGACGGGCGATGTAGCGAGAATTCGCAATGAAGGCGTCAACACGGTTGGCGGTGATAACGTCCCACTGGCGAAGGTAATGCGCTGCTAGTCGCCAGATCAGGCCGCGTGGACCCCAGCCGAGTTTCGCCTCGGCCATGTAATCGAAGTACAAATCCCAGCCGTATCGCAGTGGCGTGTGGATATAGGCGATGTGTAACTGATCAGCACGTGTCAGCGACCCTTTTGCAACAACGTGGTTCGATGAAATCACCACGTCGAATTCCCGTAGATCGAACTGCTCGACCGCCAGCGGCATGAGCGGCAGGAACAGGCGATGATACCGCCGTGACAGCGGCAGGTGCTGCAAAAACGAGGTGCGGATGCAATGCTGTGAAAGTGTACTGTTGCAAATCGCGTCGGGGTCACAGACCAGGGCGTGTACAGGGGCATCAGGGTAAAGCTCCGCCGCCGCCTCGAGCACCTTCTCGGAGCCGGCGATGGTCGTTAGCCATTCGTGTACCAATGCGACTTTCATGTCTGTCTGATTCCACTGCTTATTTACTTATTCCAGGGTCAGGCTCCGTTCAGTTCAGTCATTATCTGTTTCGCCGATACGAATGAGTTCGGTTTCTTCCTCCGGTTGATCTTGTTTGCCCTGATAGAAGTTCGTCTGCAGGCGGTGGGTTTCGAGGTAGGTCATGAACTGCGATTCATAAGGCGCCGTCTTTTCGAGCATGAGCAGAACGCTCCACGCCATGTTGGGTAGAACCGCAGCCAGCAGATTCGCTGCGAGCGGCGGGAACGGATAGAAATTTCCGCCGCCGCCGGCTTTGACCGTATAGCCGCCGGGGTAACATTGCTCAAGGGTCTGCAGCAGATCATGACGTGTCCAGCCGCGGACGTGCGCCGAGGCGTTCTGCAGACAACTCGGCTGGCGGCCGACGAGCAGAAGCAGCCGGTTATGCAATGACGCCAGGTTCGGCACGCCGATGATCAGCTTGCCGCCGGTCTTCAACACGCGTGACAGCTCGTGGAATATCCAGAAAACTTCCTTCACGTGCTCCATGACCTGGTTGGCGATGATGATATCGAACTGCTCGTCGCAGAACGGCAGGATGTCGTGTTCCAGATCGAGTGCGTGGACCTTGACCCCGGCTTTTCGCAATTGCCGTACGTAGGGCCTGTGTATTTCAACCGCGTGAAGCGACGCCAGCGGCTGCCAGTACCGGGCCGACTCGAGATCAAGGCCTTTGCCTGCGCCGATATCAAGCACCTGGTCATACGGCCTGGCGTTGCCGAGGAACCGGCGAATATGCCGGCGCCCGAAATTTAAGGTCTTGTCAACCAACCATTAAGCCTTCTGCTTGCATCTCGCCGGTGGGATTGTAACCTGCGATTGGATAGGAAACCAGAAGGTTTCGGGAGTTGGGTATTGGGATTTTGTCATTTCCCGGAGAAGCAAGTGGGAGAAGCGGGGCAACAGTTCGGTTTTTGCGTTGTCTGTGTATTGCTTGATGTTGCAAGCGTTCGTAAACTGGTGGGTTATGAGCGATAAACTGCTGACAGTGATTCGGGATTCGGGTTTGGTTATTGTGGTAGTGGGGATTTGCCTGGTGGGTCTGTTGACGGGTTGCAAGCATCATCTGACGGGCAACTCGGCGGGTAGTAAGATCATGCGCGATACGCCACTGGAAAATGATGGTACGGGGGTATCTGAACGTGTTCGTAACGGACGCGGCGGTGTTCAGGTGGTCGTTGATCCCGGCAAGGCCCCGCCGGTGGATGCCGGTAAGCCGGTATCGGCCGAAGGGGGTGATGGTGCTGCTGAGCCCGGCCCAAGGGCGCAACCGGACGAGTCGTATCCCGTCAATGCCATGGTCGGCCAGGTTAACGGTAAGGCGATTTATGCCCGGACCGTTTTCGAACCGATCGACGCACAGCTCAAGTCGCTGGGGCGTCAACTGGCTGCTTACGAGTTCCGTAGCCGGGCCCAGGAGCTGATCAGCAGCAGGCTGTACCAGATTGTTGCGGATGCACTCATCCTGGGGGAAGCGCAGCGGAGTCTTTCCGATGTTGAACAGGTTGCGCTGAAGGAGATGGTCAAACGCAAACGTGAAGAGCTGCTTCGTCTGTACGGCCAGGGTTCGCTTATGCTGGCGGAGAAGAATATTCTTGCCGAGACGGGCTTGACACTCGATGAAACGTTGGAGGAGTATCGACAGGCCGAGGTGGTCAAGCGGCACCTGCAGCAGACCATCCTGCCGAAAATCAACGTGACCCGGCGTGATATTGAACGGTATTACAACGATCACTTCGAGGAATTCAACGCGGAACTTCGCCGGACGATCCGGCTGATCCGCGTTGATGACAGATCCCAGGCCGACCATGTGATTGAACTGCTCAAGACCGGCGAGCCGTTCGAGGCCGTCGCGTCACTCGAAATCAACCGGTTTCACCCCGACGAAGGCGGTCTGATGGCCGAGACGACCGGTGATAACGTATTCGGCAAGGAGCCGCTGAACGAAGCAATGAAAGAACTTGATGAAGGGGAATACTCCCAGTCGATCGAACTTGGTGACGAGTACTGGTTTATCTATATCGAAAATCTCGAGCGGCCGAAGGGTGTGAGCCTGCACGATTCGCAGCTTGCCATCAGGCAGAAGCTGCAGAATATGCAGTACCGCGACCTGTCAAACCGGTACCGCAGGAAGCTCTTCGAGGAAGGCAGCTATAACCCCATCGATGAAATGGCCGCCAGGCTGGTTCACATCGCGGTCAGCCGGTATGTGGTCAATCCGTAGAGGAAGAATACATCATTTCATTTTGAAATGGGAATGGGCTACAAGGTTGCGGGTTATTGATAACAAGCAGGCGCGACGCCGCAGAGGTGTATAACTCGATGAGCCTTGTAAACCTTTGGAAACCTATATCGAGCGAGATGTTCGTGCGCTGATGAATATCAAGGATCGTTCGGAATTCGACCGATTTCTTCGGCTCTGTGCAGGAAGAAGCGGCCAATTACTGAATCTGTCGATACTGGCGAATGATACTGGGGTATCGACAAAAGCCATAAAATCATGGCTAAGCGTTCTTGAAACAGGCTTTATTATTTCACTGCTCCAGCCTCATCATGGCAACTATGCCAGGCGAGTGATCAAATCGCTCAAGCTTTATATCACCGACTGCGGATTGATGTGCTATTACTGGGCATTACGCAAGCCTCTCAACTGGCGACGCATCCGTTTCGTGTTCGTGGCGCGATATTTGAAACGTATATCGTATCGGAACTCAGGAAACAGACGCGGAACCAGAGTAAACGGCCGCGACTGCATTTTTTTCGGAGTCGCGACGGCCATGAAGTGGATGTCCTGATCGATAAAGGTCAAACACTCAAGCCGGTAGAAATCAAGTCGGCATCACCCGTGCGGCAGAACCTCGGAGATGAACTGAAGTACTATCGATTACTGAATCCGCAAGCTGATGAAGGCGTACTCATCTACTGCGGTGTAGATAATCCGCAATATTTAAACATGAAAATACTGAATTTCCGTTCGATCTCGAGGTTGAAAGCGGATTTCATATAGCAACAGCTTCGATGGGACGGGCGTCAGATTGAAGATAGGGGATTGTATTTCAAGATTATCATTATGAAGATTATGTGGAGATTTCGAGGTCGCCGAGGTGTCCGGTCACATCGGGCCGGCTCAAACGCATCTGAGAAAGCGATTTGGAGTAGAATGATATTGCGAAAGGGATGATGTTTGTGGTACTGGGGGATTTTGTTTATCAGGTTGAAGGTTTATAGGGGCTGTCAGGTTATGTGTGGTGCACGCCTGGTAGTTGCTGATTGCGGCACCGTCATTTTGGACTCAGGGTGTTTTTCTATTCCGGTGGTGTTTTGGCGGATGCGATTTTTTCGGAGACCTGTATGAGTTCGTCGGCGGCGTCGGAGACTTCTTTTTTCGGGCGTTGACAGAGTGTGCTGTTGAGCTTGACCAGTGCATCAGCGACGCGGAGCATATTCTCGCGGAGTTTCTGGTAGTCGGGCATTTCCTTCGTCTGGTCAGGCTGCATATCTTCCACGCCGGCGTGTGACAGGGACTGTTGCACGTCGACCTGATCCTGTTCGACGGGTTGGGCCGGTTGTGTGGTGGGTGGCGGCAGAATGGTGATTCTTGTTGCTGTTGGTTTGATGGCGGGTGTATTGAACGGGTAGCCTTTTTTACCAGCGTGCGAGAGTGTGATATGGCCGGGTTCGATAACGGCGGCGCCGACGATACCGTTTCCGTTGGTGACGCCCCGCGTTTTGGCGGCTTTGTCATATAGTGTGACGGCCGCGGGCTCTTCAGCTGGTGCCGGCGGTTCGGTGGTCATGTGTTCAGTCTTTCCGGCGGGTGTGATGTTCTGTTCCGCAGCCAGGCCGGTCTCCGCGGTAGGCGCCCGTTCGCCGGCGAGCCGGTTATCCTGCGGGTCGGTATGGATGCTATGTTCTTCTTCTTCCGCGCCGGTATGGCCGTTGTCGGCCGAGTACGAACCTGTTGTCGTTTCAACGGCGGTTGATCCGTCTGCCTGCACCTCGCTATCGAGCGGCGGGGAAGCGGGCGGTCTCGCCTGTTTCGTATCAGGTTGAACGACGATCCGATGATTGCTGACCGCGATGACCAGTCCGAGCAGGACAACCGATAGCATGACGCAGTTGAAGCCGAACATGATCGTGTTGTAGTTTCGCTTCAGCTTCCATCGCAGTCCTCTTCGCGTAGCTGAAGTGGTCAGATGGCGTCTGATATTGAAGCGGGGTTTCATGGTCAGTGTTCCTTTTTCTGTATCTGTGTCACATCGAAACTGAGCTGCCGGCCGTGGAACTGGAACTGTCCGGCGAAGTTGCTGATATCCGCGAGTTGTAGTCCGCTGCTGTATGCCGCGGTGAGTTGAGCGGCTTCGAGTATCTGTTCGACGTTCCGCGGTAGCATGATGGCCAGCCGGTCGCCGGGTTTGACTGCATGCATAGCCGCCGCCGCCCGGAACGCGGGTACATCGTGCACGATTCTGAGCCGGTTCGAGTATCGGATACGAACCGATACTTCGAGCGGCTGGATTCGCCAGTGACCGTCGCGGTAGACCAGTTCGCGCCTGATGGGCGGCGTATGGCGAGCGGCGTTATTGCCGGTGTTTTCGAGAATGACCAGCTTCATGCCGGACCGTGTCATGATCGACAGTGCGCTGTCCAGATCGCCCCAGTCGATTCGCAATCCCGGCCGGAGCGGCTGGTCAGGTTCGATGTCGCTACCACCTGCGAAGTCGCCGGTGTTTCTGGTTGTTTCAACGACTTCGGGTTCGAACAGCTCATCCATCGGCAGTTCCTCGGCCCGCGGCTGAGGAGGCGGTTGGGGAAGCGGTTCAGGCCGGGGTGGTACGGTTGTTTCTTCCACGATCGGCCGGGTTTCTTCGATGACCGGTTCGGGTTCCGGTTCGAGCGGCGGTGTGAGTTCATCCATCTCGATTACGGAGACCACGTTTTTGATCGCGGAGATATCGGCTGGCGACAGGGGCTTGAGACCGGCTTGCCCGAATCCGAGCATATAGAAATGTACGCCCGTAGAAAGAATCAGTGCCAGGAAGAATACCGGTTTCGACACGGTTCAGCCCTCCGGTAGAGGTTGGTGTTGTGGTATAGCCGGATCATGGTTTATTTTCCGGTTCGGCCGGGCGCCGAGTTTCACATCGAATCCGCTCGTGCTGAGCGCATCCCATACCTTCATGATCCGGTGATGTTTCAGTTCCGCTGTTGCGGGTACGAGTACGAAGCAGTGTTCTCTGGGAACCTGCAAGATCAGTTTGTCGGGTGATTCGTAAGACTTGCTGTCCATTGTGAGTGTCTTTTCGTCGACGACGACCACGTGTACATCTTCGATTGATATTCGTGAGACGCCGCCGCCGCCCATTTCGACCGGTGCCGTATCGATCATGCCGATGCGGACCGATTCACTGAGCAGGACGATCGTCGCGCAGAGCAGGATGAAGAGCAGGTCTATGAAGCTTTTTGAAATCATTACAGCTCCATTGCATTTCAGGCGGCGGTCCTGGTGGACCGGCAGTACTGGTTGGCGAGCCATTCAAGCAGATAGCTGAGTGCCGAGGCGACCACTGCGATGGACAGGCCGAAGATGGTAGTCATACAAGCGACGGCCAGTCCGCTGCCGACGTGTTCGCCGGTAAGCTGTCCGTCTGCCAGGTGAAAGCTCTGAACCACGCCGAAGACGGTACCGAGCAGTCCCATGCTGGGCGGGACATCATTGAAGAACGGCAGCACCCGCCGGTGCCACAGCCTGGTATCGGGTGAGAGGGCCTGTCGTAATAACATCCCTCTCAACCCGATGACCCAAGCCCGCTCGCAAAGAACCGCTCCTAAAAGTATCGAACAGGCCAGGAGTGGCCACATCATCATGCCGCCGAGTTCGAAGTAATGCCACAGGTTCATGAATGTTTGACCTCACCTGGCTGGTAATTGCCGTGTTTGTGTTCATGTTCGTTGTTCATTGATTCAGCCGCCGCGATCAGATGCGTGTCGATATCGAGCTGATACGAGTTTGATTACCCGCCCGGCAGGGGTACGGCCGTGTCCTACCGCGTCACGGCCCGCCTGCCGGGCGTCAATCGTTCGATCGAGAGGCTACTGCTGCTGATCGATTTCACGGATGAACCGAGAGAAGTCGATCGACGCCAGCAGTTGCAGGCAATCCCTGCGCAGCCGGTTCATCGCCCTTGACCGCCCGCGTTGCAACACATCACGTGCACGTGTTTCGACGGGGTCTTTCTCATTCGTTGATGTTGATTCGTATCCGGCGTTGCCGCCGCCGATATCAGGCAGTGTTTCGCCGAGTCGTATAGCGAGTATTTCCGCTCGCAGTTCGATCAGGTCGAGCTGGTCCTGCAGTCCGATCTGGTCGGCGTGGATGATCACGGGGTCCTCGCCACCGCGGATTTTATCTGCGGCTTTCTGATCGAGCTGGTAGAGTTTTGTACTCAGTTTCCGACGCTCGGATAGCAGTTTCTGGAACTGGGCCTTGTCCTGAGCCTGGTCGTTACTGTCCGCCGCGGCTGCGACCCCGGCGAGTGCGGGCAGGATCAGCAGACTGCCGACCAGGAAGAGGGTGATTGATTCCGATGTGTGCAGATTACTTTTCATGTTCACGCGAGTCCTTTCGCTTGCCGGTCATGAGGGCCGATGGCGATGGCACCTGACGGCCATACCGTTACGTCTGTGTGGTCCTCATCAACTCAATTGGGTGCATCCTGCTTCTGCAGCGCGGCGATCCTCGCCGCCAACTCATCATCTTCATAGACCGAAACCACGCCGGTGGTGTTGGCCTGTGCGAATTCATCGTCGGGCTGGATGGCGTCGATTTTCGCCTCAAGCTCGAAGAGGTTTTCCTGTAACGCGCCTTCGATGGCACTGTTGAATTCACCCAGCCGGTTCTGAAGCTCGCCCATACTGGAGGTGAACGCCGCCATTTCCGAGCCTGTGCCGTCGAGTCCGCGGATCATACTCAGCAGCTCACTGGCACCATCGACGGTATCGAGCAGCGTGACGTACTCGTCGAGGCGTTGGGCGGTGGCCTCGAAATGGGCGAAGAGCACCTCGGAGCCCATGAGTACCTGCTGATGAGCCAGTGACGCTTCATCGAGAATGCCCAGCACGTTGACCCACAGTTTCCGCTGGTCGGGTGAAAGTTTATCCGTCATACGCTTGATATGCGCCAGATCGCGGATCGTACGGTAATGCGCGATCAGCCACTTCTTTCGGATCGGATCGGTTTCGTCCGGGATTTTACGGGCAATGCTGTCGAGAAGAGCCTCAGTTCGCTTGTCACGTTTGACGACCCCGGCCTCTTCATCGACAGCGAGTGCCCGTGCCAGTCTGCGGCGAACCCAGTTGATCTGTTCACTGAGAAACTGCTGTCCGTCCCACATGGGGTTCAGGACCTTGTTCTTGACTTCCATCACACCCCGCACCGCGACGGAGGCCTTTTCGACCGCGCCGCGGGCGTCGCCTTCGCTGAGCAGTTGATCCGCTTCATTGACAGCGCTGATGAAGACGTTGAAGCTGGCTTCCATTTCCTGCTCGAGCGGATCGATCGACGTGGAGAGCTTGTCGACCACGTGTGAAAAGTCGTAGCCCTGCAGGTTGAGCTGGCCCGACTCACGGACCACCGGCGAGCCGATTGTCGCCCCGGCGGCGAGCAGGCAGATCAGGATGACCAGTGCGATGACCGCCGCGATACCGCTTGGCAGTATGTGTGATTGAAATTCAGGCTGGTATCTCATTGCGCACCTCCCCTTGCCGTCACCGGCCCGAGCGGTACGTTCAGATCGATTCCGCGTGCGCCCCGTCGGATTTCATGTCGAAGGACGGGGTCTTCGATGCGAGACCAATGGGCCTCGGCGAGCCGGCCGTCGCCTTCCATCAGTGCTTCGGCACCGGCGATCAGTGTCTCGAGGCTGCGGAGCTTGACCTGCTCCGAGTCGGATTTCGCCAGCGGCCTGGCGCTGTTGAGGTAAATCTCGGCCTGCGTCAGATCGCCGCGGTTGATCGCCTGGGTACATGCGAGAATATTCTGGCGGAACAACTGCTTCGATACCTTCATTTCACTGACGAACTGACATCCTGTGCCGAGCCACACCACGCAGCCTAAGGCCACGGATGCGGCGGCGGCCCTTAATCGTGTGCCTGTCTTTCGGCGGTCCCTGCTGTTCACGGTGCACTCCTTTGCAATTGGGCGTTGCTCATATACGATTCGTTCTTTCCGACCGGTGCACATCCGCTGCACCCGGTGACTTTTGTTTTCAATCATTGCCTGATCATTTCATAACCCATGTCGCTTCTACTGTATCGGCGGTGGATCAACGTAATCCCAGACCGTCACGTCCAGCATTCTTCGGCCCCAGCTGATTGCCTGTTGATGTGTGGGCATGAGAACGTCAATACAGTTTCCCTTGATCCGCCCGCCGCGATCGAGTACGGGTACGACCTGGCCTGCGTGGTAATCCGGAATGGAAACCAGTGTTCCGAATGGGAACAGATCGGTATCCGCCGCGACGAGTTTCATGGCGTTGGTCCATACACTGTAGCCTGATGCGGTCCAGCCGTCGGCGTAATCGCCGCAGCTTTGCGGGTCCGGGCTGTATGCTGTTACGTTCATTTCCACCACGCGCCTGGGCCTGATTCGCCGGCCGTTGAACCTGCGAGTCAACTGAAATCGATTGTCATGATCCGTGACGCTTAAAATGTCCGCTTCCACTTCCGAATTCGCACGGCCTGTCGTTGACGTTCCCGTGCTCACCTGACCATTATCATCGGCAGGGTGATCGAATTCTTCTGAATGATTTCCATGCTCGATTGAAAATTTAATTCCGTTGTTTTCATTTGTAGTTTCATTTGTAATTTCAATGTCGTGATCAACAGCGAAGCCGACTTGCTGCCTGGATAGATATACCCCGATCATCATGCCGGCGGTAGCGGCGATCACGAGCAGTCGCGGCGGCGTTCGTAATGGTTCGTTGCGTGCAGTCATGAAAGTTACGCAGTGACCGCGCCCGGATGATCGTGCGGAAATATCCGGTGTCACGGCCGGGCCATCATGTCGGTTACGTGCAAAACGCCTGGATAATGACGTGTTGCCGTGCCCCGTTGTATCCGTCAGCGATACAGCGGCGGGATCGTCAGTTCGAACCGGTCGGGATTGATCTGCGATCGTTTCACCGCCGTCGCCGGTCGTATCAGAACGTAGTTCGACAAGGCGAGGGTCACCAGCAAAGCGGCTGCCGCCAGCACTAGAAAGAATGTCATATCACTGCTGGTGAAAGTCATGCCGAGCATGAGCCAGCAGAAACAGTTCATGACCCACAGTCCGCCGAACGCAAGCAGTTTCATCGCACCGTCTCCTTACGGTAATGGTTCAGGCATCCATGCCAGTGGTAATTAAGCGGCCCGGCCCGCAACTTCGTTCCTGCATGCAACGAACATTTTCCACCTGTTGATTGTCACTCGAAGTTGCGGGCGGGCGCGGAGACCCACTCATCCGGTACGGCGCATCGCATTGTTCCTGGCCGGTCGTGACAGCGGTTGTCAACCGCGGCCAGAACGATTTATCGATCGGGGTTCGGCCGAGATAGGTGCAATGCGCGTGTTCGATTCGCTTATACGTGCCCAGCCAATCCACCCGCCGGCCGAGTGCCGGGGCGCAGATCAGGTTGAGTTTCCAGTGTGCCCGACGGCTTTCAGGTTCGTCGGCGCCCATCATGACAGCGCCGATGCGTCGATGTGAAACCGGTGGCAACTGGTGGTTCAGTTGTTTGAGCAGGCAGTATCCACCCGCTAGCGCTACATTGTCGGTTGCGAGTACGAGTGTCCAGCGTTTCAGTTCGGCAAGGATATCACACGCCGGTGCTCGCTCGGGTTCACACAGGCGGATCAGCCACCGCTTGACGGGGTGACGAGACAGCGATTGAACAGTCTGGAAAAAGCCTCCTGGTATCGAATCAGGGGGGGTGGCCGGTAGCGACCGATACCAGGAGGCGGCGTTGGCAGCTTGACTGAAGGGCAGCTGTACCAGTTGTAGGTGAGAAGTGTCCCTGTAGATGTGAACGACACAAACTGGTTTGGTTAATTCAGCCAAGCTCAGGGCATACTGAGTAATCCAGGCCGCTGCATTCGCCGGAAGCCTGCCGTCCATGACGGCTTCCAGCCTTGGCCGGCTTCCATTCCGGCAGGTCGAACCATTCACATCGACCTGATGGTGCAGCGCTTCGCCGGCCGGATCCATCGGTTGTTTCGCCGACGTTGCGTCCTTGACTTGTGCGGCTTGACGATCCATCGTCATCCTCGCATGTGGGTTTGTTTCACCTGGTTTGACCCAGTAAGCCCTGTTTCCAAATATCCACTAACCCGTCGGCAACGCGCCTCGGGGTTTGACTTCCGCTATGTTGTTGAACTCGCCGTATGGATTGAGTTCGATCGACGGATTGTGCCGGTCTTCCATCCACCTGCCGTCAGCCACCAACCGGTAACGGTATTGTCCAGGCGAGGCTTTGATCACGGCGTACCAGACATGCCGGTGTTCATCCCAGGTCATGGGATGGCGATGCGGGTTCCAGTTGTTGAAGTCGCCCGCAACGCAGACCTGCCCGGCGCCGTTACGCGGCTGAATGAAGAGCAGGCCGTGGTACACCGACCGAACGCCGTAAAGATGCGAGAGGTTGTTCGAAGTCACCGTTCGGGCGTTCGGGCGCTGTGGCCGGAGCAGTTTCATGATCTGATCGAGCGGCCTGCCGGCAAGGCGTCTGCGTATGCGTTTGAGCTGTTGCAGCAGTTCTTCCGTGCTTCGCTGCTGGACTGTGCGGGTCGCAGTGAAGTCGGCATGATGACCGTGTGCCGGCGGTTCGCTCGTTTCGACGGTTCTTTCCGGGTTCAATATCTGTGCAGGGCTCTTGATCATGATCCTATCCTTATCGTTTGCCTGCTCCTTACACATCCGGGCCATCAACATCTCAATCTGGTCGTCAATCTGACCAGTCGAGCGGCATCGATATGATTCAGACCTGCGAAAAGGCGCAATGAATCGACGGCGTCCTGCACGCGTCCCTGTTGCGTCAGCCGCCTGATAATCAGACAGGTCACCTTGCCAAGGCTGACCATGGCGTCTTCGATTCTGAGATGAAAGTGTTCGTTGACTCCGGTTTCGAGCAGTCGCACGGCCATGAGTCGTCGGGCGGCGGACTGCCGGGTATCGGCGGCGATGTCGGCCAGTCGCTGGGGCCTGAAGTGGCAGTTGAGCATACGCCTGCCGGTGGGGCTGAGACGGTTGATCCGATCGAGCAGATACCGGCCGCCGCTTTCGCCTTGCGGTGTTTCCCTGACCAGTTCGATGAGATAGTCAAGCATTTTCGCCGTGGGGTCATCGTTACCCGTTGCCGCGGCGAGAGCAAATGATTCGGGTGCCGCCTGTCTGGTCGTGCGCAGCGCATCCGGCGCGATATCGGCCCTGCCGGTGAGGGTACTATGATGAGGTTGGTTCAACCGTGTCAGGCGCGGGTAATATTGATTAACGTATTGCCTGAAGATTCTTCTCAGTCGGTCGATGACAGCGCGGGTATTGGATTGAGGGCTGTCATGCAGGTTGGGTGAATGATCATGTTGCATATCGTGAGATGAATCGGCCGTAGGGTTGGTGAATGATAGACAGCCCGGATCGCCGCCAGGCTGCGAGAGCCACGCAGAGGCGGTAGGGAATTTCTGCTTGGGGCGATCCGAGCAGAAAGCCGCGAAAATCGCGGCGTTGCCACCTCCGTGTGGCGACAGGTCGTTCCGTCGGTCTACGCCGCGATCGCTGACTTGGAAATTCAAGTGATCATGACAGGTTGGTGACTTGGCATTTCGCATGATCTGAGTGTGTTTATCAGTATCAGTAATTCGATCCCAGCGATGTTGACCTGTTCCGACTGTCATTACCGGCCGCTCCTGATTGTATTCAACTGAAAGGAATTATCGGATTCTAAATTCACAATACATCAAAAAAATATCGATTCAATACGAAAATATACAAATCCTCGGGTAATCCCCAATATCAAATGGCATTATATTTACAATTCCTTTGTTTGCAGTTATTTATAAAGCAATAAAAATATGAAAAAAAATCACTGAAGACATGTTTTTAATGAGATTTTCACAATTAATGGGGTTTACAGGATGAAAAAAAGACCTTGTCGTTGGGGAGAATACTGAGTAATGGGGATGGGATGGTTTGGATTTCAGATTGTTGATTATAGATTTCGGATTGTTGCCGTAGCCCGCGAGCACAATACGGGACTAGCGGCTTGAGCTTTGGGGAGTAGTGAATTGCAATTCGACTCGTGTCTGTCGCTCGAGATTACGGGATCATGCACGACGGTACTATTGGAGGTGATCAGTATTCAGTGCTTCCGT
>CAYRND010000009.1:0-45167 GCA_964425365.1 uncultured Phycisphaeraceae bacterium
TTGGACAATTACCCGAGCCTGAACTTACCCATAGATTCTGCTGAGGAGGCAAAAATGAAAGGGGCGTATACATGTCAAGTCAATGTCTGGATAACGCCGTTCAGCAGGATATGGCAACAGAAGATGCGGCGTTATGGTCGGCGTGGATCGTTGCGGCGAAGCGACCTGAGCTGGTGAAGCAGCTTACTCGGCTTTACAAGCAGATCGATCGTTGCGTGAGCGCCTATCCCGATGAATGTCTTACCTGCGGGCGATGTTGCCGATTCGAGGAATACGGCCATCGGCTCTACATTACCGGCCTGGAGCTGGCGTGGTTTTCACAACGATACGGATCGTATTCGACCGGTCGCCCGGGTCCGTTGATCACGGGCGGTACCAGGCCGGAACGCGGGGTGTGTCCACTGCTGCAAGGCGTTGCATGTACTGTTCACGCCATCAGGCCGATGGGTTGCCGGTTATTCAACTGCCGGGTATATGCCGACAGGCAGTCGGTTGATCATGAGATGTTTCTCCGTCGCATTCGTCGTCTTCATGACAAGGAAGACCTGCCATATGTATATATGAACTGGTCAGCGGCACTTCAGCGGTTTCCCGTTCTTCGAGAATCATGACAGGTTATTGAATGACCATGGTGAGCAGTGCGATACTTGCACCGCGAACGAGAATGACAATCACGATCGTCCACGAGGTTTCATGAAAGTCCAGATCGAACATCAGTGCCAGCGGAATGCCGATGGCTATGAGGTTGATCAGCAAAATAGAGAAGAAGGCGAGTACCAGTCCGAATATACCGAGGAAATACAGGCTGAACGCGAGCACAAACGGCATGACCAGAAGTGTCACGGCGTCGCCGATTGCTCCGGAACCGAGACAGATACCTGTTAGTTTCAGGAGTGCGGTATGAAGTAGTCCAAAGTCGGCATCCAGTATTTTAGCGGCGATGAAGATCGAGAGTAGAAAAAGCGGCATCATCACCAGGACCTGTACGCCGATGAGAAACCCGCCGGCCGCAAGGCCTTCCAGGGGATTTGCATTAAGCAGTGTGGATCCGCCGAGAATGAAGATGATACCGAAACCGGTCATGATCAGTGGCAGGTAGAATTCTTTGAAGCGGTAGCGTCGTTCGGTTCGCTGTTCTTCCTCTTCGGAAGCGTTGATGATCGGGCTGGCGAGCCCGACCGTCGGCATACCACCACCGTATTGCCTCGGCGCCGGCATATCGCCGGTGTTCTGGGCCACCTGGGTCTGCATGCGTTTGCCTGATGCCAGATTAAAGCCGCATTTGACGCAGATGACAGCTCCCGGTCTGATGGGTTGATTGCAAGCGGGGCATTTTCCGTGCCCGCTTGTAGCGGCGGCTTGCATGGCCGGACCGCCTTCATCGGGGTGTTCGGCCATTTCGTAAGTACCCGCTTCGAGTTCGTTCGGCGCCACGAGTGTTTTTGCCTCGGGTTGTGCCTGTGGATCGGCGGGAACTTCGAGTTTGGCGCCGCATTTGCACTTGACGTGCCGGCCGGCGAGTTTGCCAGACCATTTGTAGCCGCGATTGCAGTGCGGGCAACGGAACATGTTGACGGATTCATCAGTCATGGTTGATTGGTTCAACGGGTGACTCGTGGAAGTCTGGATACTTGTGTATCTTCTCCGTTTTCATATCCGGACAACTCCACTGTCCATACTGCCATCGGTGCGGACACGAATGACATTTACCAAGGGGCATCACCATTTCTATTATGATAAACCATGTCAATGCCTTTGTGCGGCTTGGCGGGATTCAGTTATGGCATTATCCTTTATCTGTCCGAATCACTTACAGGGAAATACATAATGGCAGTACCACAACTGGATTTAGCCGCACATCACCATAATCTTGCCGAGCGGCTGAATCAGACGTTTGCAGAAGTGCTGGGATCAGGCCAATTTATCCTGGGTCCGTATGTTGCCGGTTTTGAGAGTGTACTTGCCGGCTATTGCGGGGTTAGGCATGCGATAGGTATGTCATCAGGAACGGATGCTTTGCTGGCAGCGTTGATGGCAATGGATATCGGACCTGGTGATGAGGTGATCACCTCGCCGTTTACCTTTTTCGCCACTGCGGGTTCAATTGCCCGTACGGGTGCCAGGCCGGTATTTGTCGATATCGATCCGAAGACCTACAACATCGAGCATCAGCTCATTGAGCAGGCGATTACGGAGAAGACCAGGGCGATCATCCCGGTACATCTGTATGGTTTACCAGCCAACATGGAGCCGATTCTGGCGATAGCAAAGTCCCACGGCCTTAGCGTAATCGAAGACGCTGCCCAGGCGATTGGTGCCCGTTACGATGATCGCCGGGTGGGTTCGCTGGGTGATATCGGTTGTTTAAGTTTTTACCCGAGCAAAAACCTGCCTGGCACAGGTGATGGCGGCGCCTGTCTGACCGATGACGATGACCTGGCGATGCGTCTGCGAATGATCCGCGTTCACGGGATGGGCGAGGACGCCCGATACCCGATTGTTGGTGGTAATTTTCGACTGGATGCGCTTCAGGCGGCGATATTAAATGTGAAAATGGCGTATCTGGATCAATGGACAGAACAGAGACGAGCCTGTGCGCACTATTATGACAGCCAGCTCGAAGCGTTGCCGCTGGGCACGCCGTTCGAGGCGTCTCGACGGCACCATGTTTACAATCAGTACACTGTTCGGGTACGCGGCGGAGGGCGTGAGGCGTTGCGTCGACATCTGGATGCTTGCGGGATAGGCAACCGGGTATATTATTCCGTTCCGCTTCATCTTCAGCCGTGCTTTGCGTCATCCGGCTGGAAGGCAGGCGACTGCCCGGTCGCCGAGCAGGCTGCGAATGAAGTAGTCAGCCTGCCGATGTTCCCCGAGTTGACGCGTGAGCAGCAGGACGAAGTGATCGGAACGATTCAGGAGTACTTTGAAGCGGAGTGACTTTCGCGATCAGGAATAGGCAACACGAATCAGGGGCCTGAAGCTTGGAGAACGAAACACCGTCATCCTCACCGGTAGAGAAGTCGCGGCTGTGGTACCAGGTACCCGCGACCATGCCCGAGCCTGAGGCGGGCTATCGCAGGCCGTGCCCCGGCGGGCCGCCGCTGATCAGGCTGGTGAATGTATCGAAATCGTTTGATGGTGTCAGTGTGTTAAGGAATATCAGCCTGGACATACTCTGCGGCCAGACGACGGTAATACTCGGGCCGTCGGGTACCGGCAAGAGTGTCATGCTCAAGCATATTGTCGGTTTGCTCAAGCCGGACGCCGGCGAGGTCTATTTTGAAGAGCAGCGTGTGGATCATCTTGCGGAGCCGGAGCTTGTTGAAATCCGAAAGAAGATCGGATTTTTATTCCAGATGAGCGCACTGTTCGATTCACTCAATGTAGGCCAGAACGTTGAGTTTCCGTTGGTGGAACATACCAGCTATACGGCTCCGGAGCGAGGTCAGCTTGCCGATCGCGTGCTGCGGATGGTGGGGCTTTCAGGCCTGCAGAACAAGATGCCGGCGGAGCTTTCGGGCGGTCAGAAGAAGCGCGTCGCGCTGGCGAGAGCGATTGTGCTTGAGCCGACAGTAGTGCTTTACGATGAGCCGACGACGGGCCTTGACCCGATCCGCGCGGATCTGATCAACGAGTTGATCATCGGACTTGGTCGTCGACTCGGTATAACCAGTGTGGTTGTTACCCATGATATGGCGAGCGCCGCGAAGATCGCCGATCGGATGGTGCTGCTTTACAACGGCAATATCATTTGTGACGGCGACTGGGATACCTTCAAGCGCAGTGACAACGAGTTGGTAAGCCGGTTTATCCAGGGTCAGGCGGAACAGAGTGAGCTGGACGCGATCCGGGGCAATCTCGGTAAAGGTGATGAGGGCGGTGAGGGTGAAATTGCAGGGGGTGAATCGCCGTAGTGCACGGCCCAATGACCTGATGGGCCGCGACCCGGGCCGCTTGATAAAGGAACGAACCAGATGAACGAGAGAATGCGTGATCTGCTTGTCGGATTGACCACGACGATCGGGTTGGTGAGTTTACTCGGTCTGATGCTGCTGTTCGGTTATATTCCCACGTTTCTTCAGGATGGTTATGAAATCACGATCGAGCTGCCTACAGCGGCCGGCTTGCATGAGGAAAGCGAGATCCTGCTCAACGGGATCAAGGTCGGTCACGTGAAGTCGATCGAGTTCAATGAAGACCCGTTCAGCGGCGTGAATGTCGTTGCGTTGATCAAGAAGGACATCCTGCTGCCATTGGGCGTATTTGCGGAAGTTCAGACGGCGTCACTGCTGGGAGGCGGTGCGAATATGGCACTGGTGATCGATGGCGAGCAGTATATATCGGGAGAGTACCTGCCGGTGGATGGCAGTGCGGTAATCGGCGGCGAGGCGGGCTCGATGTTCGCCATGCTGACGCGTGAGTTGAAGGATATCCTCGAGCGGCCGCTGGATCAGATCGACCGGCTGGCGGATGAATGGGTGCTTCTCGGTCAGAATTTGAATCATCTTGCCGAGCCGCGGACTACGGCCGAGGTCGACAGCGGCGACAAGGTGGGCAACCTGGCGACGATCTTCGCCCGGTTGGATACGCGACTGATCGAAGCGAAAAAAGTGCTCGAAGGTATGCAGGACTACGTCTGCGATGAGCAGTTGCGTACGGATATCAAGCAGACGGCGTCGAACGCGAACAAGATCACCACCGAGGTGGCTGACAGTATCGTTTCATTGCGCAACCGGTACGTAGCGCTGGCGGACGATGTCTGCAAGGCGGTGGATTCGATACAGGAATTCGTGGATCGAGCGAAGGACGGTGACGGTACGATTTCACGGTTTATTAACGATCCGTCTTTATATAATAATCTCGATGACGCCTCGGAACGGATCAAGAGCGCCATCGACGAGATGAAGCTGCTGATGCAGAAGTGGAAAGCGGAAGGTCTGCCGGTGCAGTTCTGACCTGAGGCGAGTCAGCCGGTGGGCGTTGGAGTTCGAGTCAGTGACGGGAGAAAGTCAGTTGTCATGCAGAAACGTGAAAGCACCATGAAATATGTGATCATCATTCCTGACGGCGCGGCGGACCTTCCGCTGGATGAATTAGGCGGCCGGACGCCGTTCGAGGCGGCTGATACACCGCATATCGACAAGCTGGCGGTCGCCGGTCGGCAGGGCACGGCATCGACCACGCCGGAGGGCTTCAGTTGCGGCAGTGATGTCTGCACGATGTGCCTGCTCGGGTACGATCCGAAGCGATATCACACGGGCAGGGCTCCGCTCGAGGCGGCGGCGTTGGGCATTGAAATGGATGCCTCTGACTGGATATTCCGGGTCAACCTGGTCACGGTGATTGATGAGCTGATGCAGGACCATTCGGCGGGTCACATCACCAGCGCGGAGGGCAGGACGATTCTCGAAGACTTCGCCACGCGCCTCAGCGTGCCGGCGATGTATCTTTACCCGGGCGTCAGTTATCGCAATATTATGGTTGACCGAAGCGAGCGTGAGTTGGAATCGGGCCGTGACTGGTCGGAACTGGTCACCACCCCGCCGCATGACATTCCCGGTGAGCCGATCCGCAGGTACCTGCCTGTCGGAGGAGAACATGCTGATCTGCTGCACCAGTTGATTGCCGAGAGCCAGGTGATGCTCGCGGATCATGAGATTACGGTGACGCGTAAGGAGATGGGCGAGTTACCTGCGACTCATCTCTGGCCGTGGGGTCAGGGCCGTCGACCGAACATGCCGTCGTTCGAGTCGCGTTACGGATTGAAAGGCGCGATGATCACGGCGGTGGACCTGCTGGCGGGTATTTCACGGTTCATCGGGTGGGACCGTCTGGATGTACCCGGTCAGACGAGTTATCACGATAACGACTACGTTGCAACCGGCCGTCATACGATCGCGGCGATCGAGCAGTATGATATCGTCTGCGCGCATGTGGAGTCCCCTGATGAAGCGTCGCACGCGGCGGAGGCGGGGACGAAGGTGGCGAGTATCGAAGCGATCGATCGTCACGTGGTGGGTCCCATTCATGAAGCGTTGGAGCAAGGCGACGGGCCGTACCGGATTCTCGTCATGCCCGACCATTACACCCGCGTGGATAACAGGAAGCATGACCCGACCCCGGTGCCTTTTCTGATCCACGGCCACCAGGTCCGCAGTGTACTCCAACGTCCGTTCAGTGAAGCAAATGCAAATGAATCGGATCTGCATATCGAATACGGCCACGAGTTGATGGAATATTTCCTGTTCAGCGGACTGACGTGATTTGGATTTCGGATTAGCTTGTTGTGTCGTAGCGCGAGATGAAATTTCCGCAATCTGAAAACCGCACCATTCAACCCACAAGCCTGTTCGACGGTCGGCCAGATTCTCTACGGATTATTATCCGTGCCGCCGGGGGGCGATATTCAATGATCAGCACTATAATAGTATTATTATGGTGAAAATAACGTGGCTGGTGTTGGTGTTTATGACGTCTGTCGTGTGTGCGGATGAGGTTCTTACTTTTACTGATTATGTGCAAATCCGGTCCGATACTGTCCTTTCGGAGTTGAAGGCCGGGGGTAAGCTTGAGGATGCTGTTACAGAAGCGGATGCAATATTCGACCTGGTGGTGCTATATTCGCCGGTGGAGGAATCGGGGGCATTTCACCGGGCGGCGTATCTGAGGCGACTGATGCGCCAGCTTGCCGAGGTATCGGAACATGTCGATGCTCGCAGGTATCCTGGCGAATTGGCCGGCATACCCGAGGCGGCGATGACACTGGCGTTTCTGATCCGGGATAAGGACGAGCCGGTTGTAAGTTACGGGTTGATCTCGGACCTTCAGGCGGCTTATGGCGAACGCCTGAATGATTACGCTGAACTTACTGCCGCGTTTTGTGTTGTTCACGATCAGCCGGTGATGCGACGGGTGAATGAGAATCTTATGCAGGCTGAGAGTCCGATCGAGTTGATGAAGTTTTACCTCGCGGGCGAACCGCGGATGCTTTTCGGATTGAAAAACGTACCGGCCGAGCTGCTTGTTTACGTCGTGGATAACACGGCGACGATGAATGATATGCAATGGGCGCTGAAGAAGTATGCGGGTGACAGGCACGTGGGCAGGCGGTTCTTTGATATCCGTTACGACTACACGCATTACAAGACGGGTCATGAGAAGCGGGTGAACGAGAAGGGTTATTCGCTGCCGAACCTGGCGAAGTACGGTGGCGTGTGCGCGGACCAGGCGTATTTCGCAACGACGGTGGGTAAGTCGATCGGGGTACCGAGTGTTTATACATGGGGACGAAGCGGCGAGGCGGGTCATGCCTGGGTGGGATTTCTGCAGCAGCGAGACGGCCGGGCGGTGTGGAACTTTGATATCGGCCGGTACGATGCATTCGAAAAGGTACGTGGCCGGCTCGAAGATCCGCAGACGCATGAAGTGATTACCGACAGCAGGCTGATGCTGACGGGGATGCTGGCCGGTGTGAAGCCGTACGATCGCCAGGTGTCAGTGGCGATGCATGACGCCGCGCAGCGGATGGCGGAACTGGGTGCCGAGGGTGGTGGTTCGGATTCGTTACGTGCGATATTGCCGCCAGAGCTTGCTACGGTTGCGGTAGAGCGAGAGAGGGAGGTGCCGGGTCAGCTTTCGCTGATCGAGTCGGGTTTGCGCCACTGCCCGGCGAATGCGGATAACTGGCTGATGATCGCGGAGCTTGCAAAAGCGGGGAAGCTTTCACTCGATCAGAAGCAGACGTGGTGGAAACTCCTGTCGAAGTTATGCGGTGATGATTACCCGGATTTCGTGTACGAGATACTGGTACCGATGATCGAGACGGTTGATGACCTTGAAGCCCGTCACATGATGTGGGAGCAGGCGCTTCGCCAGTTTTCACGCCGGTCGGACCTTGCGGCGATGGTACTGATCCATCACGGCCTGATGTGGAAGGAGGCAGGCCGGTACAAGGAGGCGGATGACTGCTTCGAGCAGGTGATCCACCGATATGCGAACGACGGGCCGTTCATCCTGGATGCCCTGCGTCAGCGTGAGCTGCTTTTGTACGAGCTTGGCAAGGACAAACATGTGCCGGGCTTGTACACTTCGACGTGGAAGCGTATTCGCCGGCCGTCGGACAAGAGCAGTCTATTCAAGAAACAGAGCACATGGTACCAGTTGGGGATGTTGTGCATTCTGAAACTGGAGGAAGCGGGTCGGGTTTCGGATGCGGAGGCGGTCGAGCGTGAGCTTGAGCGGGAAGTCAGGTGACCTTCAATTTTCAATCCGGGATCGTGAAAATTGCAGTTTGTTTCTTGACTTCAACATCGGAACGCTCACTCAATGAAAACAAGTCAGATAACCCTCCAGCCCATCCCATCTAGCGACTTGTCTGATCTCCCATCCATCCACTTGCATCCGCACTTCGCCAGTAAGCTTCAAGAATCTGTTGCAGCCCCGGTTGTTGAAATGCTCTTTGGTCAATCGCCCTCCGCTGTATCATTTGCGAAGGCGACGAAATCCAGATTGCGATTGCAAGTGTCATTCCCGGCCCGCTGATCGGAGTCGGTGAGGATCAATCGATCCAGAATACCCGCCAATACCTGAGGGTTCTCTGACTTGCCGTCCTTCGAGAAGCCGATTCAATGCCTGCCGCTCTGCACGTAAACTTATTCCACCAGATCTGCAAGGCTGCTGCGGACCTGTTTAATAATTTGCAGGGTGTGCCACCAGAGCCAGGTGAGTATCGCGGCGGACGAGCCACCGGCGATGAAAAGCCATAGTTCGATGTCGTAGGTTGAAACTCGGATGTCGAGCATCGGAAAGTACGGGTGCAGAAGGTTCGATGCTCCGGCATAGAGAGCAACGACCACACCGGCGGCAAGTGCGGTGAACCAGCGGCGACGGAGTATGCGTAGCCGGTCGACAAGCCGGTTGTCGGGAATTCGCCCTGCGAGTGCGGCGAGGTAGTACCAGGCATTGATCATGCCGATGATGATCATGCTGAATGCGATGCCGAAGAAGAAGTCATAAAACCGGCCTGCACGTAGTGCGAAGAAGCGGTACTGAAAGAGCAGTATCAGCCCTGCAATCGTCATGATCGATAGAAGAGTGAGTCCCATGACGAGACATACGCGAGCGACCGTGCGATGCGTGCGGTCGAATGCGGGTTCGCTCCGGCCGGGCTGGCTGTCGGTGAGCTGGTACAGCCCCCACACGGCGATGATGACGCCGGGGAAGAAGAAGGGTATCGAACAGATCACCCCGATCTGCAGTGCGGTGGCGCCGGCGAGCAGTCTTCGCCGCCAGGCGATCGGGGCATGGGCAAGGTAATCGCGTCGGAGTGAAGCCGCCACGGCCATGCCGCACTCGGGGCAGTTCGATGTCATTTTCAATGTTCGCAGGTTGTAGCCGCAGTTCAGACATGCGGCGTCGTGTGCGACGTATTCGCTTGCACCGGTTTCACGCAGCAGTTCGATGGTATGTGGTACACCGGCCGACATTGTCACTGCCTTTCATGCCTTCCTGTCTATATTTTAACAGAGGGGATTTCAGGGACAAAGCATTTTTTCAGATTTCACAATGTCGCTTTAATTCTTCCCTGGTTGGTCACTTATTGTTCACTGCCGATCGTTACCACGTCGATGTGAAGGTTCCCGACAATCGGAAGGAGGTTGACCAGGTCGTTCGTAATGGTTTTATCAGCCATGGCGGAGACGGAGAGTGCGATATGTGCTGCGTCGAAGGATGGTTCGATAGTGGGATCGAGGTCGACCCAGTGATGGCCACTGGTGGTATCGAGCCATGCCTGAGTCCACATGTGGTACGCGAAGACGTCGTTGTGGCCGAGGAACTCGTCCCGGGTATAGATCAGACCGCTGACGGTCCGGCTGGGGATACCGTCGGCGCGTAGCAGTGCGGCAAGGAGTACGGCATGTTCGGTGCAGTCGCCCTGTGCGGTACGTGCGACCTCGCCGGCGGTGGCGAGCCCGACGGATAAGTCCTTAGCGGTAATATAGCCGGCGACAAACCGTCGGAGCAGCTCGGCGCGTTCGATTTCAGTCGGCGAATGACTACCGGTTTTGCGAGCGGGTAGTCGGGCTGATTTCAGCAGTCGTAACACATCGTCATGCTGATAATTGATCATCATGGAGGATTCGGTGTGCTGCGGGCCGGGCAGATCGCCGGTGGGGCTGACCGGCGATGTCAGGTCGATCACCACGGCGGCGGTTTTTTCATCGGACCATACCACTCGCTGGCAACCGGTGCGTGGAAGGGTAACCGTGTGCCACAGATCGGTTCGCTTCAGGTCGAGACGATAGACCGCTCGCTTCAGGCCACGCGGCGTGGGGATGGGTTTGCCAGGCCGGATGAAGAGTTTCACCATCATCTCGGGTGGATCGAGTTCAGCGGTCGCCAGTGACTTATCGGCTGCGATCATGGTCAGTGACATCCCGGCCATCATATTGATATTCGCCTTAAGCGGACGTGCCTCCTCGTCTACGTACTGAAGCATGGTCATCCCCGACAGATTGGTGATACGGGTTTTGAGCAGTGTTGCGGGAACGGTCCGGCCGAAGATATCAATATTCTCTTCGCCGAGTACATCGATTTCCATTTTCAGAAGTGACGGTCCCATCCCGACGTCGAGTGTCGCCAGTTTTATTTTTTCATCGCCGGAGACGATTCGTCGTCGGATGAATCGTGCGGCCGCGGCAGGCGGCAGCCAATCCTCTTCAATAGCGGGCAGGCGGTTGGTTCGTTCACTGCCGGGTTGCGTGATGGTCTGTTCGATGCCATCTTCGAGAAACCGGTATCGCTGCCTGATAGCGACACTGCCCATATCCATGAGGTTGATCGCTTCAACTGGTTCGCCCGCTTCCGTCTCGACGAAACGTGATTTCTGACTGATTTTCATTTCGGTCGGCCCGCGTCGGACGGACAAGTTCAATTCCGTATCAGTGATGATATTACCGGCCCGCGATTTGACCATTTCATGGGCATAACCGGCCCGTTGATCCTGAAGCATTAGAACATACCATTGGTTGGCGAGTATTTCCGTGTGAGAAGAATCGGCTGGGGCAACAGCATAGAGGCCTGCCGGTACGGAAATGATTAACAGTACAATGAAGATGGCTCGAAACGGGTGGTTCTGCTTCCTGTTGTGATATCTACTGTTCATGATTCTATTTTAACCTGAATTGACCAACCGGCGGCAGATTTCACTTACACATTGGTGATAATTCCATTCAGCGACATCAGTCCGAGCGGTTCTTTGGCGAAGAACGGTTCGGCGTAGCGTGTACCGATGCGGCTGCCCATATAGCCGTTCATTTCCCGCAACCATTCGACCACGCGGCGGTTGCCCGGCGGCTCGATGAACTGCGATTCATACGCAAGGATCGCACGCTCCTTCAGATCGATCTGATCCGATATATCCATGCAGAACGACGGATTCGCCACCATACGCAGATGCGTGCAGAAATAATAGAAGACCCATTTCGGATAGATCGGCTCGCCGGGCAGGTCGATTTGACTGAGTTTGGCATCGAATCGAGCATCTTCGGCGATTCTTGTCGTTGCCATATGATCGGGGTGAACATCATCGATGTGAGGGATGAAAAGCATATCGGCCTGATGCTCGCGGATCACCGCGGCGACACGATGCCGGGCATCGATTGTATGCTCGACGTAGCGGTTTTTAAGACCAATCCGACGTCGGTGAACGCCCATCAGCTCCGCCGCGGCCGCCGCCTCACGTTCGCGTCGTTCGGGCGAACCATACGGCGTCGGCTCGCCGTCGGTCATGTCGAGCAGTAACACGTTATGGCCCTGAGTTGCGAGACGGATGATCGTACCGCCCATGCCGAGTTCCTGATCGTCGGGATGTGGACCGATTACGAGAATGTTCGACATGGTTGACGGCTCCTGAAACAGTTCAAAGTTCACGGTTCAAGTTCTTTATTGTCGATTCTGCTCTGGACCTTCACGCTGCAAGGCCTGGGTCTGAAGCCTGTTCACCGGCCGGTAAGATTCTACGTGGACTGCTGTCCGCGCTACTGTTGGGTGGAAATTGTATTTTCTGTTATTCATTTCTGATGCTTTTTCCGAGTACGCGCCTGTAGACGATTTCCATGTCGTCGTACATTTTTCGGGCGTCGTATTCGTGGCGAACGTGTTGGTTGCCTGCTTCAATGAGTTTCTGCCGCTGCTCGGGTCGGCTGAACATCCACAGAATGGCCTCTGCAAGTGCATTGCGGTTGCCCAGGGGAACGAGCCGGCCGGTCCGGCCGTCAATACAGATCGATCGCATGCCGCCGACGTCATATGCGACGATACCGCAACCGCAGAGCAGTGCCTCGATCAACGTGCGGCTCTGGCCTTCCTGGTAGGATGGCAGGACTTTCACATCCACCGCGGTGAGCAGTCGCAGAGCTTCATGATGAGGAACAAGTCCCGTGATCGTCACACGAGAGCGAAGCCGCAGTAAGCGTATTTTCCGTTCGAGTTCCGCCCGATACCAGCCGTCTCCGATGAACAGCATGTGCAGGTTCGTCAATCGCGACCTGAGGCGGGAAAAGATGTCCAGCAGGTCGTCATGGCCTTTGAGCCTGTCAAGCCTGGCCAGGATACCGACGACCTGGGCCCTGGCGTCGATCCCCCACTCACGCCTCACCGCGGCGCCCGCCTCGCGATCGACTGAATCGAATAATGTCAGATCAACAGCGCTGGGAATCACCGTACACTTCTGCGGCGAACAGATATTGTTATCTCTGAAGGCATCGACCATGGCAGGTGTTATGGCGATCAGATGATGACAGCGCTTGGCCGCGATTCGTTCGAGCTGCACGTACGAACGGTAAGCCAGTCGCGACTGCCTGTGATGAAACGGCAGTCCGTGTACGGTGTGGATGACGGCGGGCACCTGTTCATGCCAACCGGCGAGCCGGCCGATGATACCAGCCTTGCTCGAATGGGTATGGATCACATCGGGCTTGACACGGCGGATCAGTCGTCGGATCGCGTAATAGCAGGCCAGGTCATGTCCCGGCAGTATCGCGCGTCGCATGGCCGGCAGTTCGACCAGTTCGGCTCCGCTCGATCGAGCTTCACCGAGCAGGGAACCTTCCGGCCCGTAAATCGGGCCGTAGGCCAAAGAAACCGCGTGACCTGATTCCACCTGGTTCCTGCAGGTCATCACGGTATTCTGCTGGGCACCGCCGAGTATCAATCGCGTTATCACGTGCATTATCTTCATGCGAATCGTATCCACTCGAGGCACAGGCCCTGCGGCTCAAGGGTCGGGCCGGCGAGCCGGCGATCTCTCTGTGACAGAATAAGGTCGATCTGCTCGGGATCAAATCGGCCGCGGCCGATTTCCAGCAGCGTACCGGCGATGATGCGTACCATGTTGTACAAAAAGCCGTCACCAGCCACGGTAATCCGTATCTCCGGGTCAACAGTATATACACGGCAGTCATGAATAGTGCGGACCGTCGACTCCCGGCCGTGCCCGGCGGTGGCAAAGCCGGCGAAATCATGGCAACCTACCAGTTGCTTCGCACCGGCGGCCATACGTGCCACATCCAGCGGCAGCCAGTTGTGATAAACCATGTGACGAAGCCCCAACGGGCGCTGCGAGCTGTGGTAGATCCGGTAACAGTATTGCTTGCTGACGACCGAGCCGACATAATCGAAATCGTCGGGCACAATCTCGACGTGACGGATATCGATATCGCCCGGCAGCCGGCTGTTGATCGCATGGGCCATACGGTCGGCAGGGACACGACCGGCTGCGTCGAATACGGCCGACTGGCCGACGGCGTGGACGCCGGCATCGGTACGGCTTGCGCCGCGAAGCGACACCGGCTGCTGGAGCAGCCTGCTGATCACACGTTCGAGTTCGCCCTGAACGGTACGCAGCGGCTCGGAGCCGGGCGGTTCCTGTTTCTGCCAGCCGTGGAAGTCGGTTCCATCGTAGGCAATGGTCAGGCGGTAGCGCCGTCGCAGCGGCGATACCGGGGTTGATGAAACTGTCTGATCATCCGGCCGGCCGATCATATTGGAGTTACTGTTCCCGCACATGGCATTCATTCCCGGTCAATCCGAACTTCGCGGCCCATCTCTGGTAGCAATCGGGCAGTATCTCGGACGGCCGGACGACACTGCGGCAGGACCAGAAGATATTCGTTTCACCGACGTGCAGACCCGACTGTTCGAGTTGCCGGTCGATCGCCTGTTTGTGGCGTCTCAAGGCGTCTCTGCCGCAGCCGTGTGCCATGCCCCACAGATTCGCTTTATCAAAAGGCACATCACCTTCTCGCCAGTATACATGTGTCATAACGTGGAACCTGCTGATCCGGTCGCCTGCATCGCGCTCGCTACCCTGCGTAATCGACCATTGGAACAGTCCGTGATCCGTCGCCGGCGTTCGCTGCCGTCCGGCGCTGTCGCCGGTATGCTCGATGAACGCTGCGAATCGCACGAACAACCCGCGTTCGGCGAGGCTTTGAACCATGCGAATGAACTCATCATAACGCAATCCCGCCGCTTCCGCGCGACAGGCCCAGAAATGGCGGTGCAGTTCCGTCCTGTCCAGTTCGCGTTTCACGATCGATAGGATTCGCCACTCTTGTTCATCGAGCGTAATCGCAGACAGGTCCACCGGCTTCACCGGCACATCGGTTCTGTCACCCGGCTTGATATGGCGTCGCCGGATGTGTCCGACACCCAGGGTGAACATGGCCCTGGCGGGCAACAGAACAAAATCCACGGCGCCGATCCGTTCTTTCAGCAGATGACAGTGGCGTTCGAGAGCACCTTCAACCGGAACGCGTAGTGTCGTCCACAGCCGGTAGGCAGAGGCAGGCGAATCGTATTCCGATTCGCGTATCACGATATGGCCGGTGAACGGATCATACCTCACCAGCCAGTCGAAGGCCTTCTGGAGCTCGGCTTCGCCGGTGATTCGCCATGCAACCAGTGCGCCCGGCGAAAGTCGTGAGGCGTGGATCGTCTGACGGATGCGGCGAATCACGCCGGCTGACAGCATGGCGTCCAGCCGAGAGCAAACGATATCGGCCGGTACGCCTGTACGTTCACTGATCGCCTCGAACGGATATTCCTGAAAGCCCTCGAGACGGTCTTCTGCAACGGCGAGAATGGCGGCATTGACAGGATCATCCACCGACGTGGGCACATCGCCGTTCGATCTGGGAAAGTCATTGTTCATATTGCCGTGCAACTCGCCGCCGGATGAATCGCATGAATGTACCTGCACAGAGCATATCCGATCAGTAGGAGAAGCCGTTCTGACGGAATTGCACACAAGGCGTCGCATCGCTCCGGCGAGCACCGCCTTTCACTTCACCGACGAACAGGTCGTGATCCGACTCGAAGTCCATATGGCAGACCAGTTCACATTCCATGTATGCAAGCGTATTGGCCAGGATGGGCAGCCGATGCAGTTTACCGTGGCATAATTCATAACCGAGAAACGGATCGTCCAGTTGTTCGACACCCTTGGAGAACTTCCGAACCATAATGCGGTCATCTTCTTTGAGCTGGCATAGCGCGAACTGACGCGATTCACTGATAAGTGGCATGATCAGTCTGCCCTTTGCGATGGCAACGGATATCATCGGCGGATCGAAACAGACCTGCTGAACCCAATGGACCAGCAATCCGCTTCGACGGTCTTCATGCTGGGATGTCAATATGAACAATCCGGAAGGGATCTGGCCGAGTGCGGCACTGATACCATCACGGGTCTGTTCATCCAACTCATGGATCGCACGGCCTGTACGCATGCCTGCTGCTCCTTGTCAAATGACTGCCTCCCCTTTACGCAAAATGATAACGAATTGTTAAAAATATGGCAATACCTGTTTTGAACCATTTGGCAATCGTCGGCGGAGCCTTTATGCTGATCGGCATCCATGCGTTACCAGGCAGTCATGTTCGATCTCGACGGCACACTCGCCGACAGCCTGACTGACATTGGTATCGCATTAAATCATGTATTGACCGACATGAACCTGCGGGGGCTGGATACCGACCGCATCCGCCAGATCACCGGCCGGGGCTTGAAATGGCTGATGGAACAGGCGTTGGGAGATGACCACCAGGACCTTGTATCTATGTGCATGGAGCGGATGCTTGAATACTATCGGACCAGCGAATTCGACCATACAAAACCTTATCCCGGCATCCCGCAACTGCTGGATGCACTGACGGATGAGCAGGTTACACTCGCGGTGTTAAGCAACAAACCGGACCAGACGACCGTCAAGGTCATCAGGCAGGTTTTCGGCCGGTGGCAGTTCTCGCAAATTCGCGGCCAGCGTGAAGGCGTCCGGCCGAAACCCGACCCGTCGGCCGCGATTGAAATCGCGGATACGCTGAACATTCCTGAGGATCAATGGTTATTCGTCGGCGACTCCGCGATTGATATGCTCACCGCCGACGCCGCTGGAATGACACCCGTCGGCGTGAGCTGGGGATTCCGTGATGTGGCGGAACTTGAAGCCCATAACGCGTCATGGGTAATAGATCAGCCACTGGAATTGCTGGAGATATTGGAATCAAGTCATACTACATGAATCTTTACAGAAGTGAAACGCATGCCCGACAAAGTGATCGGCCGGACTTACTGGCTGATGCGTTTGACTTCTTCGCCAGCGAGCAGGTCGAGTGACTGTCGCAACATGGCGGGGATTTCACTTGCATAAGGTGAATGCGAGACCGCGTCGAGTATTTCAGCATCGGTCAGGTCGTTCAGCTTGTCGGCCTTTTCGCCGGGAAACCAGTGGTTGCCGTTGCCGAGCAGGTTGAATCGCATTTTACCGTACTCGACCATATCCCACCCGAGGGCGAGGTTACGCAGCCAGAGCATAACGGGCATATTGAGTTGCCCGGGCGCCGCTTCCCACCATGGCAGGCCGTCGCCCATGGCTTCGGGGTCTTCAATGCCGATCGCATCCTTCATGGCTCGCCGCAGTTTCGTGATAATCGGCGTGATCAGCTCATCGGCCCGGTTCAACAGTGAAACCGCTTCGAGATGCCGATCGAAATCCGACGGCTTCGCCGCGCCGATACTGATCGTGTGGACCTTGTCGTCTGACAGGCAGAACAGGTCATTAAAAACGATCGGATGCAGCGGCTGACAGAGTTCGATCAGCTTGTCGGGCGGTTCGAAGAGTTTACCGCCCTTGTCGTTCGGACTGATGATGAAAACACCCATATCACGTCGAGCGGCTTCTTCAATTGCCGGCCGGTTCTGCTGGAAGATGAAGAACCAGTGAAGATTGACATAGTCGAAACCTCCGTCGTCTTCATGACAAACGGCCTTGAGGATGATATCGGTCGGCCCGTGTGTGGAGAACCCGATATGCTTCGCCCTGCCCTGCTGCTGCAGCTTTCTGGCCGCGGCGAGGCAGCCACCTTTGCGGATGGCCAGATCGAGTGTGTGCCGATCGTTGATCCCGTGTATTGCAAGCAGATCAACGTATTCGAGCCGCATGCGTTCGAGTGATTCGTTGAAGTATGCGAGGAACTGATCAGGGTCTTGTTCCGGCCCGAGCTTGGTCTGGACTATGATCTTCTCTCGCGGAAAGGTGGGCAGCACGCAGCCGAGCTGACGCTCGCTCGAACCGTAGCCTCTCGCGGTTTCGATATGGTTGATCCCGAGTTCGACGGCACGACGGACGGTGGCATCGAGATTCGCCTGATTGTCAGCGGGAATCTCGTCAAGCGGCTGGTCCTGCCACTTGTTCTGATACCGCATGCCCCCACAGGTCAGAACGGGCATGTTCAGGCCGGTGCGCCCGAAGCGGCGATAACGCATACTTGTCTGCGGCTGTGCCTGATGGGTCATGACGGGGGTATTGTAACAAGTTATCTCTCATGGCCGGTGATATGTCAGCAAATTACAGGTTGAGTAAGGGTTTCAAGATGGAAAGGCGGATTCAACATTTCTGTCCATGACGCTGCTGACAGGTGCGGACGATATGAAAAAGCCCTGGCCATTCGGAGAAACGGCCAGGGTCAAAAAAGTGGTAGAACAGTAAGAACAACGAAACTCAACTCAAAATGAGTCAAATCAAAGTGCTTAGCTCAATGATAAATGTAAGAAATAATCGCATGAAAAGCGTATGAAACGGGCTAGCCTGAATTTACCAAGTGTAAACCTTTAACGATTATAGCGCCTGCGGATAAATCGCCGGTGCTTCCATGTATAGTTGTAACTGATTGAATTCGTTTACCTTGCAAATCATGCATCAAAACCATTTTTTATAACTGATTAATGTATACGTGTATCGATATGCAAGGGTTTTACGGCTGTAAATGCGTGTTTTTACTGTGAATATAGCCGCTTATCCGAAATGTGCATTTTGCCGGGATTGACAGGTGGGGCTTTGCCCCGGGGCAAGGTCCAAAGTGCTTCGATTTTCGGTTTCGCCCGGTTTTTCCAGCCCCAGAATGTCGAACCTCAAGCCTGTATGCCGGTCGCATGATTCTGCACGGACTGATTTCCGTGTCACCTCAGGGGAATTGTGTATATGTGGTATGCCCGCACTCACCGGTCCTGCAACTGATCGATCAGATCGAAAATGGTGACCGGTTGTTTTTGCGGTGATTCGGGTGACTGGTTCTGTTTCGACTGCGGCTCTTTCGACGGGCTCTGCTGCTGTTTTTTTGCGGCTTCATCGAGTTGTCTGTAGTAGTTCTCGACAAGCGCGCCGGCTTCAGGCGGCGGGTTCCAGGAAAGATCGGATTGTTTACGCCGCTCTTCCTTGATCGAATCGCCGATGACATCAACGATACCACCTATAAGCCCTCCGTATTCTCCGGTCTGTTTACGAATTACATTACTTGCAAGGGCGCCGGCAATATCGGAAACAAATGTACCGTAATCGATACCGGGTTCATTAATCGAACCGGTAATGGGAAGATCAGCAATATGAGCGGGCTTAACAAACGGTGCAAGCCTGGGATTTCGAATTGCAAGCGACACCTCCAGCAGGCCCATTGTCATTTTGCGTATTCGATTGTTCTTCAGGTTCACACTGCCCTGGAAGCCGACGGCGAGATCTTCACTGGTCGCCCAGAGTTCAGAGGTTTCAACGATACCACGCCTGACGGTGAATGACACCGGGGTGAATTGCGTCAGATAGATTTTCTTTTCGGCCTGATCAGCGGCAGCGACTCTTCCTCCGGATTTGAGGAAGATATCGTTCATGATCCCGTCGATCCCCTCATCGAGCCAGCCACTGCGTTTCATACTGAGCAGGCCCGGATCGATCAGGCCGGCGGCGGTGAGTTGCTGGATTTTGAAGTTCTTCACGGGCATGCGGAAATCATCTTTATAAAGCGTCATAGTCGCCGGCGTCTGCGATGCAACGGCGTCTGCGAAAACGGGATGGATATGGCCGAGTAGTGACTGCGACATGCGAGGCGTCACGGAAAGCGTCAGAACAGCATTCTCACGCAGCGACAATATCCCCTCAGGCGAAACACTTGCACTGATGCGGCTGGTTACATTGTCCGATTTCAGATCGATATCGACATCGCTCTCCCTGCCGGGCTGATAATCCAGTTTGATACTGCCGCCGGCTTGATCACCCAGTACGGCGGCAAGTATACCGTCCTGTTTCAGTGTGGCATCGATCAGACTGCCGGGCATGTGGCGGATATCACCGTCGGCGCTGACTGACATGCGATCCGGCTGAACCACACCCTGTTCATTGACGAACTGTTCCGCCCTCGCTTTGAGCACAAGTTGACCCGGCTGCTGCGACGACTTACGACCTGGTACATCTTCCCCGCTACGAACCTTGACCTCCGCAAGCAGATTGATGAATCGCCGCAGGTCTGTTGCATCGATCGAGAGGGCAGCCTGATCCACGATGACCTTTCGGTCGGTTTCCTTCTCAATGAAAACCGCCTCGGGCACTTCCACGCTCATTGCAACGCGTGTTCGTTTCGGGTCGATACCGACACTGCCGGGCGACTGCTGCAGCGCCAGCTCGAACTGATCGATGCCGACATGAACGGCCATATTCTTCTGTAGCGTCATAGCAGGCGGATTCATTCGGCCTGTCTGCTGATCGGTACTGCCGGCCCAGGCGATGAACGCCGCTGGCGAAACAGACAGGTCCACTTTGCCGCCGTCATCGAGCACCAGTAATTCCTCAGGGCCGTACCGCCCTGACAGGCGACTATCGAGTACATCGGTGTTGACAGAACTGGTAAATGCATAACCATTGTCCGACGCGGGATGGATATCGACACGGGCATTCAACGATTCGCCGATCAGTTCGGCGATCCGGCCGCCTGTCCCGGCGATGACATCGGCGAAGACCACCGGAAGTTCGGCGGCATCGAGCGAATAGGTTTCCCGACCGCCGCCGAGGATATTTTCCGCGGCGACGTTCAGTTTCACCTGGCGAGAGGTGTCGTTTACCTCGGCGACAGCCTGGAGGTTGCCGGTGAACAGATCACGGCCTCGCTGTTTGTCGATCGACAGTATCGCGTTACGAACGGCATAGCTTTGCTGATCACTGGATACGAGCTTAATGTCACTTATGGTTAATTCCGCATCGATCGCCGAGTTTGCAGGATCGAACTTATCGCCGTCCTGACCGATCGCTGCATCCGCAATGTGTAAATTAAAGGTCACCGGCTGCTCGAGGCGCGTCATGGCCGTACCGTCTTGATTGCGGCCGACCAGTGTGGCGTAGGCATCAGGCGTCAGTTCCAGATTCACTTTTGCATTTTTACCGAAGCGCAGTGTGCCGCGATCATTTTCCAGATTGATATCAGCGTTCAGACGGTCACTACCGGCCTTGATGGTAACGGTCATGTTGTCAACGCTTCCGCCTGCGTTGATATTGACAGCAAGTACCGGGCCGATGATCGCCGCCAGTCGCCCGCGACCGCCTGTGAGCTGGTCGATGGCATCGACCGGCAGCTCAGGCAGTTTGACATCGGCCTTCACGTTCGCCTTGCCAAGCTGCGGATTGCCGCTGTCATCAAAGGCGTTTTCGATTTCGATATCGGCGAGCATCCGACTTTTCTTACCCGCACGGGTCAGATCACTTTCAAGCGACAGGTTGATCTTCGCCAGTTTCGACATCTGAAGGCCAGCCTTGACGTTTTCGTTTTCAATGCGGTCCATCCCAGGCGATTCATAGATAATCCGATCAGCGGTGAAATCGAGGTTGAGGTTCATATCCGTCGGCAACGCCATTGCCGCACCGACGCTGCCGCCCCTGACCCGGCCGCCGGTGGGCTCGGAAACGATTTCCTCCAGATTGGTCGGATCGTTCTTCACCTGACGGATATGTATTTCATCCACCGATGCTTCGATCTGACCATAGTTGCGACTGCCGAACAGTGCGCTGAGCAGTTGCAGATCGGGGGCATTTAACCTGGCGTTGGATATCACGATGTCGCCGCGGCTGTCGCGAAGTGTCAGGCCGCTTACCGACTGGCCGGTGAACCAGCCGAGTCGTAACCGATCCAGTTCGACCTTCCCGGCAATCGAGCTGTTGATCATATCCAGAACAAAGCTTTTACCCCTGCTGGTATTGACCAGAGAAGGCATAACAAGCACGGCGAAGAAGAGCAGGAGAAAGATGGACGCCGAGGCGACGAGCAGCCATCGTTTTCTATGCCTTCGCGGCGGTTCGTTTTGCGTTGTATTGTCCGGCATGGATCTCTCTTTCGTAATACTTTTTTATGGATTTTGATGATACCGCGGCCGCAGCTGCGGACAGGAATGTCCGCACTTCTTGCCCAGGCGGGCAGAATCGCCCACCCTCCGTTAGAACGTCCAATGGGGTGGTAATGTTGCAGAATTTTCCGCGACAGACTGATAATCAGAGTTTTTCCGCGGCGATAGAGGCCAGTTCGCTTCGCTCGCTGCGTGCCAGTGTGACGTGGCCGACCATGGCCTGACCTTTGAGTCGTTCGACCATGTAGGACAGGCCGTTGGATGAGGTATCGAGATACGGATTGTCGATCTGGCCGACGTCGCCGGTGAGTACGATTTTCGTTCCTTCACCGACCCGTGAAACGATGGTCTTGACCTCATGCGGCGTCAGGTTCTGTGCTTCATCGACAATAATGAACTGGTGCGGGATGCTCCGTCCTCGGATATAGGTCAGCGGCTCGAGTACAAGCTGACCGCTTTCGACCATCTGGTTGATCCGCTGCTCAGGGTGCTTGGAATCGGCATGCTGAGGCCCGCCGCCTCGGGTCGACATCAGGTAACTGAGATTATCGAAGATCGGCTGCATCCAGGCCGACAGTTTTTCGTCCTTGTCGCCGGGCAGATAGCCGATGTCCTTGCCCATGGGCATGATCGGCCGGGCAACGAGCAGTTTATCGTACCGCTGCTCCGTAAAGACTTTTGTCATACCGGCGGCGATGGCGAGCAGTGTCTTGCCCGTACCGGCGCTGCCCAGCAGTGTAATCAGCTTGATTTCATCATCGAGCAGCAGATCGAACGCCATGGTCTGTTGGACATTCCGTGCCATAATGCCGTACACGGGCTTACGCGGCCCGTGGATGGGGATCAGGTGCTCGGTATCGGCCAGTCGCCGCGCCAACCCGGTATGCGATTCATCCATGGCGTTTCGCAGTTGAACGAACTGGTTGGCGAAAAGCTCGAAGTCCTCGTCTTCGTCAACTTCGCCGACGTGGTGTTCTTCTTCGGCTTCCCGCTGCAGCCGTATCTCCTCGATCACTTCACTCAAGGCGAGTTGCTTTTCCTCGTATAGCGTATCGATCAGACGTCCGGATACCGACAGCGTGACGTATCCGCTGTACATGCGATCGATATCGACCTTCTGCGCCTCGAAGTCTTCGGTCTGGATGCCGAGTGCATCGGACTTGAGACGCGCGTTGATATCCTTGGTAATCAGAATGGTCCGCCGGCCGATTTCCTTCAACGCCCAAGCAACGCCGATGATCCGGTTATCCGCTTCATCGTTCTTGAGCCATTTCGGCCGGGAGTCGGAAGCGAACTCGACGCGGATGGTCCCGCCGTGGCCGTTCCACTTGACCCCTTCCGACAACTGTCCGCGATGGCGAAGCTTATCGAGCTGACGGATCACTTCACGCGCGTTTCGCCCGACGTCGTCGTTCATTTTCTTGAACCGGTCGAGTTCCTCGAGCACCGCGAAGGGAATCACCACTTCATTGTCGTCGAACATATACAACGAGGCGGGATTATGAAGCAGCACATTGGTATCGAGTACGAAGCATTTGGCGTTGTTGTTAGAAGACGTGGTTTCCTTCAAGGCCATGTTCTCCCACACAGACTTACGTCCGTAAATAACAGCCTCCGCTGTTGTTTATTTATATCGGCTGATTGCCGTTCTGATAGAGAAGCAAACAAAAAAACAAGTATAAATCCTTATTGCAAATTCATTTATTCTTATCGGCCCGACCATTGTCCTGTAAAATCGGTGCTGAATGGTACGAGCAGTCAGTCATCAGTACGTTACCAGGCGGCTTAAGGATCATAAGCTCGGTTTCCCACTCAGGGCTGGGTGAGGGTCTGTTCGACTTCCCTGCTCCCGCCGCTATCCATCGTGGTAGCGGAAACCTGACGGGCCTCGGTGGTTTTGATCCGGTTGATCGCGGCGAGGTAGGCATTGGCTGCGGCTTCGATCACGTCGGTCGACAGCCCCCGACCCCTTACCTTACGGTCGCGATGTCGTATTTGCACCATTGCCTCACCCTGCGCCTCCTGCCCGCCGGTGACGGCCCGGGTCTGGTAATCCTCGAGCTGGACATTGACGCCCGTAATGCGCTGGATCGCCGAATAAACCGCATCAATCGGCCCGTCACCCGTTGCCGCGTCCATGACTTCCGTCCCGGCCGAATCACGCAATACCACCGTCGCCGTTGAGATCACACCCGTGCCGCTGGTCACCTGGAAACGGATCAGATGCCACAGCTCACGATGCGTTTCCAACTGCTGGTCCATGATCGCCTCGATATCCTCGTCGTAAACGTCTTTCTTTTTATCCGCCAGCAGCTTGAACGCCTCGAAGGCACGTTCAATCATGGCTTCATCAAGGGTGTAGCCAAGATGCTGAACCCGCTCACGAAACGCGTGGCGACCGGAGTGCTTGCCGAGTACCAGCTTGCTCTCGGGTACGCCTATGTCACGCGGGTCCATGATCTCGTAAGTCGATCGATCCTTGAGCATGCCGTCCTGATGAATCCCCGCCTCATGAGCGAATGCATTTTCGCCGACGATCGCCTTGTTACGCTGGACCTGAAGTCCTGTCATCGAGGAAACCATTCGCGAGGTCGGATAGATTTTTTTCGTATTGATCCGTGTACAGAACCGGCTGTAAAAGTCCCGACGCGTGCGGATCGCCATGACGATTTCCTCGAGCGAGGCGTTACCGGCCCGTTCCCCGATGCCGTTGATGGTGCATTCGATCTGACGAGCACCGTTATAGACCGCCGCCAGAGAATTGGCGACCGCCAGGCCGAGATCATTATGGCAGTGTGCAGAAAGAAAAATTCCCTTCTCGTCGATGATGGGCAACTGCTCTCGCAGATAGGCGAATATCCGGCCATACTCCTCCGGCACCGCATAGCCGACGGTATCGGGGATATTGATGGTCGTCGCGCCGGCGTCAATGACGGCACCGGTAATATCCGCGAGGTAATTCAACTCCGTCCGCGAGCCGTCCTCGGGGCTGAACTCGACGTCATCGACATACTGCCTCGCCATCTGTACCGACTCGACAGAGAGTCTGACGATTTCTTCAAAAGCCTTTTTCAGTTTGTGATCACGATGAATCTTCGACGTCGCGCAGAAGACATGGATTCTCGGATTCGCCGCGCCCTTGAGCGCTTCACCGGCTCGCTCGATATCACGCGGCAGGCTTCTGGCAAGTCCGGCGACGATCGGCCGCTCGAACTCCCGGCCGATCGCCTGCACGGCGTCGAAATCGCCCTGGCTGGTGATGGGAAAGCCCGCTTCGATCACATCCACACCCAGTGCATCCAGCTGACGTGCGATTTCCATTTTCTCCTGGTGGTTCAGACTGGCGCCCGGCGACTGCTCGCCGTCACGCAGTGTGGTATCAAAAATCCGGATCGCAACTGGTTCTGCCATCTCGATGCTCCTTAGTCGCTTATAACACTAACTTACCTGCTTTTAGTCACTTACGCTATCACTGTCGGCCGGCCTGACGGAAAATTAATATCAGGCCAAAAAAAAGCCCTGTCCGTTTCGGGACAGGGCGGAATGCGTTTCAGTCGCTACTGGTCGATTCCGTCCTATCCCGTGCGCAGGCCAAGCAGTAGCCCGCCTAACAGGTCAAAACGGATAACCAGAGTGGTCGTTCTGTTGAACATTGTGTTATATCTTATCGGCTGATCGAGTAAAGGTCAATAAGTCCAGCTTATACCTGAAGTCGGATTAACACTCGCAAAAAAAGCGGCCGGGCTACCCGGGTTGAGCAATCGGCCGAATCAGCCATAATGGAGCGCCCGATTCTGGCTTAACCGCTATTTCAGCAACGGAGAAACGCAAGTGACCACTCAGACAGCCGGCGAACCGATCTCTTTACAAGACGGCCATTTACACGTCCCTGATCACCCGATCATCCCCTGTATCGAGGGCGACGGAACGGGCCCGGATATCTGGCGGGCCTCGCAGGCCGTGTTTGATGCAGCGGTTGAAAAAGCATACGAGGGCAAACGGTCGATCGCATGGAAGCATGTTCTGGCGGGTGAAGCAGCGTACAGCCGGACGGGCAACTGGCTGCCGGATGAAACGGTCGACGCCTTTCGCACCTATTTCGTCGGTATCAAAGGCCCGCTGACAACCCCGGTGGGCGGTGGTATCCGTTCATTGAACGTCGCACTTCGCCAGATTCTGGACCTCTACGTTTGCCTCAGACCGGTGCGGTACTTCAAAGGCGTCCCCAGCCCCGTCAAGAAGCCGGACCTGGTCGATATGATCATCTTCCGTGAGAACACCGAGGACATTTACGCGGGAATCGAGTTCCAACAGGGCGAAGATGACTGCACCCGATTCCGGGAACTGCTTCAATCTTCGTTTCCCGAGCGTTTTAAAAAGGTCCGGTTCCCCCATACCACGGGGTTCGGCATCAAGCCGGTGTCACAGGAAGGCACACACCGTCTGGTAAAGGCCGCGATCGATTATGCCATCGCCCATCACCTGCCGAGTGTTACGCTCGTACACAAGGGCAATATCATGAAGTTCACTGAAGGCGCCTTCCGCGACTGGGGCTATGAACTGGCGCGCGAAGGGTACGGCGGAACGGTGATTGATGAGGGGCCGTGGACGCGAATCCAGGCCGACGGCCGGGAGATCGTCATCAAGGATGTCATCGCCGATGCTTTCCTTCAGCAGATTCTGACACGACCGGCCGAGTACAATGTCATCGCCACGCTGAACCTGAACGGCGATTATATCTCAGATGCGCTGGCCGCCTGTGTGGGCGGAATCGGCATCGCGCCGGGCGGCAATATCAACTACCAGTCGGGACATGCGATCTTCGAGGCGACACACGGCACAGCACCGAAATACGCCGGCCAGGATAAAGTCAATCCCGGCTCGGTTATTCTCTCGGGTGAAATGATGTTCCGTCATCTCGGCTGGGATGAAGCCGCCGATCTGATCATCAAGGGCATGGACGGCGCGATCAGTGCCCGGACAGTGACCTACGACTTCGAGCGCCTGATGGACGGCGCCACCCTGCTGAAATGTTCGGAATTCGGGCAGGCCGTCATCAGACACATGGACGATTGATCTGACATCAACACCAATTATCTCCCGCCTATGAACAACACAACCTCGCCACTGACCACGCCGTATACCGAGCGCCTGCGTTGGGTCGATTACGCCAAAGGTATCGGTATTTTCCTCGTCGTGCTGGGACATACGCTCCGCAGTCTCAAGGAAAACGGAATCATCGCGGACGACTCGATGTTCGTCCTGATCGATGCGTGGATCTACTCGTTTCACATGCCGCTGTTCTTCTTCCTCGCCGGTATGTTCCTGTTCCGCAGTGCCTCGAAGCCCACGGGCAGATTCCTCGCCGACAAGCTCGGAACCATTGCATACCCCTACATCGTCTGGTCGCTGATCCAGGGCAGCCTCCAGGCCGGCATGTCGAACTATACAACACACGAGGCGTCATTCAGTGACCTGTGGCGGATCATCTATCAGCCGCAGATGCAGTTCTGGTTCCTCTATGTCCTTCTGCTGGTCATGATCGTTTATGCTGTGCTTCGCAAGGCCCGAATCACCGCCGGGCTGATTCTCCTGCTTTTCACCGGCGTCTATCTTTTCAGAAATTATCTGGTCCCGGCTGAGACATGGGGCGTTTACGCCCAGTCCACGGAATATGCGATCTGGATCGCGCTCGGCGCTTACGTGGGCAAATTCGATCTCAATGACCTGACACGGAGTGTCCATCTGTCGAATCTGATCGTCATCGGCCTCAGCGGCCTGACGATCGTCACCCTCGTAACAGGCTACCGGCTGGATATGATCCTTGAAACCGTATTCGAGATGGTCATCGCAGGGAAAACCGTGAAGGTTCTGACCGCCCTGTCAGGAATCATCGCCATACTGGCCGTCAGTATGATAATGGATATGGTGCGAACAGCACGATTCATCGAGCAATGCGGGCGACTGTCACTCGAAATTTACGTGGCACACACACTCTGTTCTTCGGCCATTCGGATCGGTCTGCAGAAAGGCCTGAACCTCAACGAGCCATGGTTGCATCTGTCGGTGGGCACCGTAGCGGGCGTCGCGGGTCCGATTGTGCTGGTCTGGCTCAGCGGACGAGTCGGTTTCCCTTATCTGTTCACACTGCGAAAACACACGGGCGGCAGCCTGAAGCCGGTCAATAACGATCAGATGTCATCCGCTGCAACGGAAATGAAGAACGAACCTGCCTGAAACAGTCCGCCGGACGGCATCGCCATCATGATTTTCTTTTGAAGTACGGGTTGTATACCTGCCCCCCCAGGGTTCACCAACTGTAGACCATGCGTGCGGGAATGCTCCCTTCAACCAGCCTGCCGTGGACCATGTAGCAGTTATTGGGCAATTCGTCATACTCCACAACTTCGATCTGGAATACCGAATCGGTCTTTCGTGACTCTTCTTCTATGTATCTGATTCTGATCTGGTGGCTGATATCCACCCGGCTGGTGGTGGTAAAGGCAATGCCGCCACTGGAAACATTACGTATCTGCGTTTCCTGCAGAACTTGCACAGGCTGGCCGTGCTGATCCACGATCACCGCTTCCAACGTACCCTGACCTGCAACGCGAACAGCATTTCGCCGCTCGTCGTGGCCTTTCCAGTTTGCATCAGCCATAATGACATTCTCCAGACAACGGCAACTGCACCACAAGTCTGATATCGGTTGATTCCGGTGAATGGATCAATTAAGTGGATACCGGTTTCCGGATATCTGATAAACGACAAAGATCAAGTCTGATCCTGAAAGAATCCCGGCCCCTGATCATACAGGCTGATCCGCATTTAACAGATTGATCCGCTTGACAGCCGACCTACTGCTGATCGAGCATAGCCGCCAGCCGCTGCCTGGCAGAAGTCGTGGCAATCTTGCCGTTACCATTGCCATTGCCCTTGTCGTTACCGCTGCCGTTACCGCTGCCGTTATCGCCGGACGAGGCATCAGACTCATGCGCAACGGAGCTGTTATCGGCTCCGACGGCCACCAGTTCCGGCTCCGGGACTGCCTGCGGCGATTCATCGGCGTCAATCGCTTCACGCGAAATCTTCCCGCCCTGGCCAACCTGCTCAAAACGAACGGATACACGCTTACTCACACCTTGTTCCTGCATCGTAATACCGTACAGCAGATCGCAGATCTGCATGGTCAGCTTATGGTGTGTTATTACGATGAAATGCGATTTGTCGAGGAAGCTTTTGACCACCTGCACGAACCGTTCGACATTCGATTCATCGAGTGCGGCGTCGACTTCGTCAAGAACGGCGTAAGGTGACGGCCTGGTCTTGAAAATCGCCATGAGCAGCGCCACGGCGGTCATCGTCTTTTCACCGCCCGAGAGCTGGCTGATCGTACACGGCTCCTTACCCGGCGGCTTGGCCATGATCTCGATTCCCGACTCGAGTATGTCGACGTTACCCTGTTCATCCGGCTGCAGAAACAGGTCTGCCCGACCGCCGCCGAACAGCTTGCGGAACAGCCCGCTGTTACCGGCGAAATGCTCGCGGATCTGCTCGAAGGTCGACTCGAATCGCTTACGGGAATCGTCGTTGATTTTCGTAATAAGCGAACGCAGGCTACGCTCCGCTTCTTCAATATCATTTACCTGCCTGGCAAGATCGTCGTGACGCGATTCCAGTTCATTCTGCTCCTGGATCGCGTCTATATTCACATGTCCCAGCCTGGCCAGTCGCTCACGCAGCGCGGCGATTTCCGATTCAACCGATTCCCAGTCGATATCAAAAGGCGAATCAGGTAGCGATTCTTGTTCTTCCCCGGCTTCATCCTGATTCATAGCCGACTGCGATTCAATATGATCCTGGCTATCCGATTCCACCGGTTCATCAGGCGATTCCGATTCCACCGGTTCATCGGAACAGGCAGCCAGTGCCTCCTGGTAAGCCCCGACCAGGTCCATATCAAGCTGTTCACGTGCTCGCTGACGCATGGACTCGGCTTTTACCTCGAACTCACGCTGCCTGATCTGGCAGTCATGCAGGCTGCGATCCGCCGCCTCGACGGACGAACGCTTCGATTGTATCGCTTCCTTGTACCGGCGAACCGATTCATCAATCTTCTCCAGCTTCCGATCAATCAGCTCATACTGCGTGATCAATTCATCGATCCTGCTTTCAGCATCCTTGATATCCTCACCGGCGCTGACCTGATCCTTTTCCAACTGCTCGATCCGGCCTCGCAACGAAGCCAGTTGATCCTGCGCTATCTGGTACTGACGCTGGATATCCGCGGCGGTGACCTCGATCTGCCTGACCTGCTTCTGAGCGCCAGCGAGCTGTTCGGCGATCTTGCCGGACTCGATCCTCACACCCGTTACCGTTTCGCCGACCTGCTCGAGTTCAGCTCCGAGCGATTCGCATGACGCCTCCAGGCTGACGATCTGCTCGCGACGCCGGCTGGTATCCTGTTCCAACCTGGCCGCCTCAGTTTCATGCCCGCCGCGACGCTGATCCGCTTCCGACAACTGGCGGTGTATCTGCTCGACCTCGGCCGCCAGAACCGGCCGCTCACGCTCGAGCGAATCGATCTGGGCAAGGATATGGTCTTGCCGACCCGTCAGTTCAACGCGGACTGCGTTGGCTTCATAAACCGATTGTCTCAGCTCACCCGCCAGCTTCTCGCAATGCGATGCCTTGTCCGACAGTGTTTCTATTTCATGCTGACAGGCAGCGACCGCTTCGTCACACTGTGACAACTCGGCCTGAAGCACGGCCAGTTCACTACGCCTGCTGATCAGCCCGAGGCCCGGTTCGGACTGGTTCAAGCCGGCGATGATTCTACCGTCTGTTTCCAGCAGTTGACCGGCTCGCGTAACAAAACGGTAACCCGATGGCATGACCGTTCTGAGCATCATGGCCGACTCGAGGTCCGGCACCACGTATGTTCGCCCCAGCAGCCGCCAGACCAGCGGCGACAACCACGCGGGATAATCGACCAGGTCGGCGACGCACGTCATATCCATTTCATGCAAAACCGACTGTTGCGATTCTGAACCCCCGACCATGACCATACCGCCGACATCGGGCAGCATGGGCTGGTCGATCGCGACAAACGTAACCCGGCCGGCCAGTGAATCGATCAGATCACGGCCCCAGTCGCCGGAGCAGATATCCGACATGCGATCGACGATAACAGCCTGCTGATACTCGCCGAGCGCCGCCTCGATAATACCGGCATGGCTGACATCCGCCTCAATCAGTTCCGCCAGCATACCGCGAATAATCGGCCGCCGTTCGACCTCATCATCATCCACCTGCTCGGATGCAGCCCGTGCAAGCAGTGCCTTCACCGGATCACTGACCCCCTCGAGCGAATCCTGCATCTCCTGCAGCATGGCTCGCCGCGTATCGATACTGCTTCGCTGTTCCCGCAACCGGGCAAGCTGCTCGCCCAGATCGCTGAGCTTCGTATCAAATTCGCCGGATAACGCCTTCTGCCTTTCCAGCTCGCTGTTCTCCGCTTCAATAAGCGACTGCACTTCCGACAATTTCGCCTTCGCCTCGTCACGGGCGATAAGCAGCTGCTCCAGTTGCTCGGCGACATGCGAAACCCGCTGATCCAGCTTCTGCCGGGTGGATTTCAGATTTTCCTCGAACGTCTTGATCGAATGAATTTCATTATGAAGACGCGTACTCTGACGCATCAGATCGACGATCCCGTTTTTCTCATCGTCGATCCGGGCTCGCTTCTCATTCAGCTCATGTTGCACCCGGCGGTACTGATCCTGGCCTTCTCGCAGTTTCCGTTCACTGGTCTGCTGCTTTTCAAGCAACGCTCTGACCTGCTCCTGCTGGGCGTCGTGATCAGCCTGCAACTGCCGGCGACGCTCTTCCCATTCATCCAGGCGGGCGGCGTCACGCTGAATCTGGCGAGTGACATCCGCCAGGGTACTGCGGGCGAATTCCTCACGCTGGTGAGCCTGCTGGCGACGCGATTCCTGCTGGAGCCGGTCATGCTCGAGCTGCTTCTGCTCACGCAATACCGCCTGACGGTCAAGCTCGGCATCCTGAAGTACATCCTCCAGTTCTGTCAGTTCACGCACCGCAAAAGTACGGTCGGCCTCGGCCTGGTCGATACGATCACTCACTTCGTCGACCTGGCCGCTCAGACGATGGAAATCCGCAAGCAGGTAAGACAGTTGCAACTGCCTGAGCCGGGTGGAATGCTCCTGGTAACTTCTCGCACGTGACGCCTGGATTTTAACACTTCGCAACCGACGCTCGGTATCGGCGATACGCTCGCGGCATAGTGCCAGGTTCTGCTCGGTCCGTTCGAGCTTGCGAACCGCCTCCTTACGCCGGGCCTTGAACCGGCTGATACCAGCGGCTTCTTCGAATATCTCGCGACGGTCAGTCGCATTCGACTGCAGTAAAATATCCACTTTCCCCTGCTCGATAATCGAATAGGCGTCAGTCCCCACGCCGGTATCCATGAACAGCTCTCGAATATCACGCAAACGCGCACGTTGGTTGTTGATCAGATACTCACTGGTCCCGTCGCGATAAAGCTGACGCGTCACCGAAACGGTGTCACGATCCAGCGGCAGTCGCCGGCGACCGGACTGCTCGACAGGGTTATTAAAAGTAAGTGTCACCGACGCCATACCCGAGGGCTTCCGAGTCGATGACCCATTGAAAATAACATCCAGCATGGCATCGCCGCGAAGACTCTTCGCAGACTGCTCGCCCAGAACCCACTTGATCGCATCGACCACATTCGACTTGCCGCAGCCATTCGGACCGACAATCCCCACCACCGGCATGCTGAAGTCTATTTCGGTCTTGTCTGCAAATGATTTGAACCCGGCCAGGGTAAGCTTGGATAAACGCATTAAATCGACCTCCGTGTCGCTTTCGTATGCCCTGTCACGCTCTTGCCGGCTCCTGCCGGGCTTTTCACCCTCAACAATCATCGGTCAACCCTGCCTGTTCAGTATAACAGTAATAGCCTGCAAACTCACTCACCCGTCTGATCACTCTCATCCACTTCTTCGGTCATGGGACTGCCCGTTTCTGGCCGGACCGGTACAGACGGGGTCGGGTCGATCGTCGGCCGGCTCTGTGAAACCAGTTCCATCAACGGGCTGACTCGAAGTTCGACCGGTGCGGGCACATGGCCGGATCGGCATAACTGGTACACGGCGTCTACCACTTGACTGTAGCTCAGAGCCAGTCCTTCCTGCGGCTGATCCATCGTCGGATGATGGGCCAGGAAGAATATCAACGTTGCCAGCGTCGGATTCAGATGATAGGTCCGGCCCTCCACATCCTGCGGCGGCTGATAGAACAGCTCCATCGGACCGTCGTCCGCTCCCACCCGAAGCATGAGGTGATTGTCCCACAACCGGGCAAGAGTCGGACGCAAAAAACCGAGCTGTGGATTGAATATCACAAGCCGGGGAATGCTCGCCTGGGTAATGTACACCAGCGGCGATTCGACCGGCACGCGATCAACGATGAATTTGATCTCGCCCTGATCATCCAGGATCGGAAGCCGCTCGATAATCGGATCATTGATCTGCGAAAGTGACTCGTACGCCGCCAGGCGAACACGAATATCATCATCGTCCAGCAACATGACCAGCACACTCGACGCCTTCGGACTGCGAGGCAGATTGACCAGTGACACGGCCGCACGCAGACGCACTCCCGCTTCGGGATGCGATGCCACGTCGAATAGCTTCTGCGATGTCAATTCATCGCCAAGCCACGCACCCGCTTCCAACGCCGCCAGTCGAAGATTCATCCTGCTGTCATCGTAAAACCGCCTTAAAACCGGAATCACGGTCTTGCCCAGCGACTTCCACGCCAGGATAACGTCATAAGTGACCTCAGGGTCCTCCGCCAGACGCTCGGCCAGACGCTCGGCCTGAAACGGCTCGAAATCGGGCGAACGCTGTACATAAAGATGACTGACCAGATCGAGGAACGCCTGCGTCTGATCACTGTAACGGCGGGGTATGTTCAAACGAATCACCAGGTCGGTCACCGGTTCCGCGGTTTTGAAACGGGAACCGGGCTCCGATGGATAACGTTCATTGATCCGATCGGATATCAGCCGGCTTCGCTGCCAGCTCGCCTGATTCAATACCAACTCGACAATCCGGGTTTCCTTCACCTTGCCGCCCGCCACAACAATCGCACGACGCTGAAAATCCTGGATCGCCTCAGGCTTATCAGTGGGATCGAACGGATTGATGAACACACTGCCCGCGGCTTCAGCCAGCTTACGGGTATACAGCATGCTCGGGTTCAGTCCATCGATCGACAGCTCGGTTGTCCAGAGCTGGCCACCGGCGAGGCTCACGGTCTGGGTCTGCGGTAATGCGCTGATTACCACATCAAACGTCGTGGACTCCCTCGCTCCGGGCGGAATGAAACCCTGGACCGAAACCATGGCCGTGTTCACATCCATCAGAACCCGCTCGGGTGTCATATGCTGCATGCCGAGACGTGCATTACCCAAACCCATCTTCTTTGCATAATTGATCATATGCTGCCTGAGAAAGGCAGGGACCTCGGACGAACCGGTCCCTTCCAGGTTCACCACCAGACCGTAGCCCGAGACCAGAAGCGGATGATTATTCCGGAATCGCGTCATTGATCCGACCGTGCCGCGAAGAAACGCCGGGCCGGTGTACGTTGGCGCAGGCGGCGGCGGCGTCACTTCAACCGTATCAACCGTTCCACATGCGACAAACAGAATGCTGGCAAACAATACGGGCATGACATGGCAAAACCTCACGCCAACCTTGAATGATTGCGATTCTCGGGTCACGGGCAATGTCCTGGATAAACCATGGGTGATCAGGTGGAAACAGTTAAAAATGACAACGATCCTTTACAAGATACATTCGGTTATTGTCCGGGCGATCTGCCTTCAGGTCAAGTCCTTTTAACCATCATTACGCCCGTCGGGGGCTGACCGGTTCAAACCGCACAACAATCATGTTATTGTACCGTAATTACGTTCGATAAGAGACTTGGGCAAACTCGAAGCGTCCCCGGCTGACCAACCAGCATGACACATGACCATCCACACAAATGCATGAACGACCTGCAATCACCCACAAAGGCAGGGACAAATCCACTGGCCGAAGGTGCCGCCGGCCCGGCCGATGGCAATACCGTCGCACCGCGACTCGAAGCCATGCTGCCTGCTCAACTGCTGCAACCGGGTGAAATCATCCTGCTCCTGCTCAAGCCAAGCCCCCTGTTTATCATCCTCTCCCCGCTCAATACTCTTGTACTGCTGATCATGCTCACTATCGTCGCCACCTACGCCGCTGGTCGCTACACACTCGGTATTTCACAACGTGACATGCTGCTGTTCGGCGTCGCGCTGATCGGCATGAGACTGTTCTGGGAACTGCTCGAATGGCTATCACGCGTCTATGTCCTCACCGATCAACGGATGATACGCATACAGGGCGTGCTCAGAATCCAGGTCTTCGAGGCCAGACTCAACCAGATCCAGCATACGAATCTTCTCTTCCGTATCCGTGAACGACTGTTCGGACTCGGTACCGTCGGATTCGCCACTGCCGGCACGGCCGTCACCGAAGTCTTCTGGCAGATGATCGCAAACCCGCTCGATGTGCATCAGAAAATCGTGCAGACGCTCAGACGCTACAGACGGTGAGCAGGTTCAATGCTCGATGCTGCTCTATATCCAACCTTGAACCTTCAACTTTGAACACAAAACCCTGCACCAATCACTTTCGTTTCCTTGCCCTCACCGACGCAACATGCGCATCCAATCCCTCCGCCTTCGCCAGTGTGGCAATGTGTTCGATGGTCCTTTCGCTCATCCCGTTACGGTAGGCTACCGTTCCACTTCTTTTCAAAAACGTATAAATGCTGATTCCGCTGGTGAATCGGGCACTGGTATCGGTCGGCAGTGAATGTGACGGGCCGGCATAATAGTCGCCGGCCGCGACAGGGGTATTACCCAGGAAAAACTCGCCGCCGTGACTCAGACGCGACAGCATGGCGTCCGGATCAGCCACTGCCAGTGTCACATGTTCCGCGGCGAACCGGTCGGCCACTTCGGCGGCTTCCGCTTCGTCTCGCACCAGTACAGCACACGAAACATCCCGAAACGCCTGCTCGATCGCAGCCCGGCGACCACGCGACGGTAACTGATGCTGGATTTCAGTGAATATGCGATCGATCACATCGTGCGACCACGACACCAGGAAGCATTTACCTGGATCGTGCTCGGCTTGCGCGATCAGATCGGCGGCAACGGCTGATACATCCGCACTACCGTCTGCGATCACGACAACCTCGCTCGAGCCGAGAAACCCATCGATCGCCACCCTCCCGGCAACCTGGAGCTTGGCCGCCTGAACCACGGGATGGCCCGGCCCGGCGATCAGATGCACCGGACTGATACGCTCTGTCCCGAACGCCAGCGCCGCCACCGCCACCGGCCCACCGATCCGGTAGACCTGGTCGATACCCAGCATATGACAGACCGCAAGGGTAATCGGCGAAATATCACCCGCGGACCGACCTTCCCTGACATAAGGCGGCGGGCTGACCACGGTCATCCGCTCCGACTTCACACCCGCTACGGAAGCAGGGACCGCCAGCATGATCAACGTCGAAAACAAAACCGCCGAACCGCCCGGCACAAGCAGGCCGACCGGCTCGATCACCGTCCAACGCATGCCCAGTTCCGCTCCATCGATTGTCACCGGCTCCACCCTCGAGGGCAGTATGTGACGCTGGTATGCACGAACGTGTTCAATGGAAACTGCTATCGCATCACGCAGATCACCTGTCAAGGCACAATCGGCATCGGCGAGTTCCTCCGGATCAACCCGTATTCGAGCCGCCGTGAATGACGGATCGGTGAACTCACGCATGTGCGACACCACAGCGTCGTCGCCGTCGCGGCGGACCTGTTCAATCAGCTTCGATGCGATCTCGAACCATTTGCCGCCGACCGACGCCGCGTCACGGATACGCTTCAGACACGCGTCGAATGACGACTGACCGTCCGATTGATTCAAATCGAATAAAGGTAACATGTCCGGAGTTCCTTCCTGCTTTCGAACGTTGTTGCATGATCCGCCTCAGCCCATCATCAACGTGAAGGCTGCATAACCCGTCGGGCCTTGAACAACCCGCTCTCACGCACAACCAACCCGCGAATCTCCAGCATGGTCAGCTCGGACTGAATCTGCTGAACAGGCAGGCCGGTCATGGCCACCAGTTGATCCAGCGTACAGTTCTCAGCAAGCTTCTCCATGATCCTGCGCTGGCTGTCGGTCAGTGATCTGGTTCGCAGATCATCCGCCTCTGACACCTCGGAGCACGGCCCGCTGCTTCGCGTCAGGCCGACCTTCAGCAACTGACCCGCTTCACCCAATCCGTCGAGGACATCAGCGGCATTGGTCACCAGCTTCGCCCACCCTTCACGGATCATCTTATGGCAGCCCTCGGACGTTTTCGAATCGATCCGGCCGGGCACGGCCATCAGCTCACGACCATGGTCTTCAACGCACAACCTCGCCGTGATCAATGCCCCGCTTCGCAGCGCGGCCTCGATCACAAGAACGCCCAGCGACAGGCCGGAAATGATACGGTTACGCCGTGGGAAATTCTCCGCCTGAGGCGGCGTGGTCATGGGCAACTCACTGATCACGGCACCGCCACGGTCGACGAGTTCATCGAAGAGCGAGTCGTGATCCTTCGGATACGGCCTGGCAAGACCGCTGCCGACGACAGCGAGTGTCCTGCCGCCCGCCTGGATCGCACCGCGGTGAGCAGACGCGTCGATCCCGTACGCACCGCCGCTGATAATGCACAGACCCGCTTGGGCGCACTGGTATCCGAACCGGCCCGCCTGCTCACGCCCGTAAAGGCTGCACCTTCTCGATCCCACAATCGCAAGCGACAGGGCGTCATCTTCCTGCAACCGGCCGCGTATCCACAGACACACCGGCGGGTCGGGGATATGCCGGAGCAGTGTCGGATAATCGGCATCGTCATACGTCAGCAAAGATACGCCGCGTTCCGCCATGATCGCCAGTTCACGATCCACATCGCCCTCGTCCAGTGTCTTCGCCAGCGATTCATGCAACACACGGGCTCGCTGGGCATTCACACGCGGCAATTGCTGCCAGTCGCATCGTGAACTGTTCACAGCGCCCGATGGACTGCCGAAGCAGCCCAGCATATGCCTGACCAGCCCTTGCCCGATCCCGGGTGTCAATAACAGGGCAAGCATCGCTTTGCGATCATGTGCTTCCATCGATCACCGCCATCCGTTTCATCATTCATCAAGCCACCATGATAATGAATTCCCGGCATTGCGTTGATTCAACGCGCATGCGACTACCCCTGCGCGTCATGATTAACCCGATGACCGCCGCTGACTGATTTTGAGAAAAAGGAAACCCGGACCGATCGCCAGTGTCAGGACGCCGCTTCGCCGTTCCCGGCGGCGGGCTCCTCCACATGCGTGCAGAGCTTGTGAACCCGTTTAATAAGGTCAAGGATGTCATCCACTTCCGATTGATTATTCGGCGTCCAGATCGCCCAGTGCAGTTTCACCGCACACTTGGCCGACTTGATCCCCTCACGAATGAACTTGCTCAGACGCTTGATGGGCAATTGTTCGATCACTGATGCCACCAGCGGCAGACATACCATCGGTGACTCGGGCCGGGGCACGACAAACGCCAGGTTCGCTGGCTCGCCTCCGTTATGATCAGATAAAGTATACCGGAATGTCCACTGCCAGCCGGTACCGTACCAGATCAGGTCCTGGTCGACACCCTCGAAATCACCAAGCTTCTCAATCAACTCCGTCAGCAGTTTCTGATGTTGCTCCTTCTGGATTTCGATCAACTGCTTCATCGTTGGCTGACGCCATCGATCCGACCATGCCGTTCTACTGTCTGTAACTAATTGCGTCATAATTAATTATCCCTGGCTTTCCACTGATGGAGGCTGACCATTCCGAAAACTTCCCTACTCTCCTCCCCAACCAGGTATCTTTTCGGCAATCCTGCCGCCCTGTACGTTAAAATACTATCATGCCTTCAACTGCCCTGATTGCACCTCCCGTCCAGCCTGCCCCTTTGGTACGAGTTACATGCCCACCGGCATGTCCATGTGCCAGACTCACACTAACCTCATATAATCTCTAAGGTTACTATACAAGCAGCCCGGTCGGATGGTTTCTGGTCACTCATTGCAGTGACTTCTGTTGTGAGGCATTAGTACAATGAAGTATTATAACAGAAATTATAAAATAAATCAACCGTACGCAGGACGACGGACAAAAACACACCATGCTTTTCATCAACAGGACTCGGCATATGTTTTCAGTATCCCGTGAAATCAGTTCGCCCGCTTGTTGATACACTATGTGCTCGTAATTGATCCGAAAAAAATTGTATGGATAACCGCCAGTATGAACAGCGATGAGCGATTGACCGGCCCGGACCACGGTACCACGAACCATACCATGGAAACGGCTGCCACAAGAAACAACTACGACGAGTTCGACTTCAGCCAGTCGACGCTGCTCATCGTCGATGACAACGAGCAGAACGTCGAACTGCTCCAGGCCTATCTCGAATCGCTCGGTTGCAGAATCATGATCTGCTACGACGGCATCGAAGCGATCAGGCTCATCGAAGATCCCGAGCAGACGACGCCTGATCTGATACTCCTCGATGTCATGATGCCGCGAATGTCCGGCTTCGAGGTCTGCCGGAAACTCAAGGAAGATCCGAATACCCGGACTATACCGATTATGATGGTTACAGCACTTAACGAACTCGGGGATATCGAACGCGGCGTGGAATCGGGCACCGATGACTTCGTTACCAAACCGGTCAATAAACTCGAACTGATCACACGCGTCAAATCGCTGCTACGCGTTCGGCATCTCAAACGTGAGCTCGACCGCACGGAAGCCTATATTCAGGACCTGCAGAAAAAGCGGGATTTTAAGAATTAATGGTGGTATGGGTAAACGCCGCTTACCCGGTTCCCGTATCCCGTATATCGTTTCACATAATATCTGATCCAATGCCGTTCCGTATGGCTTCATTGATTTGAAACCGGCGTCGATAAACACTTACACCGGTTCCGCCGGTCCACCTATGACATCTGTATCAGTTCTGAAGCCATTCCGATAGCAATTCACGCCATATTCATTCTCAAAGGTGATAAAGCGAAAAACACCGGTCGATTATAGACCTGCGGACATACCTGAGTACGCCTCAGGACCAGACGTAGTCACAAGGCTTTTTAAAGCGTGACAGGCTGCGTGGGTGGGAAAGGTTTACATAGGCCGCGTTGAATCCCCGGCCCGAACCCCTGCCGAGCCGGACAGAACAACGGCCACCGACGAGAAGAAACGGCGTAAGTTAAACAGTAAGTCAGGGAGCTCAACCAAGGAGGCAAAAAGCCTCAACAGTTAAGGGAGCGAGATCGAGCGAGATTAAGGTGCCTTCAAAAATCCCAAACGTTTCGCCCTCGTCGGGCAGCACCAGACTTTAACCACCTAAACTCGCCCCACTGGTTCGCAACACAGAGTTGGAGGACTGAAATGAGTCGAATCAACACAAACGTAAACGCGTTAATCGCACAGCGAAACCTCGCGCAACAGTCACAACGATTGAACAAGACACTGGAACGGCTCAGCACGGGCTACCGCATCAATCGCGGTGGTGATGACCCGGCTGGACTGATCATCAGCGAAAACCTGCGATCGCAGAAATCGCAGATCAACGCCGCCATCGCAAACGCCGAACGTGCTGACCAGGTCATCAACATTGCCGAATCCGGCCTGCTCGAAGTGAGTACCATGCTGCTCGAACTTCAAGGCCTCGTCGGTCAGACGGCCAATGAAGCCGGTCTCTCCTACGAAGAAAAAGAAGCCAACCAGCAGCAGATCGACGCCATCCTGCAGACCATCGACCGGATCGCGTCGACCACGACCTTCCAGGGCACCAAGCTCCTGAACGGCGGGTTCGACTTCATCGTTTCCGCTCAGGCCAGCCAGATCGTTAATATGAACATTCACGGCGCCAAGATCGGCGATACCAACCTCACCGTACAGGCCAACGTGACAACGTCCGCACAACACGCAGCCCTCTATCTGTCACTCGGCGGTACGGTACTCGACCTGTCGACGACCAATCCGAACTTCACGTTCGAACTGGCAGGAACGGACGGCACCAAGCAGTTCAGTTATACCTCGGGAACCACATTGGTCGACATTGCCACTCAGATCAATGCCTTCCAAGATGTGCTCGGTGTAACCGCCTCAGCGACTGCCGCAGGAACCGGTATCTACTTTAAAACTGTCGGCTATGGCTCAGAAGAGTTCGTCTCCATCGATATCATCGAGCACGGCGATCAGGCCGGCGGTCTCTACCAGATGTCCGCACAGGACGAAGATGCCATCCAGAACAATACCGTCACGGCACTCAGCCAGGTATTCGAGCCGATTCGCGATGCCGGTCAGGATGTCGGCGGTACCATTAACGGTATCACCGCACGCGGCCGCGGTAAGAAACTCGCGATCAATACCGAAACGCTGAATGTCGATGTGCTGCTCACAACTTCAGGTGCCATCAACATCAACAGCTTCGACCTGTTCACACTCACCGGCGGCGGTGCCAAGTTCAATCTCGGCCCGAACGTCGACCTGAATAACCAGGTCACCGTCGGTATCCCGAACATCGCGTCCTATAATCTCGGACGCACGGAGATCGACAACCCGAGTGATGATGCCGCCATCGTCGCACGCTTTGCAACCGTCAATGCCACGCTGTCCGACCTGGCTTCAGGTAGGGAACTCAACGTCATCGACGGTGATCTGACCTCCGCCCAGGAAGTGATCAACCAGGCGATCAAGGAAGTCTCACAGCTTCGTGGTCGACTGGGTTCCATTCAGGGCAACGTCGTCCAGGCGACCATCCGCGCTCTCGGCGTGTCGTACGAAAACACCGCCGCTGCGGAAAGCGCCATCCGCGATACCGACTTCGCCGAGGAAACGGCCAACCTCACCCGGTCACAAATCCAGGTGGCAGCGGCAACCTCCATGCTCGGTATCGCAACCAGCCAGTCACAGAACGTTCTGCAGCTCATCGGCTGATACCAACCTGAGTACGCTACGAATACGACTACGTAATTCGACCTGGTTACCAGCGGCGACCGCACACGCGGCCGCCGCTTTTTCATACTTTGCCTCTGTATAAAGATTCAACGTTCAATGTTTGTACCAACCTTGAACGTTAAACCTTAAACAAATGCCATTCAATTTATCCGGACTCACCTCTCTACGAACACGCCTTTCCTATTATAAAGGTGTAAAACTACACCCCTCCTGCCGCCTGTACCACCCCTGACGGATAGAAAAATTCTGCCAAATATTTCTCCTGTTTCATTCATGCGGAAGTTAAGGCATGGTCCGGTTATGACGATGAAGCCGTCTAGACGGGTCATAACATGACGCCCGAAGCGAAAAGAGAGTCTATGCACAACGGTTCCGATAAGAAGATTTCGATTGACAGGTGGCGTAACCCGCACAAAGTCACCGAATTGGCTCAGGCGAAGGCTGACAATAAGTGCCGGCGCATCGAGCCCGCCACCTGGCAACGGAATCAAATAGCCGGAAGACGCGCTCCACCGCACCAGCCGGCGGCTCCAGGGATGGAGGAAAGGAGCTTGACGATGTGAAAATGAAATTAAATACCTTTTCAAACGTCAACAACAATCGTCTTCAGCGCAATGACAAGTTCCCGGAGTTTCAGTCCTTTTGACAAGTAAAAGCATCAGCGGATCGGAGATCTGTGAACGTTCCTTCAGGCAGGAGGCTGTTTGCCACCACACAACGTAACACAGAAACGCGTGTTCACGGAGGACCTTAACCATGAGTCGAATTAACACAAATGTCGGATCGATGATCGCTCAGAGAATTCTGGGCCAGAACAACCAGACACTCAGTAAATCACTTGAACGCCTCAGCACCGGTTATCGTATCAACCGCGGTGCTGATGACCCTGCAGGACTGATCGCCAGTGAAAACCTGCGATCGGAAAAGGCTTCGATCAGCGCCGCCATCGGCAACGCTGAACGTGCCGACCAGGTCATGAATATCGCAGAAGGCGGCCTGCAGGAAATCAACTCCATGCTACTCGAACTCCAGTCGCTCGTCGGTCAGTCGGCAAACGACGCCGGCATCAGTGACGAGGAAAAAACCGCCAATCAGCTTCAGGTCGACTCGATACTCCAGACAATCGACCGTATCGCGGCCGCCACCAGCTTCCAGGGTACCAAACTGCTTAACGGAACCTTTGACTTCACCGTCTCAGGCCAGATCAGTCAGGTGCTCGATTACCAGATCAACGCCGCCAAGCTCTCGCATAACGAGCAACGCGACGTCCAGGTATTGGTTTATACCTCGGCACAGCACGGCGGTGTGTTCCTGTCAATCGATGGTGGCATCACCACCTTGGATCTATCAGCAAACGATGCCACATTCGTATTCACCATTGGAGGCTCCAAAGGTTCACGTGAATTCACCTTTGGTTCAACGACCTCACTGGCGAATATGGCAACACAGATCAATACCTATAAGTCCATTACCGGTATTTCGGCTATCGCCAGCGGTACCGGGCTGGTTTTCAAGTCTGAACTGCACGGCAGCGATGAATTCGTATCGATCGAAATCGATGACACCGGCGGGCAAAGCGGTACCGTCATGTACCTCACCGCAGCAAATGAAACCGCTGCTTCGACACTTGCGGCCAACCAGGATACCCTGATCGACATTAAGAAACAGAACCTGATCTACCGTGACGAAGGTCAGGACATCGGCGCGATCATCAATGGTATCAAGGCCACTGCAAAAGGCCTCACCGCCAAGGTCAATAACGATTTCCTCGACCTGGAAATCATGATGAACAGTACGGCCGCGCAGAACCTGACCAGTTACGACGCCTTCACCATTACAGGCGGTGGCGCCAAGTTCAACCTCGGACCCAACGTCGATATCCTCAACCAGGTCAGTATCGGCATCGAGAACGTTGCCAGCCGTTACCTCGGCTCGTATCTCAACGGCTACCTGGACGACCTGGGCTCATCAAAAGTCGCGAATGTCGAGGATGGCAACCTCGAAACCGGCCAGAAGATCGTCAATAATGCAATTAAACAGGTATCTAGCCTGCGTGGGCGGTTGGGTGCGTTCCAGAAGAACATTGTCGGATCGACCATCCGGTCACTGGGTGTCGCACTCGAGAATACCAGCGCCGCAGAAAGCGTGATCCGCGATACCGACTTCGCCTCGGAAACCGCGACCCTCACGCGAAACCAGATTCTGGTCAACGCGGCGACGAATGTCTTGAGTATCGCCAACACCAGGCCGCAGGCGGTCTTGTCACTGCTCGGTTAAGACACCTTAATCAGCTTGATCAGAAGGACGCTCCGTTCCACAAGCACGCGGGCATCCGATCACTGATGCGAAGCGGCGGCCGATTAAACCGGCCGCCGTTTCTTTTTCGATTTTCTCAATCCCATTTCAACCAATTGACCGAAAAGTATTAAAGGCACCTGCCGTACGCAGGATTACCCTAATTACTCCTCTAGGGCCGCATTACCATGATGACGTTCCGGATACTGACGAAAATACAGCCCAAATCAGGACTTATATTGAACGGAGCCACCTATGTTTCAATGCAATCCCCAAGCGGCAGGCTCTGAACCCACGTATTACTACAGCAACATCAATGAAATCGGCGGAGGTGACGGGGTATGGGATATGGACCTCCGGTGGCCGGAAGTTGAAAAATTCGCCGACCTGCGCCAGGATGATACCGTGCTTGATATCGGCTGTGCAGAAGGACTCATTGCGATGGAGGTTGCCGCTCGTGTCAGCCATGTCCACGGTATCGAGATTCAGTCCGCACGTATCGAAGCCGCCGAAAAAATCGCAGACGAACGCGGTATCCGTAATATCAGCTTCGAATGCGCCGCCGTCGGCAACTACGAAATTCAACCAAAATCATATGACGTCATCCTATTCCTCGGCGTACTACAACACCTGCCCCGTGAAGAAAAATATCCCTCATTGATCAAAGTCCTGCAGGGCGCACGACGACAAGTTATCATGCGAATGCCACTCTTCGACCCACGTAGCCCTAATCGCACCACCAATATCGCACGCGCATGTCAACAAACCAACTTCGCACTTACTATCTACCCGCGACATGAACCTAAAGGCGGAAATCTGCTCATCGCAAACCGCTTCAATGTACCAGAACAGTAACCAGCTCAAAAGGTTGAAGGTTTTAAAATTTGGCCTCCTCAGCAGAATCTATGGGTAAGTTCAGGCTCGGGTAATTGTCCAAGTGTG
>CAYRND010000010.1:0-42915 GCA_964425365.1 uncultured Phycisphaeraceae bacterium
TCAGGTCACGACTGAAGCGCACCAGGGGACCTTGATAGCGCTGTAGTGCTAGTTCCTAATATCCAGCTTTCATTACGTGGATCCGAACTTGCTTTGACGCCCGCAACTACAGGCCAGTTCATTGATGGCGTCTGGACCGGGCCGATTACCATTCATGAAAGCGGCGGCAATGTAACCCTTATTGCAACCGATACGAATGATATCACTGGCACCAGCAACCTGTTCACTGTTGAATCCATGCCTCTGATATCCGTATCCGGGCCGATCGAAGTCTCAGAGAATTCCGGAACGGTTACCGGCAGCGCGTCCATTCCTTTCGCCCTGTCATATGATCTCGATGTGCTGCTTGAATCGAGCCTGATCAATGAGCTTGTCGTACCGGAATCTATCATCATTCCCGCTGGTGAGACTTCTGTTGATTTTACTATCACCGTCATTGATGATACGGATCTTGATCTTGATAAGAACGTTACACTGAATGCGTACGCAACGTTATTTGAAAGCATCTCAACTGTCGTCACCGTTCTTGACAATGAAACCGCACAGTTATTTGTGACATTGCCGCCCTCGGCATTTGAATCATACGGCCTGATGCCCGGCCAGGGCCAGGTGACCGTTTCACGTGCATCGTCAGTTGATGTCATCGTCGAACTCCAATCGGATGACATCACTGAACTGCAGTTACCCGAAACAGTCATGATTTCAGCCGGTCAGACTATCGCCTCCTTCGACCTGCTCACGATTGATGATACTCTTATTGACGGCACGCAATCCGTCATTGTCACAGCCCACGTCAACCGTTGGACCGATGGACATGACAGTATCGATATTCATGACAATGAGCATCTTGACCTCATGATGTATGTGCCGGAAGATGCCTGGGAAGGCGACGGTCTACTTGACAATACAGGGAATATCGCCATATCCGGTGTGCTGGATTATGACCTTGTCATCAATCTGTATTCTGATGACACCAGTGAAGTGACCGTTGAATCATCCGTCATTATTCGTGCCGGCAATACAGGCGTACCATTCGATCTGTCCATTGTGGATGACAGTGAATATGACGGTACGCAATCAGTCCCGATCCGCGCCTCAGCCCAGGGATTCAACAATACCTCTCTTACCATGAATATTCATGACGACGACATTCATGCATTTGAATTTGTTATGGAGGGTATGACTTCTGTGACAGCAAGCGTCCCATTCGCCGTGACAATAACCGCTTTGGACATCAACAGTCAGCCTGTTCTTGTATATGATAAAACAGTTCAATTAAGTGGTTATGGCGACCACGGCCCTGTCGAGGTCGAGCCTATTGGTACCGGCCCATTCAATAACGGTATCTGGTCGGGCACGCTGGCTGTCCATAACATCGATTCGAATATCACGATCACGGTCGATGACGGTATCGGACAAACAGGTGTATCGCCGACGTTCGACAGTCTCGTCGGCCCGCTGGCCGGTTTTGACATGCTCGGGTTGGATGACACCGTGTACGTGAACTGGCCGACTGAGGTCACAATCAGTGCACGAGATGCCAACGGCTACCTCGTTGACAGTTTTAACGACGTATGTAATCTCGCCGGTTATAATGCATCAGGGCAGAATGTGCAGATCTCGCCTGTGACAACCGGTCACTTTACCAACGGCGAATGGACTGGCTGGATTACACTGCTTTCTGAAAATCTGCAGATGTATTTGACTGCAAGTCATGTGGGCGGCGTATCCACCGACAGCAATACCTTCGACGCTGTCCTGCTTCCACCACCGGCATATATCGAGCTGGCATGTGAAAGCGATACCGGCATATCCGATCATGATGCAATCACGCAACTCAATAATTCTGATCCCGAGCATCCCTTGCAGTTCATTGCCCACGACACGATCGCCGGCACGACCGTTGCCGTATATGCCGACGGTGTAGAAATCGGACGTGCCGACGCAGGCAGTTCGATCACAGTCGTGACAACGGACGGCATTACAATTCTGAACGACGGCGAACATACAATCACAGCACAGACCATCGGACCCTACGGCCTGGTTTCAGCAATGTCACCATCCGTTCTGCTGACGGTCGATACGACAGCACCAGGACTTATTGCTGTCAATCCGCTGCTTACAACAGACAGCACGCCCCTACTGAACGGCACAATCGATGATCCTGAGGCGGATATTCAACTGTTGCTGGCAGGACAGGTATTCTCAGCAGATAATCTCGGCAATGGGAACTGGATGCTCCAGGACAATACAATCAGCCCGCCGCTCAATGACGGGCTGTATGATGTACAGGTTACCGCAACGGACATGGCGGGTAATGTCGCTTTCGATTCCACCGTTGACGAATTGAATATTGTAACGCTACCGCCGCCCTGTCCAATGAATGTATCGGCCACGGGACACGACGGGCATGTTGACTTGTCATGGTCGATGCTGACTCATCAACCCGTCCTTTATTACATCGTTTACCGTTCAACAACACCGGACAGCGGATATAGAAGCGTCGCCGTGGCTTTCGATGCGATGCACATCAGGGATTGCCAGGTAATCAATGACACAACGTATTATTACATGATCAAAGCGGTCAATACGCTTGGTATGATTTCCGACTATTCCGATTGTGTTGAAGTCACACCGCAAATCCCCGGCCCGGATGTCCTGATTCCTGTTTCAGATCAAGCAGCGGTGATCGATGGAATGGACACCGATGGCGAATGGACTGATGCCCCGGCCCATCAACTTACTCACATCAATCACGGCACACTCACTGACAACCTCGACCTCAGCGGTGCATGGAAGGCGATGTGGGACAGCGAATACCTGTATTACCTTGTCGAGGTTACCGACGACCTGTTGATTCAGGATTCCCCCGCGTACCAATCACCCGATGACGGGTGGTGGAACGATGACTGCGTCGAAATCTTCATCGATGCCGATAACAGCAAATCAAGTCAATACGACCAGATTAATGATTACCAGTTTGGATTCCGCTGGAACGATGCGACCGTCCAGACCGGCCAGAATTCACTCGGCTCAACCGAAGGTATCCTTTATGAAATGAATGGCACCGACAAAGGATACCGGCTGGAAGCCGCGATTCCATGGTCTACACTCGGTGTGTCTCCGGTCGACGGAATGCGAATCGGTATGGATGTCCATATCGGTGACGATGATGACGGCGGCACGAGAGACAGCAAGCGATCCTGGTTCGAAATGACGGATCATGCTTGGATCAACCCGAGCCTGCTGGCAACCGCCGGCCTCACGGATTCGTCATCGATCCATGCATGGTCCGGGCATGATGTCGGCGACGTGGTGGCTTACGGCAGTTACACGGAAGACGCCGGGGTATTCACAGTGCTCGGCGACGGATCGGATATTTGGGAGCAGGAAGACCGGTTCTATTATGTCAACCAGACATATCTGGGTGATTGCGAGATCATCGCCCGCGTCGACAGCCAGCAGAATACGAACGAATGGGCCAAGGCCGGCGTCATGATCCGTGAATCACTTGATGAGGATTCCAAACATGCCTTCCTTGCCCTGACACCTACGAACGGGATGGCATTCCAGCGCCGCCTGGAAACCGGCGCAGACACGCTGCATAACGGATCGAGCGGCGAAGTGCCGGGTTGGATCAAGATGATACGGCACGGCGACACAATAACAGCATACAGCTCTTCAGACGGCGTGATCTGGTCTGAAACCGATTGTGTCACTATTGCCATGCCCGCGAGTGTTAACATCGGACTCGCCGTGACAAGCCACAGCGAAGGCGTCCTCTGCGAAGTCCAGTTCAGTAACGTCGTCGTTACACCGATCCAGGCATGCAACGAGGCAATGATCGATGATGCCGACCCATCGATGAATTATCAAGGTACATGGAATGAGCGTTTAAGTCTCGGCGGCCGATTGAACAATTCCACTCACGAAACCGAACAGGCCGGGGCATCGATGGAAATGACATTTACCGGCAATATCGTCGAACTGATCGGTGAAAAACAACCATGGGGCGGAGACGCCGATGTCTACATTGACGGTATCTACTTCCAGACTGTCAATTTTCTCCATGGCACACCGGACCAATACCAGCAGTCGATCTTCAGATTGACGGGACTCAACCAGGGCCAACATACGTTGCGTATCGAATGCAATGGCAACGGCTGGATCTATGTCGATGCCGTACAGGTCAATGCCGCTGATGCATGGGTTGGAGAATCTCTGCCGATCGAGCTGCCGGTTGTCGAGCAGACCGCACCGTCTTCGGATTCCATCCTGGAAGCGCCTGAAGCTGACAGTGGGTCTCAATCGGACGATCATGATGCGGCCGCCGAATCCGACACATCTGACATCATCAGAAATATCAGGCTGAACCATGCCAGACAGAAGCTGACGAGCATGAACTGGCCGTTGACCCGCTATGCATTCGGAAAAACCTTATCGAGACTGTTCGGGAATATGCAACAGATGGATTCATCAACCAACCACTTTGATGATATTGATACGAATCCACTTTCACCGGACATCTTTGATATGATGACTGGTCGATGATAATGACAACCCATGAACCAATGCCCTAACGGCAACGGATTTCAAAACAGCAACCGTCAATACAAAAAAGGCAGGCGACCAGGTCGCCTGCCTTGTTCATCACATCATGATTTCGCAAATCCTGTTTGTTACGGCTGAGAAATCGTGATATTTCGCCATTGCACTTCAATCGCATGGTCGGCCAGAGCCGCTGTACTGAGCGAGTGGCAGGACAATCCGACATAAACCGTATCCGGTGCCAGCCATCGTTCAGAATCACGGCCGGTTTCATAGACCCAGCTTCCGGATTCCCCGGTCTGGCTGCTCCAGACCGAGAATGCATCACCGACGCGTTGGAACCTGACCCAGACCTTGCCCTGGTCATAAAGCGCCTGTGTGCTTCCGTCGGCAAAACCGTTATCGATATCGGCCCCGCCGTTAGTCACGTCACCGCCGGTCACATTCCGCCAGAAAAACTTGTAATGCATCGGATCAAAGCCCTGGTAACCCGTCACGCCGCCGGCGAAGAACCGGCTGCGTGGATCCAGCGATTCGCGGGCCATGATCAGGGCGGACTGGTGATTGTAATCCGGCAGGACATGCGGCGAATGATTGAACAACTGCACCTGGGCATCGATGGTGAAGTCGCCGGTGAGCTGAACGTAATTGAACACGGTCAGATCACCCTTCGTGCCGTCACCCATATCAACGCCGTGGCCGCCGATCCAGCCGTTGGCGGTCATGTTATAACCGCTGTCGACTTCCTGGTTCTCGACAACCAGCAAAGACGCATAGGGCGATTCGAGCAACGCCACGTTGGGGAATAGACCTGTCACTGCATCACCTGTCGTGGCGGCGTCTTCGTTGGAATAGGCGGAATTTCCGCCGGCATTATAGGCACGTACACGATAGGTGTACGTTGTCTGAGCTGCCAGTCCGAAATCGGCGTAACTCTGTGCATTCGGGCCGATGACGGCCACTTCGGTGAAAGTGCCGTCCGTTTTTCGCTCGACCTTGTAGCCCAGTTCATTACTGGCGTTATCCGTCCACGCCAGGTTAATGGTGGTATTGCTCGCCGATGCACTCAGATTCGTCGGTGCGGCGGGCGGCGAAGGTGGCGCCACGCAGCCGGTGAACGTGACGGCATCCAGATACACCCAGCCGCCGCCGGCGACAACCAGGCGAATAGTATGCGTCACGTCATCCAGTTCGGTGGCGGAAAAGACGGATACCTGATATTGCGTACTGCCAGTGAAGCTGACCGTGCCCTGGCTGACACCGTCGAGAATCACTTCCGCGCTGCCGCCCCATGACTGGAGCTCGCCGATCAATTCAATGGTCGTGCCGGTGAAGGTATATTCAGCCGCAGCGCCGGAAGAATCGGTCTCATGCAGCGTCCCTTCATAGCGACCGCTCCAACCGGACTGGGCATTCCAGTTGCCGGTATAAACAATAGTCGCATCCGCATCATCAATGGTCATCAGTTCAGGAACGCAACTGGTTGTCGTATCGCAAACTTCGTTGCTGTAGCCTGAAGGCCCGACATCATTGATCGCACGAACACGGTAGCAGTATTCCGTACCGGATTCCAGTACCGTGTCGGTGTAGCTGGTCACATTCACACCCACGGTTGCAAGCAGAAAATACGTACCGGATGCGGCAACCATCTTCTCGACCTCGAAGCCGGTTTCGTTATCCGAGTTGTCCGTCCATGAGATCGTCATCTGCGAGGCACCGACCAAATCGATCTGAAGGCCGGTCGGGGCGGCCGGTTCGGTTGGTATGGAAGGCGTGGACTGGACCATATCGGATTCCAGCGAGACATGCGGCCAGGTATCCACCGCGGTGACTTTATAGTAATAGGTCGTATCATTGACGACACTGTAGTCAGTGATGTGGCTGGCGCCGAAAGCGACAGCAACAGGATGATACGGACCACCCTCAGCCGTGGAACGATGAATCACGTAGTAGAGAACCGCGGGATCGACTTCGACATTGTCGGCCCAGTCGAGTTCGACCTTTCCGTCATCCGCCGTCGCGGTAAGACCGGTCGGGGCAGCCGGCGGATTCGGATCATCTGTAACGGCATAGGCATCAGGTGACGTGTAGCCTGAATACTGATCTTCTCCGGCGACACTGTTGGATGCTCTGACGCGATAGTAATACCCGGTGGCATGAAGCAAACCACTGTCGACATGTTTCACTGTATTACCGGTACCCGGTATACCACTCACTGTCGCCACTTCGGCAAAATCCCCGCCGTCTGCGGCCCGACGTTCGACGTGGAACACCGCTTCTTCGTCCATGTTGTCGCCGGAGTTATCCAGCCAACTCAGTTCGATCTGGCTGCTGCCGACGCCAATTGCCGTCAGGTTACCAGGATCTGCCGGCGGGTTTTCAGCTTCATTACAACACAGCGGCGTGTATTCGATCGCATCTATATAACACCAGCCATCACCGTTCACCGTGATGCGAATGGTATGCTCCCCGCAACCCAGGTCGTTGGTTAGGGTCGCAATCAGTACGAAATCGGCACTCGATCCGTTGTAACTGATATTACCCTGGCTGACACCATCAATGGTGACTTCTGCCGTACCTGCGTAATCACGCTTATCGCCGTAGATTTTCAGCTCGCCGACGTCCATCAATGTCACTTCGACATAGGCACCGGCCGTATCGCTTTCATGGATGGTCTGGTTATACCTGCCGGCCCAGCCCGTCTGGGCATTCCAACCGGTGCTGTAGACAAGCGGAGGTATCGCCGTGTCATCGAGCATCTGCGGATCCTGAATACAGGGCGTTGTGGCGCAGTCTTCGTTCGACCAGGCCGAGAACTGATTGCCGCCGCTGTTGACCGCTCTTACGCGATAGCAGTAGTACGTCTCACCCCCAAGTGCGTTATTATCGTCGTAGGATTCGATATTGGATCCGACAGTTACCACTTCGGAAAAATCACCATCGGATTTTCGCTCGATAATGAAACCCTCTTCATTATCCGAGTTGTCCGACCATGTAAGTGAAATCTGCAGGGCACTCGGGTTGGCCGTTGTCACAAGGTTTGACGGAGCGGCCGGGGGGTTATCCCAGGTGGTTGCGGTTTCCTCGCCTGAATAGGCACTGGTTCCGCCACCGTTGAGCAGGGCGCGGACGCGGTAGGTGTACGCTGTATTCGCTGAAAGGCCGGTATTATTGTACGACAGTTGAGTGGAAGGTACGGTTGCAATCAGACTGAAGCTCCCGCTGCCCGTCTTCCGCTCGATTTCAAACTGGGCGGGTGAAATGTTCTGGTATGACCAGGTGAGGTCGATCTGTGATGTACTCACTGACTCGATACTCTCGATATTCACCGGCGTACAGCCGTTGAACGCCGCCTGATTCGCCAGAATGGGAAGCGTGCCCTGTTTGACGGCCGGCTCATTGATCTGAGTAACCATCATGACTCTGCCGCCGCGCATATCCGCCACTTCTGCGTTGGTGATCATGTTCTGCACGAATGCGGCGATATAGGTTCCGTCGTAGTACCCATCGGAAGCCGACCCGAAGTCATGACCCTGACAACCGCCGCAGGATGTCGGAACATACCAGCAACCCACACCGGGATCGTACATCTGGCGCAGGAACCAGTTCATCATCGGGGTACCGTTATCGATCATGTTCCACTCACCCCACAGAGCCTTGTTGGTGCCGGGGCAGCAGGCATCCGGCCGGGGAAGAACCTGCCATTCGTTCTGGCAGTTCTTGTCCGTCCACCAGATCCACTGGTAAGCTCGTCGGCCCCAATTGATCACGCGGAAATTCCTGGCAACCGTTTCAGAACCCCATGTTTCACCGCCGTTGAATGCAATGATGTCTGTGTAGTACACGACGATCTTCTCGGCGATGCTGTTATCCAGATAATATGCCTTGGCAAGAGTGGACGCCTGGCCGCCGATGTTGACGACCATCGGCTTCTCGGGTGATGCCTGGGCTGCCAGTTGTACATAAAGCTGGGCGCCCGGGGAAGTCCCCTGAACACCGCCGTACTCGGGGAATCCATTACCCTTGGTCGGGTACGGAATGTTGTCCATGCAGAGATTCGAGTCCGCGGCCCGGTTGTAGTCGTTGATGAATTCCTGCCAGAACGACGAATTATAGCTGGGACCACCTTCCAGTGGCGTGCAGATGTATGCGGCCAATTTCATCTTGCCGAGGCTGGCCATCAGGAATCCCCAGTCATCGTCCATCACGTCGCGGCTGATATCGTTGTCATAAACCACCAGATTCGTCACTGGATCACCCGGAGGTACGGAAACACCATGAACATAAAGCCCCTGGTTGTAACCCGGCCGATTGAAACCCCAATCGCCGGGTACGGGATTAGGATTGCTTGCCCAATTGTCGGTTTTCTGGTTCCACTGAACACCACCATAGGCAGTGACCGTGGCGGCCAGAACCAATAAAAACATCAAAACCATTCTTCGAAGCATTTGAACTTCTCCTTTCTTCACACATGATGACACAGGTGAAATTGACATTGTTCCTCCATTCCCTTTCAGGGAAAACGTCGTTAGATGAAAACACTTTCTCTTACACTTTCAGATACATGATTTACTGAACATGACAGATAAAACGCTGATCAACCTGGAAGGTCAATCAGCGTTGAATGGAGAATGAGAGTCTGTTTTGATTGCAGGCCATCTGCCTGCCGTAAGCGCGGTTACAACAACCGACGCCGGAATGGACTTTCTCCCAACTATTGACCTGTTTCTTCTCTTTATACTTACTTCAAACGTACGTATTCATCACACGGCCGTTTCAATTATTGAAAGCGACCGATTCCTTGTCATCCTGAAAAATGACCTGCGGCTCGACCTTGCGATGCTCAGGCTGATCAGGCAGTGTCCCGTTGATCCTGTCAAGCAGCAGCCTTGCCAGTTCCTTTCCGATTTCCAGGTTTCGCTTATCGACCGTCGCCATCGGCACAGCAGGCTCCCAGGTCCGTTCAGCGGCATTCATCCAGTAGTTGTCATAGCCTGCAACCGCGATATCCACATTCGGCTCGATACCGAAAATCCGCAGTGCGCCGGCGACGGTAAACGTCATGCCGTCCGAGATCACGATAATGGCATCGACAGGCGGATCCTGTTTCAGTGCATCAATCAGGTAACCAGCGGTAGCCCTGACCCTGACAATGAATTTCTCACGGTTATTAACCAGAAAAGGTACTTCATAACACCGCAGTGCGGGAAGTGGTTCGAGTCCGGCATCATGCATGGCCTGCTCGTAACCGAGATCGCGGTCATTCAACCAGGCCGGCCGCTGTTCATAATCGATCCGCCGCTCCCAGTATCGAAGAATCCGTCGGCAGCCGCGATTGATCAGTGCCTGAGTCAGCAGATACGTGCCCCGCTGCTGATCCGATTCGACCGAATCGAATTCCGCCGTCTCTGAACCGTATCCGTAAAGCACAACCGGAATGCCGCTGTTCTTGAACCGCCGGAGTTTCTCGATATCGGGTTTATGAATATATCGATCACGAAACGTGATGATTCCCCGCGGCTGCTCAGCAATCAATTGTTCCACCCGTTCTTCACTCAGTGAAGCGGGGTCCATGGCAAGTCGTGTAATACCCTTCTGGCTGAGCATCTGGTCGGCCCCGGCGTCGATGCACCACAACCCGCCCGAGCCGATCTGCCATTGATTGACATAATGCGGCTCATTCAGAATCAACACGGAATCCATCGCCGCGGTATGTGCGGGATGGACATCCGAAAGCCGGTTGATAAAGCGTTTCCGCCCTACCCGCCGGAACCAGCCCTGTTCTTCAAGGATTTTGATCGCAACTCGTGCGTTGTAACGTGGTATCCCCAGTTCATCCGCCAGAACACGTTCAGAAGGCAGACAGTCATTAGCCTTCAGCTGCTTGGCATAGAGCCAGCGCTTGAGCATATTCAAGGCCGTGCCCGCCTGAGGCATGGCGCTTCGCTCCAGTTCCTGCTGTTGACCTTTCTCCTCCAACATAATCAGATCTTCATGTCCTGACCGATATGGCTCGTGATGATAATCTCAATACTATGTGACTTCGGACACCAAACTGACTGCAACACCTCTTTGGGCATCACATCAAGTATTCTAACACAATTTTGGGAACCATGCAAGCAGATATAAGGTAAAAGTATGCATTATCAGGTGAAAAACACTGTTTTTGGGCGACCAAAATCGATGAATGTGACATTTTCAGGGGGCTGCCAGCCATGTGTGGCAATCGGTACTACAGTCCTGCGGCATATTCATAGCCGGCATCCAACATCATCGCATTCTGAAATTCAGTACTCGTCTGATCTCACTTACCGGCAAGCACTTCGTCTATTGCTCGCTCGAACTCGGCGGCCAGATCAACCTTATATGGTTCGTCGGGTACCCCTGCGGCATCAGCTTTCTCTTCGGCAAGGTCGATAAACGTTCGCAGCTCATCATCCGTCAGGTTATCCTTCAATTGCCTGGTACCATCCGGTTCTTCATAAGTTATCGGGATCATGACCTCCTCGATGTCCTGATCGGAAATCGTTTCGTCCACACAGAATCCCCGCAGAATCCGCTGCATGGCCAGGCTTCCTTCCACCTTTTCCTCATCAGATAAACCGGAGGGCTGGATGTATTGCGTTTCAGCAAGATGAATCATCCCGGCCTGGAAAAAGGTCCCTTCACTTAAACGCAGTCCTATTTCACCCAGTTGTTCGAACGTAATGTTGCCCGCGATAAACTCATTTTTCAGATAATCGACCTTGGCAAGCAGACGCTGCTCCTGATCAGCAGGAAGCTGCATTTCCCTGATGCCGGATTCAAGCACAGCCGCAATACCCTGCGCCGACCATGATTTGATATTTCTTCCGATATACCAGCCCGCAACTCCACCGATAATCACAACCACCAGAACCGCAATACCGCATCCGATCGCAATGTTTCTGCATCCGCCCGATTTCTGACCCGGTTCCGCCATGGCAAGCCCTTTCTTGATATAAGCCGAATTGTGTGTTCTCTGCAAATGCGCCAGTTGGAGGGAATTATATAGAGATTTGAAACATCATGTTGCAGGACCGCATGGGTCATATCTGAAGCGACGATTACTTTTTACCAATATCCAGCACATTGCTGTTGTAATGTTATACCAATATTGTACAATTCACTTAGTGTTGTATATTTTGAAGAACTTTTAGCGTTATTTTTGGGTTTTCTATTGTCACATGAAATGAAACAACCCGATATTCCCGCTGAGCTCCTTAGTCCTAAAGACTCTGTCAAGCATGGCTTATGTAGTATGATCCGGTCACGCGAGCTGAAATGCGGTGATCGTATTCCCGCCGAACAACGACTGGCGGACCATTACCAGGTGGCGCGTGGTACAGTAAGGGCGGCATTAGCCGAGCTTGAAGTTGAGGGATGGCTGAAAACCGTCGGGCGAAGCCGGGTAGTGGATGGTGTCCGTCTCAGGCAGATGCAGAACCTGTCGCAGACGGTGGTCATCCTGTCGGAGCCGCTCGATGACGAAGTGATTGTGCCGGGGTACATGCACGCCATTGATGCGGGCGTGATTCTGGCGGCCCACAAGCGAGGTCTATCCTGTGTCACTCTGGAACCGGACCGGCTGTATGAATCCGACCAGGTCGAAAAACTGATCAAGGCCAGGCCGCTGGGCATCGTCGCTTTTTCCGACACTCACAGACTGGAAGTACACATGAATGTACTGAATCGCCTGCGTTGTGCAGGTATACCAGTAGTGGTTTACGGTGACGCATCGCAGTTACCTGATTTCGATACCGTATGGTCGGATCACGAATCGGGTTCATACGGTATTACACGTTCTCTGATCGAACGTGACTTCACTCGCATATTGCCCTATTGGCCGAGTCGGCCGGGACATCCTCAGACGGGCATCTGGCTGCGTCAGCGCCAAGCGGGTTATCTTCGGGCAGTGGAGGAGGCCGGTATAGAACCGAAGACGCCGTGTGAACTACGTGGCCTTCGGATCAACATGCTCAGCCGTGAGCGATTCGAACAGACGGCCAGGCAGATAGCCGGCCACCTGGTGGAATACATGACCGGCGATCAGCCGGTAAATGCCATTGTCAATCTGACAGACGGTATAGCGATGGCTGTTCTGAAGGCCTGCCGCTATTTCAACCTCGAACCGAATACTGACGTTGCCGTTGCAGGGTATGACAATTACTGGCTCCAGAGTCCGCTACGGCAATGGGAAACAGGCTGCCCGATGATTACGGCCGACAAGCGGAATTTTCACATCGGCCATGAAATGATGGACCTGCTGCTCAAGCAAGTGGATAACCCGAAGGAACTTGAACCGGAACATCGTACAGTACTTCCGGAGATCGTCTATGTTAATTGTTCATGTCTGGATATGCGTGTTGAAATTCAGAATTCTGCGTATTAGTTGATTTACTCAAGACAGGAGAGGAGTCAAGTCATGCGGATGAAAAGCGTATTATGGGTCACGCTATTGTTTGTCATCATGTCGGCCGCCGTGTATGCGACAGGCCAGCCCGTTTTCCCACTGACGCCGGATGCAACCGGCCGGTATTTCGTCGATCAGCAGAATCAACCGTTTTTCTACCAGGCGGACACCCCCTGGCATCTGCCATTCAAATTGAGCAAAACCGAAATTGAAAATGAGTATCTTCCAAACCGTGCGGCGAAAGGCTTCACGGTCATCCAGGTGATGGTCGTCTTCAACGGCGAGCCGACTAATCGGGAGGGCCAGCGCCCCTTTTACGGCACGGAAGATATCACCAACCAGAACCCTCTCTATTTCGACTTTATCAAATGGGTATGCAACAAGGCCGAAGAAAGAGGCATGATGGTGGCCATCGCCCCGCTGTGGCTGCAGCAGATGCCGTGGCAGAATAAATACCAGGATACCGCCGCCATGCGGAACTACGGTGAGTTCCTCGGAAGCCATTTCAGTGATACGAACAATATTACCTGGATACTCGGTGGCGACTATCCACTGAACAATTTTATAACCGGCCTCCGTGCGATGGGTGAAGGTATTCATCAGAATGCTCCGCATCATCTGATAACGGCACACGGCAGCCAGTTCTATGATCAGGGCGAAGCGACAGGCGGCACGTTCTTTCAGGCGGAACCATGGTACGATTTCAATTTTTCCTATTCATGGATAAGGCACTTCATCGTCAAAGTGCAGTATCGTGAGTGGAATCGTTCGCCGGCTAAACCGACTTTGCTGGGCGAGGCGAGATATGACGATGATCCAAACTCAGGTCACGTCGATGCCTATTGGATCAGACAGCAGGCGTATTATTCCGTACTCAGTGGTATCGCCGGCCACGCCTACGGCCAGGGCAGGCTGTGGTATATTCCCTCGGACTGGCGGAACAAGCTGGATACCGAAGCCGGACGGCACATGGAATATGTCCAGAAAGTCTTTCGCGATCACGAGTGGTACCGGATGCTGCCGGATCAGTCCCAGATGTTCCTGACAGGCGGTTATGAAAGTGGTGACACACTGGCCGTGGCCGCCGCGGCTCCCGACGGCAGTCTCGGCATGGCGTTCATGCCGACTGTGCGAACAATCACAATCGACATGTCCAGACTCAGCGGCGACATCGAAGCAAGCTGGTATGATCCGACTGACGGTGTATACGAACCGATCGGCAGTTTCCCATCGACGGGATCGCGGCAGTTCACACCACCAGGCAATAACAGCGGCGGCAAAGGCGACTGGATACTCGTTCTTCAGGGCGCCTCGCTTCAGGCGCCGGTGCTCTCGGCCAACCTCAACGGTAATGTGGTCGAGTTGAGCTGGACTGATCCGAACAGCGGCGACCAGCAGGAAACCGGTTTCGAAGTGCAACGACGTCCGTACAGCGGCCAGGACCAATGGACAACGCTTGATATATTGGGTGAAGACGTGACGGAACATACGGATAGCTCGGCATTGTACGGCATGGTTCAGTACCATTATCGCGTGGGTGCGTATCGCTGACTGAAGTGTTACCAATCAAGCCGCCATGATCGAATGCATCAACCATGTCGATATCGGTCCCCTATCGGAGGAGAATCCTGTCTCGCAATTAAAGCGAGACAGGAATAGGGGATCATAAATGCCAGAAAAGAGGAAAGCAGACTCGTTCATTGCTGCGTCCTGTGGTTGCCCTGACAAATGATCTCATCCTGATATTCATCGGGATGAGATCATCTTGCTTATTGCCAGTTTTTATTTTGTGATATCAACATCCTGCTCAATGAACTCGGCCTTGAGTTTGTCGGCGTCGGTTTCATTGAGTTTGAAGGCGATATCACCAATGACACCGGTGGTGGTGTCACCCGGATAAGCCGGTATTAACAGAGTTATCGCCTGACCGTCGCTGGTATTAACCGTAATGACCCGCTCAGGCTGGGCATCCCCCTTCTCAATGTAGCGTTCAACGCGGAGACCGGCGAGCGTGTCGAACAGGCCTGCGGCAGCCTCCTGATCCACCGGTTCATGGGTATCAGCCTCGTACTCATCCGAATCGCTGCGAGTGATGGTAATCGTATCATCGTCACGTATCACTGCAACCGAGTCAATCTGATCATGCGTAAAGGGACAGATGGTCCGGTACCTGTATTCCTGGTTCAACATGGCCTTCAGGCTGTCTGACACCTTGAACATCATATCAACACCCGTTATTGTCGCCCGGAGGGATTCAGGATCAACTCGCAGTGTCAGAACCTCACCGTCCTGACGCGTCAGTGAAAGTGTCATCGCCTTCCAACCGACTTCGGTTTCGTCCGCCAGCCACTCGCCGGCACGCAGCGGCGAAAACATGTATAGCAATCGCTTGAAATCATCCGCTTCAAACCGATCATAACCTTCGAGCCGCCAGTTATTCTGATCCGTATCCGGTTCGGTTTCTTCCGCTTCAGACGGTTTGCGTGAAACAAATGTCATGGCCGGATAATCTTCACGCTTCAATACCGCACTTTCGAGCCGGCCTGGGTCCAGATCGATGACAACCGGATCGCGGTACTTCAGCAGTGGCATAAACAGCGGTTCGAACTGACTCGCCTTGACCCGGGCGGCCACGGTTTCACCTTCACGCAGTGCAAGATACGCATCATCGCTGTTCGATGGGAATACGGTCAGAATCTCGGATTTGTCGCTGCCTGCCAGTTTAATGGTCACAATCGCAAGCGGTTCCACAACCGGTGAAAAATCAGGCTTGAACGACTGGGCTTCCGCCCTGCCGGTGGTATTGATCAGCTTATTCGCCGCCTGGTAACCGACTCCATACCCCGGGTCCGGCCGGCCGAAAATGAAATCACCGTCGGATTTGCGGATCAGGTGGATAGACTGACTTTCGGGCCTGTCGACCCGGATTTCGCTGACCTTGCCGGTATCGATCGGCAAGACGGCTTTATCTCGGAATGTATCAATCTCCTTACGGAACTTCTCGACCGCGGTATACGGAATGGTAAACACAACCTGCGTGTGCTGTGCCTGATCATCATCGGAACTTACGGCCGTCCACGTCGCGAAACAGGGTGAATCCTCCTTGAATTCGCTTTGAGCACCGATTCGGAGAATATAAGTGTCAGGCTCCGGCTTGGATAGTTCATCTTCGAGTTCGCTTTTTTCGTCATTGGCGGCCTGATCACCAGCATCGTTATCAGCTTCCTCTTCGGTTTCACGAGGCGGTATAGGCAGGTGATAAGTCACCTCGATCACCGGCTCTGCCAGGCCGTATAATGACAAATCGTCGGGATCGTCCTCGATGAACTTGCTGATATATATACTGCCGACATCATTGACCAGTTGTTTCACGGCCGCCGCGTCGGCCCGTTGTGTCGCATTCTGATCCAGGTACCACTGGCCTTCGATCCGGGTCATGTCATACACTGCATCATCTCGCCTGAGCGTAATTCTATTGACCGCCTCGGCGTCCGGCGACTGAATGGACTTCTTACGCCAGTCGGTGAACTTTTCTTCGATAAGCGGCTTATGAAGCGTACTGGTCGTTACATAGATCTCTGGCTGATCGTCAATCCTGATGTAACCCCGGCCGCTGATCGCCTGTTTCCCTAAATGTATAGTCCTCGATTGCTCGCCGGTGTCATAGGTAATGGCGGCGACAGGCGGATCGAGCTCAAGTTCGCTGAGCGTCGGCACGCCTTGACCGCCGGGCTTGAATTTCTCGAAATATCGAAGCGTACCGGCCGTATTGGCAAGACGCTTCACCTGCCACGGCGTTAATTCGAACCGGATCGGGGACGTCATCCACCAGGTATCGTCATGCCCATGCTCGATAACGAGCGTGGTATCACCACGTGTGATGGTCATCCGATCCACGCTGTCCGAGGTGATAAGATCCTGTTCAAATATCGGCAGGCCGTTGATGTTCATATCAACCTGCGCATCAGGCGCGATGGGTGATTCAGCCCCCTGCTGAACAAACAGAATATAAAGCCCGACAATAACAACGAGAAACGCAAGGATGATAGTCGTTTTGAAGTTCATGGTTCTCTCGTTCCTTCAGCCACTTGAACCTTGATTCCGGATAAAAAGCCGTGACGAACAAGTACGCAGACCGACCGTACAACCTACCCCTGCCTGCGTGACATCCACACACCCACCCCGATCGCCAGAATGATCAGCGGAAGTCCGCCGATCAGAATGCCTTCAGTCCAGTAGTAAGCCGTTGTGGTCATCGGTTCCACACGCCGGATATCCTGCGACCGTGCGCTAGACGCGATCAATTGATCGAACTCAGCAAGCCAGTACATGCAATTGACGAACAATTCACTGTTGCCGGGCCATCGGGCGCCAAGCAGTTCAGCCGTACCGGGCCCGAATGCACCGTACGTCGTGATATTATCCGATGCCCAGACGGGATCTGATATGACAATAATGCGGCTGCCGTCTTTTTCCGCTGCCACACCTGCCAGGAATCGATCCTGCCCTTTTTCTTCCGTATAGCTGGCGTTTTCCATCGCATCGGGCGACAACAGATCATCTTCCGCCCAAAGGCGGTCACCCGTCAGCTCGATAAGCGGATAATGCTTCACGCCCTGGACCTGTTCATCAATCACGATCGGTGAACTCTGAAGCAGGACCATATTCAAACCTGCGAGCGCCGAGGTAATGGGTAATTCATCCGGCCACTGCGTTACTTCGAACTGCGGCGATGGCACAGTCCGGCGATCCGGTAGTTGTTGCTCCTGAAGAACAATCCTGTCCTGCTGTACAGTGATTCCATATTCATCGAGCAGCGCCGCGACAGGGTCCTCCCTGCCTGTCCGTCCGACCATCGGGTTGGGATCGACGATAAACAGCGCATTATCACCGGCCGCCAGACGTTTCCGGATGTGCTCGACGGCATCCTGTTTCATACCACCTGTCATCATCATCATGGGCGGCAATTGCTCACCGGGCATGGCCGGCAGGAGTATCCACACGCCTTTCTGCTCCTCTTCAAGCTCAGGCGGAGCGGGCGGCTGCTGATCAGGACTCATGTTCTTGTAGCCAGCGGAAAACCATTGTCGCACATCGAAATTGGCGTTACGCAGACGCTCGGTCACCTCCTGGTAGGCCCCCCCCCTTCCGCCGATAGCGCCCTGCTGGCCGGTGAGTGCATACACCACCATCGGCTGATTTTCCATGGACATGCTCATCAGCGTACCTGTCAGTTTTTCCTCGCCGATGAACCGGCTTTCCGTATTACCCGTCCTCTGAACTTCCTCGGGATCAGGCTGGCGATACATGCTGCTGACCATAATGGTTTTGGCCTGTTTCGGACCCAGTACCACAATCGATTCCGTCGAAGTGATATTACTCCTGAGCGTATTATATTCCGGCGCCCGCTGTGTCAGGTTGAATGTGGACAATCCCTCTGTGGTTTTCGCTTTGGCCTGTTTGAGTTGTTCATTGGCCGCGATCAGTTTGTCTTTGACCGCCGCCGGTGTACTTTCCCGATTGATCATATTATCGAACATACTGATCACGGACGGCAGATACTGTTCATCGAGTTGCTTGAGCAATACCTCGATATTATTGTAAAGAGTAACGAAATTCGGCAGCTCCGAATTCAGTTTCCTGTCGATTGATTTATTTTCCTCTTCCCAATCCGCTACGAATCGTGTAAAAATGGTATGGACCTGCCTCACGTTCGCTATCAGTTCATTATCTTCCAACGCAGGATTATCAACAATCGCCTGAAGCGGGTCCAGCACACCGGGCAGCATGGCTGAAAACTCATTGAGCGTCGCACGACCTTTCTGAGTCGCCTCATCCAGCGGCGCCAATTCGTCCTTGAAATGCTCACGGATTTTCTTGAATAATTCCAGTTGCCTGGATTGGTCAAGATTGGGATCGATATGTACCACTTCCAGCTTATCGCTGAATAGCGCGTATTCATTGATCAGGTCCCGGACATGCTGTAGCGCCTGGGCGACATCGGGATTGACATAGTTTGTATCGAAGATGGTGTAGATTTCATACTTGTTATCCAGCTCCTTCAGTAATTGGGTCGTCTGGTCCGACAAGCTGTATTTACGTGTACTGGTCCAGTCATATCGCACCCACTTTCTCGCCGTCGGCGGAATCAGGTGAAACTGCGTATCGATCAGGTAATTGATCCCCACCACAATCAGCGCGGCCAGAACAACTGCAATGGCAACGTTCAGGCCGTAGATGGTTCTTCGCTGTACCTGGGTCGTCGGAGTAGAGTTTTGTTTTTCAGACATCGAATCATCCCTCTGAAAAAAGAATCATCGCCACCTGCGGCTTTCAAGGAGCTTAACCGCATAGAACAGGAATAAAGCAATACCGGAAATAAAGTAAACAAAGTTCCTGATATCGATCAGTCCTTTGGCAAACGCAGAGTACTGGGTGTCGACGTTAATATAGAAACAAACCTGCTTCAACCAGCCCGGAACCCAGTCTACGGTGTTTAACATGTACAGACCGATGGTCAGAAAACCGGTAATCATCACAGTGATGATGAAGGCGATTAACTGGCTGTCATTCATCGCGGAAACAAATGTGCCGATCGCCAGGTACAACCCGCCGACCAGCACGACACCCGCCAGCCCCGTCATAATCGGGCCGTAATCCGGACTGGCATTGATCTCCAGCACAATGATGTGCGAAACGATCGGCAAGAGAAGCACCAGGAAGAATACCATCGCGCCCAGCCATTTCCCGATAACCAGTTGCATATCACTGATGGGTGATGTCATGAGCAGCTCAATGGTACCGCTTTTGAATTCCTCGCTGAGCAGCCGCATACTGATCGCCGGTGCAATAAAGACCAGCAGCCAGACAAGCATGGTCAACTCCCAACGAAGCGTTGCCTGTTCGCCGGGTGCGAACCGGGTAAAAAAGAGCATACTGGTCACCGATGTGAATATCGCCAGCACCAGATACGCCACGGGTGAAAAGAAAAGCGATGAAAGTTCACGTTTGGCAATGGTCAATGTGTGATTCATGGCTCAAACACTCTTTTTCGGGCTTGGTTAACATGCATCTGTAACGAATTCGACAGGCAATACCCGCCGGCAACGACTGCCGCGGAGGTGTACTACGCAGCTTCCATATCACGGGCCTGGTCCTGAGTCGCAGTGATCTGAACAAAGAACTCTTCGAGCGAGGCCGTCTGGTACCGCATCTCGCGAATGAGGAACTGCCTTCCGAGCAATGCCTGGCCAACCTGTTCGCGGATATCGGCCGGTCCTTTGGGTGAAATGACCGCCCGCGTCCAGCCGCCCTGCGAATCGGCTTCGACTCGCTTGACACAGTCAAGCTGTTTGAGTGTGTGTTCGACAGCGTTGGCATCGGCCTTGACTTCAACCAGAACCGATCCGCCGCTCGTCACGTTCTTCCTCAGTTCATCGGGCGAGCCTTCCGCGACAATCCGGCCACCGGCGATGATCATGACCCGGTCAGCCGTCTTCTCGACTTCAGGCAGAATATGCGTCGACAGCATGATGGTGTGTTTGCCCCGCAGTTCGCTGATCAGTTTCCGCACCTCACCGATCTGATTCGGATCGAGGCCGATCGTGGGCTCGTCGAGAATCAGAACCTTCGGCTCGTGCAGCAGCGCCTGGGCAAGCCCGACCCGCTGCTTGTTGCCCTTGGATAACTGCCCGACGACCCGGTGGCGGATTTTCGACAGCCCGCAACGGTCGCAGACGACTTTAATCCGATTATTCCGCTCGCTGCGCGTCATACCATACAGCCTGCCGCGATAGTGCAGGTATTCATCAACCCGCATCTCCGGATACAGCGGCGTCGACTCGGGCAGGTACCCGATATTCGCACGGGCGGCTTCGGAATCGGTCAGGACATTATGACCCGCAATGGACGCCGTGCCCGATGTCGGCGGAACATAGCCGGTCAGTATCCGAAGGGTCGTCGACTTGCCGGCCCCATTCGGCCCGAGAAAGCCGACGATCTGACCCGATGGGATGCTCAGCGACAGATCGTCCACTGCCCGTGTCGGGCCATACCACTTCACAAGATGATTTGCTTCTATCATGAGTTATCCCTCGTATTCTCATAAACCTATAGACAGAACACTATAGAGAGAGAATGTTTAACGTACGAACTTGCCCACGTCAAGGTTCATTGACAGGAAAAGTATCTCCTGTGAATAAAATTTATAAGGCCATGTTCGTACTTTTTTAATTTGAAAAAGGATTCTTTTCCGCCTGACGATATGAAAAGACGATAACGATAGAAGCCGTGGACACTTGATATAAAACATGATCAAAGTTATCCTGATCACTTCCACCCGCGCGTAGACATGCCCGGCAAGAGCGTGTAGCCACGGGTATTACAAACGTTTTCCGGGCAGTCCCTTAACGCTATGTTTGCAGGGTATGTTCATGCGGTTGACCGACATATTGCAACCTGAAACCGTGAAGGTATTCCTCGATGCCACCACCAAGAAGCAGGCAATTTTCGAGCTTGTCGACCTGCTCTCGGATAAGGTCGGCATCCAGGACCGCGAAGAACTGAAGAAGGCGGTGTGGGAACGCGAACAGACGCGGACGACCGGCATCGGCCATGGCATCGGCATACCACATGGCAAAAGCATGGGTGTGGATCATCTTTGCATGGCCGTCGGCAGACCGAAGGAGCCGATCGAATTCGGCTCGATCGACGGCCGACCGGTCGACCTGGTCATTCTGCTCGCTTCACCGATGGACCAGACCGGTCCGCATATCCAGGCATTGGCCAAAATCAGCCGCGTTCTGACTGATGAATCCTTCCGACATGCGCTACGGGCAAGCCAGTCGGCCGAAGTGCTGTACCAGCTTATCCTCGAACATGAATCACAAGCAGCGGCGAAAACGTAATCATACTTTCCATGCAACGGTATGGCCGCATCAGACATATATAATACGGCGTTGCCTGGAGGATATATCATAAGATATCGTCATACTGACTGACAGGTCACGTTCAGATATACGCTACCGAACGCTAAAACATCAATTTCATCTGTGATCGGCGGATAGCGGCAACCGGTCTGATCTCGAACCATTTCGTTCGACGCCGCTGTTCGGCAAGCGTAATACGCCCCGGCAAACGCTGATCGTGCTCGAAAAGACGTCTGATTTTCATCGGATGGTTACAGACCGATGACCGGTGCATGAGAATGATATCGCGAGGCAATCCCGCCGGACTCAGGTCCAGAATACTTCGCACCGCCTCAAAAGCCTGTTCATTAGACAGGTGACCACAACGCGACATGTTTCGACGCTTCACAAACGTCGGCCTCGTGCTGGTCATGGTCATATGCGAATCATAGTTACTCTCGATACACAGTAGATCCACGCCCGTAAAAAGCTCGATCAGCTTATTCGGGACGTGGCCGAAATCCGTTGCATAACCCATCGATCCCACGGAACAATCGAATCGATAACCTGCCGTGCCCTTCATATCATGCTGTAGCAGGAGACTTCGTCCCATAAGCCCACTGACAGGCTCAAAAGGCCGATGGTCGAATAAATTCACCAACCCCGTGTTGATCAGAGGCATCATCCCACGCATACCTGTCAGACTGTCGTAATGTCGGCGATGTAAAAACAGTCGGATACGATATTTTTCTATTATGCTCACCCAGGAAGGCCTGAAATGGTCCTGATCCAGATGCGTCAGACAAATCGCGGATGGAACAGGTGATTCTAAACCCGCTGATTGCATACGTTTAAATGTGGTCCTCGGACCGAACCCCGCATCCATCAGGACAACCTGATCACCATACTGAATAACAGCACCGTTACCACCCGAGCCACTCCCCAGAACACACAACCGGAATCGTAACCCACATAACCGATTTATCCGGACTCTCACTGAGGTTTTTTTGTTATGGGAACAGCATTCGATCTCAGGCGTCTGAAGATCGTATAGAACCATTTGTTTATCAACAACTTGTGACATCCGTGTCTAAAATATCCCTGATCCGGTTGATTGGAACTGCCTGTTTTATAGGCAGATGTAAGCTATGCAAAGGAAACGTGTATTTTCATATGTGCATATAATTAATGCACTTAATCATACACACATTCCTGGCCTGCTGTTTGCACGCTTATATTCGCATGTTTATCAGAACAGAGTGTAAAACCGATAACTACTCATGGCAAGATTTTCGATCCGAGCAGGTTGTTCCTACCCGATCTGATCCACGGATTTTCACAATTAGACCCTCCTCAGCCAGGGTGGATCAAGGTAGTGTTATGACACGGATATGGCTTTTTGTATGCGTACTGGTTCTCCTGATCAGTCTTGGTGGGTGCAGCATCGAACGTCAGCCGTTGACGACTGTCGATCCGAGCTACTCGTACCTCCGCGGCGAAACGGCCCTCGCCGAAAGTGAAATCTGGCCGGTGCCGGATATCACACCCAATGAGGTCGCCAGGCTCGATCGTAAATCGTACAACGACTACGGCTATCCCAGAGCCAGCGCCCGTCCGCTGACCAGCCCGGTCGAGAAATAACCGGGGTATGACTTCAGCCTAATTGGGTGAACAACACTCTCTGACCTGTCACACCGAGGAAACGTGCGACAAGGCATGATCCATCACAAACCGCGTCCACGCCGCATCCTTCAGGTCAATCACTTCAGAACTCGTTTTTTACACCGTCATCAGTTGAATTCAACTTCTTTTCAAGCTCATTGATCCGTTTCTGAAGACGTTTGATTGTCGCCGCCATCTCGGGCAGTTTCTGGCTGTATACATGGGCGCGGAACGCTTCCTGAAGTGGTACGGCGGGCGATCCGCCGAAGGTGCTCTTCGGAGGGATATCATGCATAACCGCCGACGTCGCTGCGATCTGAGCCTGATCGCCGATCTTGAGGTGACCTGCTATCCCCACCTGACCGCCGATGGCGACATAATCACCCGTCTGAACCGAACCCGCCAGACCTACCTGGGCAACGAACAGATTATGACGGCCCACCTGACTGCCGTGCCCGATCGTCACACCATTCGAAAATTTCGTACCCTCGCCGATCTGTGTCGATCCCAGTGTCGCACGGTCAACGGAACAGTTAGCGCCCATTTCAACGTCGTTTTCAATAACAACGTTACCTGACGGTGGAATTTTGTGATGCACACCGTTTTGTGTTGCATAGCCGAAACCATCTTCACCGATCACACAACTCGAATGCAGTGTGATACGATCACGTAATATGCAAGCATGATAAATGCTGACATTGGGATACAAAATGCAGTCATTGCCGATTTCAGCCTGGCGGCCGATGTAACAGTGCGGATAGATCACGCAATGATCGCCTATTCTCACACCCTCTTCTATACAAACATACGGACCGATATAACATGCCGATCCGATTTGTACGCTTTCCGCAATATTCGCCTGTTCACTGATACCCGGCTCCGGGTGCCTGTGAAAACCGATAAGCAATACCATCGCCTGACGAAAACAGTAATAAGGATCGGCCGAAATAATCAGCGTGCGTCCATTGCCGTTGTGCTTGACATCATCAGGCGAAATAACCACCGCACCCGCACGTGTATGTAGCAACTGCGAGATATACTTGTGATTGGTCATGAAGCTGAGGTCACCGGGTCCAGCGCTGTCAAGCGACCCACAACCTGTCAGTTCCAGGTCACCATCGCCATCGACAGTAGCCTCCAGCTTCGCCGCCAGTTCTTTCACTTTCATACGCTTCAATACTCCCAGAACCATACCCTGTAAACAGGTACGCCAGCAATCAACAGATCAAGTTTAACCGCAACAACAGCTAAAGCGGAATATATTCAATTTCCGCTTTCGGACCGGGTTTCGCGGCAGGATAACGGATGTCCGTGGCAAAAGCATCACCCAATTCATACCGGACCATTTTAGCCTGATAATGGCACGCCCGGCCGTGCCCGGCGACATGCATCAGATCCAGGGCGATCTGGCCCTCGCAACGTACGTTATCAGGCGGGTCAATCGCACTCGGGAAACTTTGTAGCCGGCCCTGTACGTTCTCAAAACTACCCTCCTTCTCCACCCAGACCGCCGTCGGCAGAACCAGATCCGATGCGATCTCAAGACGGGTCGGTAGTATGTCCATCACGATGCAATAACGGTCTCGACAGGCGTTCACTAACTCATCGTCTGGCCAGTCGACAGGATAATTGCCGGTCACCACCATCGACGATACACGGCAGTCTGACTCTGATAATCGGGCGATAAACGACTTGTAATCGAGTACTTCGCCGGCAATCTGCCGGAGTGCTCGGTCAACGCCTCTGCAATTGGGGCACTTCTCTGCATACAAGGTATAACCACCGGGAAAATGCTTGTCCTGTCCCTCAACAGGAACCGGCCCGATCCCGATCACCGCTTCATCATCCAGGCCGATGATAAATTTCCCCAGCAGATATGCTTCTTCACTGGTTAGCATTGGACTGATCAGGACGCCAACCGCACCCGTACCCGAGGTTGCAACCGATTCACGCAGTCGTGACACAATCTGCCGGTACGCCCTCTCCCAGTCCAGTTTCTCCCAGTCACCCTCCATCTTGACCAGTGGCTCATGTAGGCGGTTGTCACTGTAGATATGTTTCCAACTGTAACGGATCTCATCTGAAATCCACCATTTGTTGATTTCCATATTCGTTCGAGGCTTGAATCGGTAGATCCTCCCGTTATGGTGTTCGATCATGATGTTATCGCCGCTGCATGTCAGACCATCGATACCCGGTGTCAGTTCAAGGTCCCAGACACGAACGGACATCAGAAAATCTTTATCGAGCAGAGCGCCGACAGGACAGATGTCGACCACATTGCCTGACAGTTCATTGTCCAGCGGTTTACCAGGGAAAATATCGATCTGCTCGCCACTGCCCCGGCCGAATACACCCAACTCGCCTGTCCCCGTCACTTCCCTGCAGAACCGGACACACCGTGAACACATGATGCACCTGTCTGAATAGAGCAGCACATGCGCCCCGATGTCTTTTTTCGGTTGTTTGATTTTCGCTTCTGCGAATCGCGATTCCGAACGGCCGTAACGATAACTGTAATCCTGAAGTAAACACTCCCCTGCCTGATCACACACCGGACAATCCAGTGGATGATTGATCAAAAGATATTCCATCACGGCTTTCTGATTCGCGATCACCTTCGGACTGCGCGTATTCACCACAGCGCCATCCATCGCAGGTGCCTGGCAGGTTGGGACCAGCTTGAAGGATGTTGCAGGACCAGGAGCCTTCCCTTGTGAAACCTCGGCCTGACAGATACGGCAGCTGGCTACGACTGATAATCCCGCATGATAACAGTAATGCGGGATTTCAATCCCGTTCTCAATCGCAACCTGTAAAATAGTTTTGTCACCTTCGAAATGAAGTTCGCGGCCGTCGATGGTAATGGTTGGCATAATGTCGCCTTGAGTTTGTTCAGATTATTTACGGGAGAGGGTGGCCTCCCGATAATCAATCCTAGCAGAGTTGATCGTAAGGTCCAATCCAACCGCCGTTGCTGACAGTTCTTGCAATACCCGGCATGCCTATCTATGCTTTCCTGACTCGATCACTGAATCATCAGGCGTTAGCACAATGACCCGAAAAACCCCGCGCTAAGGCAATTGGTTACCGTTATGATACAGGTTCCGCTTGTAATCTATTTCGCTTCCGTTGCCGGAGCGGTTTCACTATATCTTGCCATGCCGAAACAACGGCTTCACTGGCCCGTGCCGGCGGGTATCATCGGTGCAGGTGCTCTCGGTGGATTGTGGTTCTGCCTGAAGCAGATGTCCGCAACGCCTGACAGTATGCTTCTGCATTACATATTCAGTGCTATTGCGATTTTTTCATCTGTCATGATGATCACGCATACCCGGCCGGTCTATTCAGCACTCTGGTTTGTAATGGTCGTGCTCGCCTCGGCAGGACTTCTTATCTTGATGCTCGCGTCATTTATTGCGATTGCCATGATCATCATTTATGCAGGTGCAATCGTTGTCACCTATATCTTCGTCATCATGCTGGCTGCACCGACTCATGCGACCTCCACAACGCCCGCCACCCATCGCACCGCATACGACCGCCTTGCATGGCGACCTCTGGCAGCGGTATGCGCCGGCTTTCTGCTGATCGCAACCCTGCTCAATATCGCTTTCGAATACAGAGAGCCTGACCAACTGGCAATCAGTCATGACACGGATCGAATCCATAACCTCCTCCTGGATCATGCTGCCACTTCTACGATCGAGAATCTCGAATATCCAGAGAATCGACCCGAGCCGACGAATATCGAGATGATCGGCCTGGAATTATTCATCGCCCACCCGCTCGGACTTGAATTGGCAGCCATTCTATTACTGGTCGCGCTGATCGGAGCAATCATTCTCGCACGCATGATCCCTACCACCCGACCCGGCACTGTTAATACGATTCTCAACGGCCGCATGGAATGATCATGGACGTAATACTGTCATCAACTCTGTTGTCTCACTACCTGTTGACCGCGATTATTCTGTTTGTACTCGGCCTTATCGGCTTTGTCACTCGCCGCAATCTGATTGTGATGTTCCTCTGCACAGAACTGATGTTTCAGGGTATCGTAGTGGCACTGGTCGCTTTCAGCAGGTTCCACGGTAATGTCACCGGCCAGGTATTTGTCATATTCGTCCTGACCGTTGCCGCAGCGGAAGCGGCCGTGGCCCTGGGATTGATAATCATGCTTTTTCGTTATCGCGACACACTGGATGTACAGCATTGGAGCGAACTGAAGGGCTGACGGATGAATGTGGAATACGCAAAGTATATCCCGTGGCTGCCGCTGTTGGGCGCCTTGATGAGCGGCCTGTGCTGCACAAACCGCAGACTTGACAAAGCCGCCGCATGCTTCGCCATCGGCGGGGTCGCATCGGCGTTGATGCTGGCTCTTGGACTGTTTCCCAACATGCCGGCGGAACGACTTACCATCAGTGCCTTCCAATTGTTCAACGTGGCCGAACTTGACGTCGGATTCAATTATCTGCTCGACGGGCTGAGCATGATCATGCTCCTCGTTGTCTGCGGCGTTGGCCTGATGGTTATGCTTTACGCCGCCGGATATATGTCCGGCGATCGGGGATATGCCAGGTTCTTCGCCTTCATGGCACTGTTCATTTTCGCTATGACTACGCTTGTATTGGCAAATAACCTGGTACTTCTGTACCTTGGATGGGAGGGCGTGGGACTGTGTTCATATCTGTTGATCGGGTTCTATTACGAACGCCCCGCCGCCGTGGCAGCGGCGAAAAAAGCCTTTATTGTCAATCGAATCGGTGACCTCGGTTTCGCACTCGGCATCTTCCTGACTTATACCACTTACGGCAGTCTCAATATCGATCTAATCACATCACAGGCCTTGAACGGCGAACATGAACTGTCGTGGATGCACCACTGGATTCCCTGGCTGCTCATGATGGGCGCCCTCGGCAAATCGGCTCAATTGCCGCTTCACGTCTGGCTGCCTGATGCCATGGAAGGTCCCAGCCCCGTCTCAGCGCTGATCCACGCCGCTACCATGGTTACCGCCGGGGTATACATGATCGCCCGCCTGCTACCGATCTTCCAGTTGTCCGAATTCGCACTACCTGCCGTTGCCGCTATCGGGGGAGCCACATCACTCCTGGCAGCGACAGTCGCACTCTGTCAGAACGACCTGAAACGTATTCTCGCCTACTCCACCATCTCACAACTGGGCTACATGTTTCTGGGTACAGGCGCACTGGAAACAACCGGTGCGATTTTCCACCTGATGACCCATGCCTTTTTCAAGGCTCTGCTCTTTCTGACCGCAGGCTCCGTGATGCATGCCCTGGCAGGACAACTTGATATCCGAAAAATATCAGGCTTGATCAAGTATATGCCCGTCACCGGTGTACTCATGCTGATCGGCTGTCTGGCTCTGGCCGGCTTCCCCATGACCTCCGGCTTCTTCTCAAAGGACCTGATCCTTGCCGCATTGTTCAAACAAGGTCTCGGTGAACACGGAAGTCGCTTTTTCCTGATGCTCGGTGTTACAGGGCTGCTGACCGCCATGCTCACTGCCGTCTATACCTTTCGGCTATGGTTCCGGGTCTTCACCGGCCCTGTTTATTTCGAACACGACAGTGACCGACACGGCGGTGAAATGGACAGTAAACATCATCCCGAACCTCATGAAATGCCGTGGTGGCCGATGAACATCCCCCTGGTAATACTCGCCGCAGGATCACTATTCGCCGGAGCATTCGGTCATTTCGGCGGTGAACATCATGGCTGGATCGGCGAAATGATCCAATACTCGACAGCGGACAGCACCAAATCGCATACACATATCACAGCCATAAGTCGCACCCCGGAATTCTTCGGTATGACTCTGCACAGCACCATGATGTTTGCCAGCGCGGCATTATCAGTCGCAGGTATCATCATCGCCTGGTATTTTCATTACAGGAACCGGAATGCTGCATTGAAACCCGCAACAGCCGTACACTGGATCGTGAAACTGCTGTATCGGAAATATTATGTAGACGAAACATACGAATATCTTCTTGTCAGACCCTTGCACACTTGTGCAGGAATCTGCCGACAGGTCGATAGGCTTGTAATTGAACCGTCAGTTCGGTTGACTGGCGAACTGACACAACTCGCCGGCCTGTGTCTCCGATCGATGCAGAACGGACAACTGCAAAGTTACGGATTATCCATGATATTCGCCATGGGACTGATCATCATACTGATATTCTGGGCCATCGCCTGAATGCGACCATGTTGAATGAAGATTACCTTATCCCGATTCTCATCGGCCTGCCGCTGGCGGGCGGCCTGATCATGCTGCTGCCCGTCGCGAGGTTCGACCAGTACAGAACAGCATGGTGGCACAGCCTGGTCATAACGCTGCTGTCGAGCGGCGTCGGAATTTTTGCGCTGACACAGTTCAATTTCGACCAACCCGAAACATTGCAGTTCGCCGGTGCGATCGATTGGATCACGGCCTATCACCTTTCATTCAGTTACGGCGTCGACAGTATTGCGCTCTGGCTCATTCTTCTGACAACACTGCTCATGCCGCTGGTTATACTCGGTTCGAAGCATGCCATAACCCGCCGGGCTCGTGAATATTACTGCTGGCTGCTCATTCTACAAGCCGCCATGCTCGGTACATTCGCCGCCACGGATATCATTTTCTTCTACCTCTGTTTCGAATTTTCTCTTATGCCGCTCTATCTGCTGATCGGTATTTTCGGTTCCGACAGGCGCCTCCAGGCTGCGAAGCTGTTTTTCATCTATACCTTTACCGGCTCGATGCTCACGCTGGCGGGAATTCTGTATATCGCCCATTACCATGCCGTTGTTCTCGATCAAGGCTGGTCATTCCATATCACCACCCTGTACAACTCAGCCGTCCGAATGCCGATGGATCGACAATTGCTCGTTTTCTGTGCGCTTGTCGCCGGCTTCGCCGTCAAAATCCCTCTGTTTCCATTCCACACCTGGCTGCCGCTGGCACATACCGAAGCACCCACCGCCGGTTCGGTGCTTCTCGCCGGGGTGCTGCTCAAACTGGGCACGTACGGCCTGATCCGGTTTGCCATCCCGATGACACCGGAAGCCACCGTCAGACTCGCGCCCGTCATCGCAGTACTGGCGATCATCGGGATTCTCTATGCCGCACTGGTCTGCTGGGTTCAGACTGATATCAAACGACTTATCGCTTATTCTTCCATATCACACCTGGGATTCTGCGTTCTTGGCCTCTTTGCACTGGATGAAAGCGGCATCGGCCCCGTCGGGGCGGTCATGTACATGATTAATCATGGGCTGTCGACCGGGGCCTTGTTCCTATGCATCGGTATGCTGTATGAACGGTTGCATACGCGTGATATGAATGATTTCGCCGGACTGGCACGCATCATACCCGTCTGGTCTTTCTTCATGATGCTTTTCATCTTCGCCTCCGTGGGATTGCCGGGACTGAACGGTTTTATCGGCGAATTTCTGACTCTGCTGGGAACATTCCACGCCGATCAGATACTGGGTATCGCTTACGCCGCTGTCGCAGGAACTGGCATTATTCTGGCCGCCATCTACCTGTTGTACATGGCCGGACGCGTCATGTTCGGTTCATTGAAACTGCCGCCGGGTTTCAATAGCAGCTCACTCAGTGATCTGAATTTCCGCGAAATCGCAAGCTTGACTCCACTGGCGCTATTGTGCCTTGTGCTGGGACTGTATCCGCTGCCTGTTCTGGATTCACTCGAACCGCCGATCGCTCTGCTCACCAGCAGCGCTTGTGATCACATCGCGGCAGTTTCAAATAACATCGAAGAGCATACCGTTGCTGACAGCCCACCGACCGAATCCGCGACAGTTGCCGAACACCGTCCTCCTGAACCGTATGTCAATCTTCATACCGTGGAGGAACCGGGCACATGAATGTCATGACACATGCGCTGACCGGACTCCGTCCTGAATTAGTCATGCTGACAGGTGCTGTCATTTGTCTGTTTACAGGGATCTCCAAATGGCATGCATTACGCCGAGCAACGATCGGATGTGCCGCGGCCTCACTGGTACTCGCAGGCTATTTTGTCAATGTCTCACCCTGTGATCCCGAAAATGCATTCACCGGCATGACAGGCCTGACACATTTCTTCAAACTGGCTGCCGTTGTATTGGGGCTGATCCTCCTCATGATGAACACCGGCGAAACCGATGCATCGGACAAGTCGTCCGATGAACGCCGTATCAATACTGGTCCGATCGCACCACGTAGTGAATTCTTCGCTTTCTTCCTGCTCAGCCTCACCGGACTCATGTTGACCGCCGGCGCGGGAGACCTGGTCTGGCTGCTTCTTGCACTTGAGCTGACAAGCCTGCCGACCTACGTCATGATCGCAATGAGTCGTGCACACCGCCATGCGGCCGAATCATCGGTCAAGTATTTCTTTCTCGGCGCCCTCTCCGTCGCCGTGCTGCTGCTCGGATTCACGTTGATATACGGTGCCACCGGTTATACCGATTTCGATATGATTCAGGCTTCGATTCAAACGGATTTCGCACACCGTGGCGGCAACTCAACGCTGATGATGACAGGGCTGATCCTTGCCATCCTGGGCGTTGCATTCAAAATAGCCGCCGTACCCATGCATTTTTACGTGGCGGATGTCTACCAGGGCTGTTCCGCATCGGTTGCCGCTTTTCTCGCTTTCGTGCCCAAAGCCGCCGGCTTCGCAGCTCTGATCGCATTATTGCATCTGACCGGCTCGCATATTCCCAAACCGCTCGCTATCCTGCTCTGGCTGATGACGGTGATAACCATGGTCACCGGTAATGTTCTGGCTCTCATACAACATAATGTCAAAAGAATACTCGCTTACAGCTCAATCGCACACAGCGGGTATATGCTCGCGGGATTGCTGGCCGGCTTGCAACTCGGGCCCCACGGCCAATTGCCCGGCAACGGCTTTGCCGCCCTGCTGTTCTACCTGGTCGCTTACGGTTTCGCCGCTACAGCGGCATTCGCTGTAATAGGATCACTTGCGACAGAAAACGATGAAACACAAACACTGGACGATCTCTCCGGGCTGTGGAAGCATGATCCACTCCTGGCGGGAATCATGCTGATCAGCGTTTTATCTCTGCTCGGCTTGCCCCCGCTGGTTGGTTTCATCGGTAAACTGCAACTGATCAACGCAGCTTACCAGGCGGACATGGTTATACTTGCGGTCATCCTCGTGTTGAATTCGGCAATATCCGCTGCCTATTACCTCAGGATCGCATCGGCCTGCTTCTTCGGTAAACCTGTCGCAGAAACGGTATTGCTTCCTGTTCCGGCAAGACGCATCGGAGCAATTACCGCCGCCGTATTTATCGTGTATCTCGGACTGGCTGGCGGATTGCTCGTCAAGATCGCCTTACAGGCTACCATGCCCTGAAACGCTTCTGAAAAACGCCTCTCTGAACACTACAAATGAAACTATATCAGCAATCGAAGCAGCGGCTCAGGGTCTGTCAGATCGGCCACCACGTAATCCGCTCCCGCTTCACGCAACGCCTCCACACTGAATGTTCCTGTCGCAACACAGAATGCAATACATCCATGCGCCTTCGCACAATCGATATCACGCGGCGTGTCACCGATTACGATCACACGGTCGGGATCAGGCCGTCGGCCGATCCGCAGTTCATATTTCCGCATTGCCAGAACAGTCAACTCACGACGTGTCGGTGCTTCATCACCCAACGCCTTAATGCTGAACCAGTCAGGATCAATACCCGCCGCATACAGTTTCAACGGAACCGCACGTGTATAATTGCCCGTCAGCATGCCGAGTATCATGTCACCTTGTTCCGCCTGCCTCATGCGAAGCTGCTCGAGCAGCGGCAGGATACCCGGCATCGGCCCCACATCGGATGACCTTCTTGCCAGTTCGTTCTCCAATTCCCTGATATACGCATCATGAAAGCTGTCATGATGACGCTCATGATCGGTCAGGCCGCTATGCGTGGCCGCTTCCGAAAAAATGAGCGGATCCAGCATGCCTCCGAACTTGATCCGGTCAAAGGAAAAATGATCGCCGAACAATTCCACGCCCACCGTCTTCATCGACTGAACACCGGCTCCCGCTGTGGTTAACAGCGTTCCATCGATATCGAATAATAACAGCACCGGATCTGATTTCATGGCATACGCTCTCAGGTCCTTCACTTATCCGCAGACGTTCTGCGTATTCAGGCCCACAGTTTAGCAATTTGCCCGACATGATGCCGCACTCATGAAATCCTCATACGCCGGGCATCAGCCAGGATACGCCCTGATAGGTCAGCATGGCGGCGAACCAGGCCAGCAGACTCATATAAATAAACTGAAGAAATACCCATCGCCATTTACCCGTCTCGCGATGAGTAATCACCTGCGTAGGTATGCATTGCATGGCAAATGCATAGAATATCAGCAGACTCAATGACGTGGCGACATTAAACACAGGTGATCCGTCACTGCGACGATGCGAACGAAGAACATCGGTCAAAGCGGCCTGATCTTCAGCCGAGTCCTCACCTGCTCCGTATACAATCGCAAGCGTTGATACGATCACTTCCCGGGCCGCAAACGAGGAAATCACACCTACATTGATCTGCCAGTTGAAACCAAGCGGTTCAAATACCGGTTCAAGCCATTTCCCTATCCGACCCGCCAGGGAATACTCCAGCCGACTGCTCGATGAAACAGACTTCGATGCCAGGTCCTGAACCGTGCCTTCGACATCAGTACTCAACACCTGTTGCGATCGACCCGCAACAGGCTCCGGCGGTGAAGGATAGTGGGCCAGACACCATAGGATCACTGAAATCAACAGGATGACCGTGCCGGCCTTCCTGATAAAGACCATCGATTGTTGAAATGTAGTGACCATCGCCGTGCGAAGACACGGAATGCGGTAATGCGGCAACTCGATGATCAGCGGCCGAACCTCACCCGGTAAAACCGTACGTTTGAGCAGAAACGACGTCAACATCGCTCCAATCAGCCCCAAGGCATACAGTCCCGTAAACAGCAGACCCGCAACTACTGGTCGCTCCGGAAACAGCAGTGCCAGAATCATGGTATAGACCGGCAATCGCGCCGAACACGTCATCAGCGGCAGAATCAGAATCGTCACCAGTCGATCTCGATGATCCTCGATCACACGCGTCGCCATAATCCCCGGGACCGCACACGCATGAGCCGTCAACATCGGCACAAACGCCTTGCCCGGTAAACCCACTCGCCGCATCAGACGATCCATTACAAAAGCCGCCCGCGACAGATAACCCGTATCCTCCAGCAATGTAATGAACATGAATAGAATCGCGATCTGAGGCAGAAAGACAAGAATCCCGCCTACCCCGCCGATCACTCCATCCACAATCAGGCTGCGGAAATCACCGGCAGGCATGAACCCGCTCACCATTGCACCCATCCACGCCATACCCGACTCGATCCAGTGCATGGGATACTCCGCTATAGCGAAGATCATGGTGAACATGATTGCCATAACACTGAAAAAACAGAGCAGACCGACCACAGGATGTGTCAAAATCCGATCGATCCGCTCAGTCCCTCTACCATGGGTCTCCAGTGGTGAGCTCGTGCACTCCACACCTACTTTTTCCGCCCAGTCATAACGGGCGGCATAAGGACAACCATGGCAGGAACAGCATCTTGGCGTCGTTACGGATTCTGCATCGGCCTGATTCTCCATCAGTCGCTCATGAATAGTACGCCTGAGCAGATCGATTCCTTCACCTCGCCGAGCCACGATAGGCACAACTGGACACCCCAACTGCTTTTCAAGCTGCTTACGGTTGATCCGGATACCACACTTTGCCGCAAGATCCGTCATATTCAGAGCCACCACTGCTCGTTGACCCAGCTCCAGAATCTGACCGGCCAGAAATAGATTACGCTCAAGGTTCGTCGCATCCAGTATCAATACCGTCAGATCCGGAACAGGCAACCCCTGAATCTCGCCCCGTAAAGCCGCCCTCGCCTGCTGCTCTTCCAGTGTAACCGCTTCCAGACTGTATAAACCGGGCAGATCAAGCACACTGATACCCACACCGTCGACGACCATCCGACCGATGTGATGCTCCACTGTCGTTCCCGGAAAGTTGGAAGTCTTCGCATTCAAACCTGTTAATTGATTAAAAAGTGTCGTTTTGCCGGAATTCGGATTGCCCGCAAGGGCGATCGTCGCGGCGGAAGGCGGAAGTGACTCCCGTTCGACATGACCATCCTTCACGGGTAAGGGTATTATGGACACCGTTTAACGTTCTCCGTTACGCATACCGGAGTGGGGACAGGGCTTGACGGTAATGCCCTTCGCCAACCTCTGCGATAATCCGATTCGGGATCCCAACACCCGAAGAATCAGCGGATCACCCACAGTAACCATCTGAACACGCCTGCCGATACATAATCCCATCGACTTCAATCGTGCCTGCTCCTGACCCGCCGCTTCCACCGAAACAATCACTGCCACCCGGCCGGGTACAAGACGGTGTAACATCACCGGCTCCATTTCTTCAATGGAATGACATCGGACCGCAGTCTGGTCTTCATGCTGCTTGTTCATACCTCTTGACTATTTTCGGCGAAATTGATACACAGTCTCAATTAAATATACACGACTCATAGCACCAATACAAATACCCCTCTTACCCCTCTGCTACGTTATGATAATAAGACACTTTCAAAATAATATCCGACCGTAAAAAGCCGGATCACACTTCAATCTCGGGGATAAACTCGCCCTGATGTTACGTTGTCAATAATCAATCGATCACTGCAATCATTTGATTATTCGCGGAGATTATTCCTCTGCCTCGGCGTTCTGATCGGTATTATCTCGTGATTCCTGATACGCAAGTACCTGCTTCATGGCTTCGGCAAATCGCTTGATCCTCGGGTTGTCATGACGAAGTGCCGACGCCAGTACCTCCGAGTCCGAACGCTTTACATGAACGGTCAAGTAACTGATCAGCACGATCTCATGCTCACTGCGCTTGGCAAGATCGAATACACGCTGTAAACGGGCATTGCCATCATCTTTTTCGTTGATAATCGATAGTATCGTCCACGCCTGACGCATACTCTGATACTGGGGATAGCGACGGTTGATCGCATCCGCTATCCGATCAAGCGTTGCAATATGAGATTCATCCTCCACTTCCGACGAATTGACAACCATACTCGTCAACCTGACTATCGCTTCCATCTGCTCAATGATCCGGTGGCTGTCCAGTTGCCTGAGCCACAACTCGATATTCTGATCCGTCACAGGCAATCCCCATGCCTGAATCGCTCGGACAATATCCGTGCTGCCCATCGGGCCGGGGATTGGACCAACAGGCGTCGGAACCGGATCAAGCATCGCACTGACATTGATCGTAAATGACGTATTCGGACGACTGCCGAGCAATCCCCCGACGGCATAACGTTTAATATCCATATCCACCACAATCGACTCGCCCGGATTCAAAGTCAACCGGCGACTCATATCAACTTCTATTGGCGGAATGTATACTGGAATCGGACGACCATCTGAAAAAACGGCCGGTGAAAGCAATACCATCTTGCTGATCGTTCGACCTTCTCCCACACCCAGTGGCAACGGCGAAACATTGCGAACCGTAACTTCCACCATAATCGGTTCCAGTATCGCGGCGCGCGGGTTCTTGCTTTTGATCCGCATCTGAACCCATTCGGTCGCCGACTTCATCTTCATGCTCCAGACCTGAGGCGAAACATAACTCATCATCTCCAGCAAACGATTACCCGTCGTGGTGGGTTCCACAGGTCTCTGCATGCGATTCAATTCACGGGCTGCCAGCATCGCACCCAGTGATTGAGGAAAACGACGAATCACTTCTCGTAATGCCCGGCTCTGTCCCGCCTCATCCATACCGCTCAACAGCGCCAAACCATAGGCACACGGCGGATCCTGCTCAGCATACTCCTCAAACACCATTCGGGCACGATCATGATCGCCGGTTCGCAAATGCATCCAGCCCTGCGCCCGCTTGACCAGTACATGATCCGTTTCTCCAAGTCCGCGAATCTGCTCGTCCACCATACCCATGTCATGCCCGAACATCGCTTGCAGCCACAGTTGATCATATTCACGCTGATCCGGATCCATATCCATGCCGTTCTCGATCGTTGCCAGCAATTCGCCCAAGGATGCGTCCGAAGATTCCGGGTTGGCAGGATCATAGATGATCGCCGTACGAAACAACTGAAGATCAGGCGACAGCGGCTCCGATGAAGGAGATGGCTCCTCTTCCTGCTCCGCTTCCTGCTCCGTTTCGTCCGGTTCCGGTTCCCGGCTCATCTGCGAAATGTCTGTCAGAAACGCCATCGCCTCTTCGTCCAGTCCCGAAGCGCCCAGGCACAGCAGCATGTTGCGCTCACTTTCATGAGGCAGCCGCCGACCACTCATGTGCATTGCCAGGCGATATTGCTCCGCCGCTCGGCTGTACACCGCCTCTGAAGCCAGCAACTCCGCCAATTGAAGTCTTGCCCCAGCCATCAGCGGAGATGCCTTGACCAGGTGGATCAGCGAAGCTCCCATGTGCAGAGGTGATCCGCCACGCTCACGCGTGAAGTCCACCATCATCATGGCGGCATCCTGATTGGCAGGATCAAGCTGGGTAGCCTGTTTCAGCCATCTGGCGAATTTGTCCGTATCACCCAGTTCACGCGCCGCTCCCGCCGCAAAACTCGCAAGATATGACCGTACCGACGGGGATAGCGCACGCGATGTCGTCGACCCCATTATGCTCTCCAGGCGGGAAAGACGCGCGTCCAGTGTCTCCATCGATGTCAGACGGGAAAAAATCAATTCCAATTGCGCCGTATCATCCTCAGGACGAAGGCGGATATATTCACGCAGTGCCCGTTCCCATCCCGGCTTGTCATCCAATTTCATCGCTATCTCGGCTCGCAGAGACCACAGTTCTGGGTCTTCTGACTTGTACGTTGATGCATACTCAAGCAGAATCTCCGCCATCTCCAGATTCGGCTTCTTCATGGCCTCATCGTAATACGACTGGACATAATTCATCATGCCCATCAGAACAAGACGCTCTGCAACCAGTTCACGTGGCGTGCGCGATACGCTGAAACCATACTCATCAGACGCCGCAACTGATGTCATCGGCATCATCGGACAGATGATCACCCATAATAATGCCGTCAACAATACGTATGATTCCATACGAAACTTCCTGAAACCGGCAAAGCAACCGTTAATCCATAACATCATGAAACTCCGATCAGAAGGCTGCTGTAAAGATAGCCGAGGTAAACAAGCGAATAGAAAAATATAAGCGCCGCCGTGATTTTAAAAAAACCTGTAACCACCGACGGGGCATACGGACAAAGGTCATCAATCACCATGAACATCAGAATATATTCTCCCATCGCCAGAAAAATCAACGCTTCAATGTGAATCCGACTGTGCCACAGCCATAACCCGAAAAGAATCAATGTGCCCGCCCAGATCATCCCCAGGCTCAGCTTGGTTATTCGAAGCAACGTCAGCCAGTTGACCCATGCCATCTTCTGCCAGCTCGATGCTTTCGCTACAGTCATGAACACTCTCTCGCAGTAGCCGGTGACAAACCCGTCGCTAACTGCCGCACGAATGATCCCACATGCCCGGCAATGATGCGTTGCGGCTCGTGACGATACTGGACGATACGTCGTATGATTGCAGAACCCACGATCGCAGCATCCGCTACACTTACTACCCGGCTGACCTGGTCCGGGTTCGATATCCCGAAACCCACGGCTATCGGAAGAGCCGTCGCCTGTCGGATCGCTGATACCCGTTGAGGCAACGCCTCGGGTAATGCCGTCTGCTCACCCGTAATACCCGCACGAGACAAAAGATAAATAAATCCACTCGACCGGCCTGCTATTCCGCCGGCACGATCATTGGATGTCCCAGGTGCAATCAGCATGCTCATGATCAAACCGCGATCACGTACCTCTCTGGCCACCGGCCCGGATTCCTCATACGACAGGTCAGGAAAAATCATACCATCCACCCCGGCATCCACCGCCTCGTCAAGAAACGCTTCCAGACCCAATCGGTATACGATGGAATAGCTGACCATCATCACCACGCCTATCTCCAGTTGCGGCCGAAGACGCCTCACCATGTCGAATACCGCCGATACCTGCAATCCCCGGCTCAACGCGTATGTCATCGATTCCTGGATCACAGGTCCATCCGCAATCGGATCAGAAAACGGAATCCCCAATTCGACGATATGCGCGCCAGACCGCTCGATCTCGGGCAGCAATGCCGCCGTGGTTTCCAGGTCAGGATCTCCCGCTGTAATGAACGGCATCAATGCTTTCTGACGCCTGCTCTTGAGATCATTGAAAATCTGCTCGATTCGATTCATTTTCGTTAGCATATAGCTTAGTGAAACCTGGAACAAACAGATGCATGGATACCCGCCGTAATCTGATATGTGAATTCTGTACTTAACAAACGCCGACCGGGTCGTAGTGCCCAGCCGGCGCGGAATGAAGAGGCTCTTTTTTGTTACTTATACTGTACTGGTTTTTTTCTGATATTCAAGTACTTGCCGGAGACAATATCATGACCTCATGACGCAGCTTTACACATAAAAACAACACCAGGTGAAAAACACAAACCCGCCTGACAATTCATCTCAATATGTTGCCGTTGATTCAAGTCGACCTGCCACAACTCAATATCATCTTATCCAACCCGTCAGATCGACCATGTTAAAATAGGGGAAATGGGAAAAATAAAAAAGCCTTGGAAATCTCCAAGGCTTTTTAGGCGGCTTGCATGATTACATCTTTCTCTCTCTCCCGCCTGTCTATCTCTCCTCCTAGCAAAAACCGCCTAATTATGTGGAAGCAATATATCCGCTCTCGATTCGCAATGCAACCGTTTTTTGCGTCGATCCTGAAAAATATTTTGATTAACAATATTCCGCAATACGTTGTAGTAAATTTGTAAAAATGGAGAACCATGACTCTTCCTCAAAAACGCCTATCCTTGAGTAAAATGCTTTCAAACAGGATTTTAGCGCCATGAATCACGCGTATAACCTCTCACCCGAACACGTACTGATGGCTTACCATATCGGCGCGTTTCCCATGGCAGATTGTCGACTTGGACGCATTAACTGGTATTACGCCGATCCGCGAGCCGTACTTCCCATTGATCCCGATTCGTTCCATGTGCCGGATTCCTTGAAACGACGATTACGCAGCGGCAGATTCCACGTCACCCATGATCTGGCATTCAAACAAGTCATTCAATGCTGCGCTGATATTCACCACGCAAAAGGCGAAACTTGGATCAACAACCAAATCATCGAAGTTTATCACTCGCTTCATCAACTAGGCTACGCGCACAGTATGGAAGCATGGCGCATGACTCCGGGCCATGAACGAAAACTGGTCGGTGGACTGTACGGCGTTGCCATCGGAGGCGCTTTTTTCGGTGAATCCATGTTCCACCGTGAAACAGATGCCTCCAAAGTCTGCCTCGTCAGACTCGTTGAGCATCTGCGAAACAGAGGATTCATTTTGCTTGATACCCAGTTTATCAACCCGCATCTCAGACAGTTCGGTTGTTTTGAACTGACTCACGCGGCTTACCTCAAACAACTGGAAAAAGCCCTGACGCTTGATGTCACCTGGGTATAAACCCTACTCACCTGATCCTCAAGCTGATAGGCATCTCACCCGACCTCCACACCCTTTTCGCAGGCACAACGCAATGTTTGATTACGTCCCCTTGCCGCTAAGGCAGCATGATCACCTGACCCACACGAAGCTTTTCAGGAATCACATGCGGATTGGCCTGTGCTATCTCACGCCATCGCTTTCCGTCTCCGTAATATTCCCGGGCAATCGACCACAATGTGTCTCCCTTACGGATCGTATAGCTCTGTGAAAAACGAACCGGCTCAGCAGCAACAGGTACTACCTCACGTGGCCCAGGCTGTTTCACCTCCTGATGGTCCAGAACAACCGGTTCAGGCTCTGGCGTAACAAAATTGACAGACTCTGAAGAGGAACCCTCATCCATCACCGGCGGCGGAACCTCCGCCAACTCGCGATGAGGCTGAGATTGACACCCTGTCAATAATACCGAAATCATCATCAACGGGTACCCAAGTCTTCTAATTAGGCGGCTCATGTGTGTTCCCTGATCTGGTCGTTGGCTGATATCCCGTTTCATATTACCTCTTTTACTCTATTCATCTTCTACAGGCAACGTCGTCATTTCATGATACTCAATCCACCCGCTCCTGCACATCCGCCGGCAATGCATCCGACGATATAAAATCATCTTACATGCCGACGTTGCAATGTCGCACATTTCACATCAACATATCCGGATGATGCATTTTCAGTACATCCCCCATGGTAATAACCGGCTCGCCACATCCATTGACCTGCCTGAAGCTCATGACCACGACGAACCCGGCCCCCTCCCCCTTGTCATCGCCATTCACGGACTGACAGGCAACCGACTCGGGCATACATATAAATTCGTGGAACTGGCAAGAAAACTGAATCACAACGGTATCGCCTGCCTGCGCTTCGATCAGGCAGGCTGCGCGGAATCCACAGGCCGATTCCAGGAACTCACACCACGCACTATGGCGGAGGACACCAACACCGTCATGACCTGGGCCGCTTCACAGAACTGGTATGATCCAACACGTATCGCTTTCGTCGCCTCCAGCCTCGGGGCACTGCCGCTTTTCGCCGCCGATGCCGGAAAAAACGCCGCCGCCGCCGTACTCTGGGCGCCTGTCTTTGATTTAACCCGTACTTTCAAAGCCACCACACGCACCGGATTAAAAGCCATTCTCGATCACCAGGGATGGGTACCCTACCACGGCCTGCCTCTCGGTAAACCCTTCGTCGATCATCTTGATGCGATCAATACCCACCAATTACTCGCCGAAGGTAACTGCCCGATCCTGATTTTCCATGCACCTACTGATGCCACCGTGAACTTCCAAGAGTCTCTGGACTACCAAAAACGATGCCTCGAACTCGGTAGAACCTGCACCATCATAAAAATGGATAACGCCGATCACAGCTTCACCGATTACCGTCATCGTGAAACCCTCATAGATCAAACAGTCCAATTCCTTTGCAATAACTTGCTCGATCACACCCCATAACACATGACCGCCGCCTGTTCAAAATTATGGCATGCTCCCTTATTAAAGTGAGCAGAATGTTAAATTAGGAAATCTTTACGGAAATTTAACCGATCACTAACGCCTAACACTACAGCGCTATAAAAGCTCAAGTTTACCACCGGGGCAAGCCGATAA
>CAYRND010000011.1:0-42784 GCA_964425365.1 uncultured Phycisphaeraceae bacterium
GTTATCGGCTTGCCCCGGTGGTAAACTTGAGCTTTTATAGCGCTGTAGTGATAAGGTCTTGCCATTATCGAACCTCCTTGTTCTCTTAATAGCATACCTAACAAATGCCGGTGGCGCTACAAGGTTGATTAATATGCTCTAATGACAGAGCGTGAATAATACGCATTCCGCTTTTAATAATATCTTTTGGGCGGCATGAATAACATGGGCAATCCGGATCCCTCGGGATTACCCGTGTTCGACTATCTGTTTTTCATCAGTCACGCCGGTGCCCATATACCTTCACCTTCAAGCGCGAAATGGCAAATCGCTTCACGCGAAATATCAAAACAGAATGGATACTACTCCTGTTGATCCATCTCAGTCAGACTTTCCTGCAGTTCAGTCACAGCCAGCAGAGCCACCGCCGACGACGCTGGCGATAGACGATTGTCCACCAGCGACAGCCTCACGCCGCCAAGCGTATCGTCAAGTGACCGCACATAATAACAATTGGACTGATGCATACTGAGCTGATCGATGAAGCGAGCCGCCAGCGACGCCGACAGCAGCCAGCCGAACCGGTCGCCGTGCGTAAGAATCCCTTTATGACGGATCGCCACGGCGAGAAACCCCAACATCTGGGCGCTTCGCCAGTCGGGATCGGGATTGAGCCCGAAATCGAATCCGCCCAACACATCGTCCGGGCCGATCTCGGGCGGCTCGATGATCTGATATCTCAACATGGCATCCACCAGGCCCGCAAGATCACGCTGCTGTTCCTTCAGTTCTGCAGCCGCCTCTTCCTCGAATTGCCTGACCAGAAGATCACCCGCTCGTTCGTGAGCCGCGGCGTACCACTGCAAAGACGATATGTTCGGATTACCCTCCGTCCATGTCCAGAACCATTGCGTCATCCCGAGCAGCCGGTTACCCAGTTCACTATCCAAGGTCACCTCGTACATACCGGCCAGCGACGCGATGATCACCGCCGAGGTCGCCTGGTTGACGTACTCACCGTTCGTCACGCCGGGTTCACCCGGCAACCGGAATCCCGAAACCGGCTCATAGAGTTGTTGTAACAGGTCGCTCAACCCGTTCCGCTTGTCACGTGAAGAATCAATCAACGGAGAATCAATGAACGACAGCAGTGAAAGGGCACAGATCGCCGGTTGAACCGCACGGGGATTCGTCTTGTATAGCGAAAGCTGCTGCTCAGCCAGACGCTCGATGCTCTCCATCGCCCGACGGGCGTTATCAATAATGTAATCATCGTCCCGACCTTGTGAAATAAGCAGGCGGCATTGCCGGATGATCGCATAAGCGCCCAGCGAAATGTCTTCATCCGAAGCACGCTCGGGATCGTAACGGTCGCTGGTCGGATGATACGTGCCCCGCACCTCACCGTTCGAAATGAACCGGCGTTGTAGATGATCCGTGATCCGTTCCGCCAGAAACGCCAGTTTCATCTGGTCCATGCTCTGCGGCGGCAGAACATCGTTGCCGCGAACCAGAAGATGCGATTCAATATCCAACAGCGGCTTCACGTAATGTAACACCTTGAACCGTTGCAACACCGGACCGCCCGATCGCCCGAGCCGGACAAGGTTACGATGATTAAGCCCTTCCGCAATGAGCAGTTGTACCAACTGGTTCTTCGCCGATATGTTCCCCGCCAGGCTGGTCGCCGGCCAACTGAAAGAACCGTTCTGCCCGCGATCAGCAACCACACGCAAACCATGCCAGCCGTGAACGAACGCATCAGTGACAGCGAAATCATCAGGGGCGGCATCAGCGATATGGACCGGCTCGAGATCGTAGCCGAGCTGGATATCGATTAACAGCCGATGAGCGATATCCTCGAGCTCCGTAACGCGATCAACCTGGGCAAGCCACCCGTCTCGAACAGCCTTCAAACGGGCGTTTGCCAGCGAGGTACGCACCTGACCGAGTGCATCATCCACTGCCGACCTTAGCAACTCCGCCGCGTCAGCAGCATAACCGGGCTCAGACACCGCTCGATCGAGCTCATCCACATAGGCATCCGACCTGGCGACCATCATGGTGTGCATCCGAAGTGTGATACGAACCCCGAACAAACGGGTAATCGGTATCGACTGATCGGCCGAGGCCGGGACCTGACTCCCACGTACCCACTTCAACGCCAGCAGATACGCCTGCATGGCATGGCTACGGTCCGCCAGCGGGGCGGTGATCGTCGCACCATCCATGTCCTCGCCATGGAGCTGCGACGGCATAAAAATTGAACAGAATGCAAACACAACAGCGGCTATGATGCCCGCAGGGTACAGATGATGCTTCAATCTGTTGATTTTACGCCACATATCATTTTCCCCAGCATGATCCCTGATACAAATTTAATTATGCAAACACATTTAATGGCTTGTCTTATAAAATTCCAGCAAATTTTCCTACACGCGGCATGCCCCTTGATGTATTCTATGGGCAGAGGGAAAAGGAAGACGCATATGTTCACAATATTCAACCTTACCGCTGATCAGATGGCACGACGCAAAAAGATCATTATGCTCACGCTGCTCACTTTTGCCGCTCTGTGCTAGCACGCCTTGATCAGACACCAACAGTTCTCCTTTTACGACGTCCCGAATGTCATGGCGGTTCACCACCACCCGGCAGGCCTTATCCCAAATCCGGAAACGTCGACTTCACCACGCCTACCAGTTCCTTCACGTGACGGATCGATTCGTCCATCAACGCCTTTTCATCACCTGACAGATCCAACTCGATCACACGTTCGACTCCACCGGCCCCGATAACACACGGCACGCCGACGAAGTAGCCGCCGCTGCCGTCGCCTACGCCGTATTCACGTTCGCAGTACGCCGCACACGGCAATATACGCTTCTTGTCCCTGACCATGGCTTCCACCATCTGCATCACACCCGCGGCCGGGGCGTAGTACGCACTGGTACCCATTAACCCCACAATCTCGCCGCCGCCTTGCTTCGCACGTTCGACGATTTCTTCAAGACGCTTTTCACTTATGAACTCGGTCACCGGAATGCCGCCGATATTCGTCAGCCGCGGTAGCGGCACCATGTCATCACCGTGGCCGCCCAGTAGCAGAGCATTGATATCCTCGACACTGAATCCGGTCTCCATGGCAATGAACGTTTTGAACCTGGCGACGTCGAGACAGCCAGCCTGGCCGACGATCCGCCGCGTGTCGAACCCTGTGGTTCGCCACGCCGTGTAGACCATCGCATCCAGCGGGTTCGAGACCACAACCAGAATGGCACCGGGGGCGTGGGCCCTGATCTTCTCGCAGATGCTACGGACGATCTTCACATTCGTCTGGATCAGGTCGTCACGGCTCATCCCCGGCTTACGGGGAATACCCGCCGTCAGAACCACAACGTCAGAACCTTCGATCAGCTGATAGTCTGAACCCACCTCGATCCGGGCGTCGAACAGTTCGATCGGCGAGCATTCCTGCAGATCAAGCATCCGGCCGCGTACGAAGCTTTCCTGCTCGGGGATGTCCACGATGACAATATCACCCAGCTCCCGACTCGCCGCCCACAGGGCACAGCTCGATCCGACATTGCCTCCGCCGATGACGGCTATTTTCGCTCTTTTTAACATCGCATCCTTTTCACATTAGAATAGATCGCTCATAAAATACCGCCCCGATATCATATCGGGTCTCGTCCCGCGTGACAGGGCGGCGGCCGCGAACGTGAGCATGTGAGCTGTTAATGTTTGCAGACAAATAGTTTGTCCATCTTTTACCATGTGACCGAGGGTATCGAACATGTCTCCAATTGATATGCAGATCAGTACCGGGCTGACTGGCCTGGACCGCGTGATCCGGGGCCTGCTGCCCGGCGATAACGTCGTCTGGCAGGTAAGCGATATCAGTGAATATGAGCCGCTGGTCAGGCCCTACACCGACTACGCGAAACGCTCGGGTAGACACCTGATCTATTTCCGATTCGCACGCCATCAGCCGCTGCCCGTGAACGGCGCCGAACTGCACGAACTTGACCCGGAGGCCGGGTTCGAACAGTTCCTCTACAAAATCCACCGAAAAATCGAACAGGCCGGCCGGGGCGCGTTCTACGTCTTCGACTGCCTCTCCGATCTGGTCGCCGACTGGTACAGCGACGAAATGCTCGCCAACTTCTTCATGCTCACCTGCCCCTACCTGTACGACCTCGCAACGATCGCCTACTTCGGTATTCTCCGCGGCTCGCATTCCACGCTCGCCACCACGCCGATCATGAATACCACACAGATATACTCCGATGTCTACCGGCATCAGGATGAACTCTACATCAGACCGCTCAAAATCCAACAGCGATACTCGCCGACTATTCATATGCTCCACGTCTGGCGAGGCGAAGCGTTTCTACCAGTAACCGACAGTATCACCAGCTCCGAAATCCTAGCATCCAACGACTGGTCCACTATCGAATCGACTAATCACCGGCTGAACCTGTGGGACCGAACATTCTTTGAGGCCGAACAGCTCGTCCAGGCCAAAGCACACGGCGAGATCGATCCGGACACCGAAAAAACACTGTTGCACCGCCTGATACGCATGGTGCTTTCTCGCGATCAGCGTGTCTCGGGTATGGTCGAAAAATACATCACCATCGACGATATCATCCGGATCAGGAAACGGATGATCGGAACCGGGCTGATCGGCGGCAAGTCGGTCGGCGTTCTACTCGCCCGCGCTATCCTCAAAACACTCGATGAACGATGGCGGGAGCTGCTCGAAATTCACGATTCGTTCTTCATCGGCTCGGATGTCTTCTATACCTTCCTCGTGCGAAACGGCTGCTGGTGGGTCAGACAGAAACAGAAAAATCCCGACAGCTTTCTCGAAGGCGCCGAAACCGGCCGGCAACGGATTCTTCAGGGACATTTCCCGGACCACATCCTACAGCAGTTCGTCGCCATGCTCGATTACTTCGGCCAGTCACCGATCATCGTACGCTCGAGCAGCCTGCTCGAGGATAACTTCGGCAACGCCTTCGCCGGTAAGTACGACAGCGTCTTCTGCGTCAGCCAGGCGCCGCGTGAAAAACGGCTCGATAACTTCCTCTCGGCCGTGAGGACCATCTATGCCAGTACCATGAGCGAAGACGCCCTGGTCTACCGCGCAAGGCGGGGAATGCTCGATAAGGACGAACAGATGGGACTGCTCGTGCAACGTGTCTCCGGCGTTCAGCATGACCGCATCTTTTACCCACAGATCGCAGGCGTCGGGTTCTCATTCAACCCGTACGTCTGGCATGAACGGATCGATCCCTCCGCCGGGATGATTCGCCTGGTACTCGGGCTTGGCACACGCGCGGTCGACCGGGCCGACGATGACTACACACGACTGGTGTCACTCAGCGATCCCGAGCTGCGCCCCGAAACGAATTTCGATGAGGTCCGACAGTATGCGCAGCGACGCGTCGATGTGCTCGATCTCGATTCAGACCAGCATGCGAGCATGCCCTACGAAGAAGTCCTGCAGCAGAGCACGAAACTACCCGTTGACCTGTTCGCCTGCCCCGAGCAGGAATGGGAACGCGTCGCACGGGGACGAGGCGTACAACATGCGACCTCGCGGGTACTGACGTTCGATGTGCTGCTCAAGAATACCCGGTTCGTCGAGGATATGCGCCGTATGCTCAAAATACTGCACCAGGCGTACGATTATCCCGTCGACGTCGAGTTCACCGCCAATTTCCGTGATGCCGACAATTACAAGGTCAACCTGGTACAGTGCCGCCCGCTGCAGATTCGCGAGGGTCGGACCATTGCCGATCCGCCTGACGATATCGCTGAAAACGATCTCATCCTCCGCGCTCGAAGTGCCGTTATGGGACAGAGTCGCATCGACGCCGTCGATCGGATTATCTACGTCGTGCCCCATATCTACCGCGAACTGCAACTCAGCGATTGTTACACCGTCGCCCGGCTGATCGGACGAATCACACGTAACCGGGACGCCGGCGAGCCGGTCACCATGCTCATGGGCCCGGGACGATGGGGTACCACCACACCGTCTCTCGGCGTACCCGTCAGCTTCGCCGAAATCAATACAGCATCGATACTCTGCGAACTGGTATCGATCGAAGGCAATCTGATCCCCGAACTGTCGCTCGGTACACACTTCTTCAGCGATCTGGTCGAAAACGATATCCTCTACGTGGCCATGATCTCCGGCCAGGAAGATAATTACATCAACAAGAACTTCCTCGAAAATACCCCCAATGTCCTCGACCGGTACATCAGCAACGCCGACCGCTGGTCACACGTCGTCCGCGTACTCGATACCACCGAACTCGGCCAAAACAAACAACTCTGGATCAACGCCAACAACATGAAACAGAAAGTCGTCTGCTACCTCGCCTGAGCAGGAACCAGACACCGACTCTGCGTACGAAAATCCGCTGTACGCTGAAATTCGTGTACTCCTGCTGAAAAAACATCAGTAAGATAGCTATTCAATCACAAATGATCTTAAAGCCAACCTGGCAGCCTTATGGTCAAGGACCGGTGTCTTGTTCTACGTCGAACCCACGCTGATAGTCCCGACCTTGAACGGATGATAATCGCAACGGCGAGCGATGTTCGACAGCCATGCGAGAAATCCTGTTATGCTTGACCCGGTCAGATCACAGGCCACGGAAATATCGATAACATGAAGACTGCACACTGAAAAGAAAATTGCCGGCAACCGGCGAAATACCTGTATCACACTTACTTGGCTGATCCCGCCGCTTGATAAACTTGCCCCTTCACGATGCTTCAGAAATGCTATCACCCCACCGGCAACAGCGGCAACGGGTGCGGCACTCGTTCAATCACACCCAACTCGACCAGCTTGTTCGCGATGGTTTCGATATGTTCATTGACATACGGCCCGACTTTCTCGCCGTCGCCGCCCAGGCCGTAGGCTTTCATTTCGTCGAATGCCGCCTCAGCGGTCCAGCCCTGGACAAGCAGGCGGTAGCAGGCGAGTACGCCGCCGGTGCGGTGGACCCCCGCGCCGCAGTGGATGAGCACGGGGCGACCGGCTTGTACCGATTCGTGAATGGCGGCGATGGCGGTGGCGTAGACCTCCGGATCGCCCGTTCCGTCGCCGCGGAGTGGGAACAGCAGACGGTCGATGCCGAGTTTCTCACAGGCCGCTACCTCCGCTCGCTGGTCCGGCTTGCGATCCAGGGCGTCGTGACTCAGACTCAATACCACCTCGATGTCGTGACGGTCAAGTGTCGACTCGACAAGCACCGGCGAAAGCTGGCCGCTGCGGTAGATCAGGCCGGGTTCGACCTCCCCGAAATTCTTCGGAAAAATGTGGTTCCGAACGTACTTGTCGAACAGCACCGCCGTAATAATCACAAACGCAATCACAACACCGATGACCAGAGCAGTGCGGTTCGATTGCTTCGACTTCCCGGCCGGATCAGTCACAGATCACATCCTTTCATACTGACCACTGGAATCATACACCACCCGACTGCCACCGGCTAACACTACGAAAAAAAGCACGAGACCAGAAACAACCCACACATACACGCTGAAACCCCCGCGCACGCTGACAAACCCCGGGAAACCCGCCGCCGCCGCAGAATTCCCGGGACGCGCTTTACCAGAAAACAACACCTCGCCCCTCACACCACCGAAGCCATCAATGGCCCTGACCCGAACGATCCGGGTTTTGGCAGGATGCGGTTATCATGGTACATTACCCCGTTTGCCACCCGGTTCATTCGTTTAGACCGCGGAATTGACATATGATGCGAGAGTTGCAAGGTAGCCTGATGGCAGGAGATGCGAAAATCGCCGTTGTGGTGGGCCGATTCAATGCGTTTTTTACGCGCCACCTGCTCGATGCCGCCGTCAATACCTGGCAACGCCTCGGTGGCAGCCAGGAATCACTTACCGTTGTACACGTTCCCGGTGCATTCGAACTGCCGGTTACCGCCGGAAAACTGGCGGAGTCCGGACATTACCAGGCAGTTGTCTGTCTCGGATGTGTGATCCGCGGCGAAACGGATCATTACGACCACGTCGTCGAGCAGGCGGCGAAAGGTATCCGCGAAGTCGGAACACGCACCGGCGTACCGTGTATATTCGGATTGGTCACCGCCGATACCATCGAGCAGGCAATCAACCGCGCCGGGGCAAAAATGGGCAACCAGGGCGAAAAGGCCATGCTCGCCGCCGTCGAAATGGCCAACCTGATGGAACAACTCGAACAGAAACTTTCATCGAACAGGGAAGGTTGAACCGGCAATATGAGTAAACGCCGCGATACAAGACGACTGGCTATGCAGGTGCTCTACCAGATCGATGTGACCGGTCAGGACCAGCCGGAAACGATTCTTGAACTGCTGGACGATGAATACGACCCGGCCGACGTCCGCGCCGAGGCCGTGGGAATCGCCGTCGCAGCATGGCAACATCACCCCGAGGCCGACCGGATCGTTACCGAGCTGGCACCCGACTGGCCGACGCATCGCCAGCCGCCGGTCGATCGCGCTATTCTCAGACTGGCTTACTACGAAATCATCGCCGAGGTCACGCCCGTTAAGGTCGCTATCAACGAAGCGGTCGAACTGAGCAAAAAATACGCGGCCGAGAACAGCCCGGCGTTCATCAACGGCGTACTCGATAAAATCGCTAAACGACTCCGAAACACCGAAAAGAACCAGACGTGCGAAGTAATCGATCACAACGAACCAAAACCCGGCGAACAGGCGTTGGCCGAACATATTAACCCTGAAACAAGAAAAGAACCGGATAACAACGATGGGTCTGTTCAGCGCGACACTGAGTAAATTGAAAAAGGGCCTGATGAAGACCCGCAGCGAATCCGTGGCTGCACTGCGGACGATCCTGACGGGTAAGCAGCTTTCACCGGAGCTCCTGCATGAGCTCGAACGCGCGATGATCCAGGCCGATATCGGCGTTAAAACGGCCGTCGAAATCCGAAAGGATATCGAAGCGGCGTGGGACCGCGGCGAAATGACCAGCGGCGACGAGGCGCTCCAGTTTCTCAAAGACCAACTCCAGGCTTACTACCCCGAAATCGACCGGCGACTGAACTTCGCAACACCCGGCGAAGGCCCCACAGTCATACTCGTCGCAGGAATCAACGGCTCCGGTAAAACCACCAGTATCGCCAAAATCGCCAAGAGCCTTCGCGACGACGGCCGAACCGTCCTGCTCGCCGCCTGCGATACGTTCCGGGCCGCAGCCGTCCAGCAACTCGAAATCTGGTCGAAACGACTGGGCGTTGATGTCGTTAAAGGTTCACAAGGCGGCGATCCCGCCGCCGTTGCGTTCGACGCCGCGGATGCCGCAGTCTCACGTAATATCGACGTTCTGCTTATCGATACCGCCGGACGGCTGCATACCCAGGAACACCTCATGCGCCAACTCACGAAGATCCGAAACGTGGTCCAGAAGAAAATCCCCAACGCTCCGCATGAAGTCATACTCGTGATCGATGCCACCACCGGCCAGAACGGCGTGAACCAGGCAAAGGTCTTCGCAGAGGCTATCGACGTGACCGGTATCTTCCTCGCTAAACTCGACGGCACCGCCCGCGGCGGGATCGTCATCGCCATCCGCGAAGGACTTAACATACCCGTCAAATTCATCGGCGTCGGCGAAACCCCCGACGACGTCGAACCATTCGAACCCGCCAGGTTCGTTGACGCCATGTTCGCCGAATAATACCCATGCATACTCACACGTTCGACGTAGATCCGCACAGCTCCGCGGCCGGACATCCGTTTCATACCCGATTACAGTAAAACCAGATCACTGCACGCACATGCAACCTGCTCAATCACCACGGACCGCTGCTCGTGCCGCCGCTTCTACCGTATTACCGCATTCCCGGCCATGCTCGATGCAGCTCAGATTCGCAATCGTCGTCTGCGCGATCTGCTCGAGCGCCGTCTGTGTGAAAAACGCCTGGTGACCCGTGATCAGAACATTGGGAAACGTCAACAGCCGCGCAAATGTGTCGTCACGGATCAGATTCGACGAACGGTCTTCAAAGAACAGCTCTTCCTCCTCCTCGTAAACGTCCAGACCCAGGTAACCGACCCTGCCGCCCTTGAGCGATTCGATCACCGCCGCCGTATCGACCAGACCGCCCCGGCTCGTGTTGATGATCATCACACCCTCTTTCATCAATCCCAGCGACCGGCCGTCGATAAGATGATGCGTCTTCGCCGTCAGCGGGCAGTGCAGACTGATGATATCACTCCCCCTGAACAGCTCATCCAGTTCAACATAACGGACACCGCGATTTTCAAGCTCAGAATCAACCTTGATATCGTACGCCGTTACATCGCAGCCGAATCCCAACAGAATCATCGCTACCTGCCGGCCGATGGCACCAGTTCCGATTACGCCCGCCGCCCGGCCGTGCAACTCGAACCCGAGCAGGCCCTCCAGTGCAAAGTTCCCTTCACGTACACGGTGATACGCACGGTGAAGCTTGCGATTCAACGCCAATATCAACGCCACCGTATGCTCCGCAACTCCATGCGGTGAATACGCCGGTACACGTACCACGCGAATACCCAGTTCTCCCGCGGCAGCGAGATCGACATGATTGAAACCCGCACAACGCAGTGCCACGGCCCGAACGCCGTATTCACCAAGCCGGCCGAGTACGCGACTATCAAGTTCGTCGTTCACAAATACACAAACCGCATCGAAACCCTCCGCCAGAGCAACCGTGTCCACCGTCAGACGCGGCTCGAAAAATACCAGCTCATGCGGATCGCCCGAATAACCGTTCGCCGATTCAAGATACCGGCGATCATACGATTTCGTACTGAATACCGCTGCCCTCATATAAACAATCATAGGCGCCACTCCCCACATGACAACCCGACATGCAGCACACTGCAGCACATGGCTGCTCACCCCAACCTGAGAAACTTGACACACCTGAAACCTTATAAACACCATCTCCCCCCTTCCCGCCATCCCATATTACAGAAATCCTGCCCCGCTGACCGAGTATACCTTACGGCGAAATCAGCCGGCAGACTGTAACCACACACTCGAATTCAACCAGGGAGCACATCATGACAGAAATGGATACCTTCGGCGGCGGCCGGCTTACTCCACCCGTCACCGATACGCAGGGCCCGCAACTCAGCACGTATGATGTCGTCAATCCGCTCTTCGAAGCCAAGGGCTGGATCAAATTCCTCGGTATTATCATGATCGTGCTGGGCGTTATCTACTGCCTCACTATTATCGGCGCCATTATCGGCTGGCTGCCCATCTGGATCGGCATATTGATGGTTTCATCCGCCAACAAAATCAATGAAGGATATCTCAATCAACATCTCTTCCTGCTTCGCGACGGCCTCGAAAAATTGAAGACCATGTTCGTGATCATCGGGATCGTTACGTTGATCGGCCTGGTGCTTAATGTATTATTTATTGTCATGTACATCGTGATTATTATCGCGGCAATCGCAGGCGGCGGCTTCAACACCGGCCCGTAAACCTGATCGACGAACTTCGCTATGAACGAACTCAAACCGGATGAATGTCGCGTCCTCGGCGTGCTGATCGAAAAAGCACTCACCACGCCCGCCGCGTATCCCCTGTCACTCAACGCCGTGGTCACCGGTTGCAACCAGAAAAGCAACCGCGAACCCGTACGCCAACTCGACGAAGACCAGGCACAGGAAGCACTCGACGGCCTGCGAGCTAAAGGAATGGTCACCGAAGTCCATCTCACCGGAAGCCGCGTCGTCAAGTACAGACACCTCACACAGGAAGTGCTCAATATCCACGGCCCGTCAACCGCTATACTCGCTGAACTGCTCCTGCGAGGACCGCAGACCGTCGGCGAACTGCGGAACCACGCCTCGCGAATGAAAACCATCGAATCACTCGACGTCGCACAAAATATCCTGTCATCACTGATCGATGCCGACCCGCCGCTCGTCAGACAACTGCCACCCGCTCCCGGTAGCCGGGCCGAACGGTACCAGCAACTGCTCTGCGAAAACCTCCACCCACTCGATGCACCCGCTACACAAACCTGCACCAAGCCGGAATCACCCGCCACGCCCGACCTCGACGCCCTGACCCGGCGGGTCGAAATACTCGAAAATGAACTCGCACATCTCAAAACGCAGGTCAAACCGTTGATCGACTGATCAACACCGTTCATATGATCCGATAAGTCCTGATACTTCAGCACTTCGGTCCACCGGCCGATTCAATGCAATAATCCGGCCTGAAAATAACACGACAGGAGCTATAAGCCATCATCGTTTACCTGTTCCTCTTCCTTATCACACTCCTGGCGATCGCATTCATCGCACGTTATGACATCTACGAACCTGAACCGTCCTGGATGCTGATCCTCGCCGTTCTCATGGGCGCCGTAGGTATGTACGCGACGTTCGAAATCGAATGGCTGGTGATTACGCGATGGCAATTCATGGAAACCAACACACTCGCTCGGGCCGCAATGGCCGGGGGCCTCGAAGAAGGCGCCAAACTGCTGGTCGTCGTGTGCGTCGCCGTCTGCTTCAAACGGCAATTCAACGATCCGATCGACGGACTGATCTACGGCTCAATGGCCGGTCTCGGCGCCGCTTGCTACGAAGGACTGCTCTTCATCAGCCTCCAAAATGCCGACAACGCCTCACTGGAATTGCTCGGACCGGAAGCTGTACGACTCATGATGCATACCGTCTGGGGCGCCATGGCCGGTTTCCCGCTCAGTATGACACTATTCGACCGGGATTGGCGACCGTGGATCGCAAACTGCTACGTACTCGCCGCCGCACTGCATATGAGCTGGGATTACCTCGTCGGTTTCGTACAACAGCAGACAACCGTTCATAACCTTATCGCCGCCGTAATATTACTTGTCTCCGTCCTGTTCTTCGCAGCATTCGTCGTCTTGGGTAACCGCATCTCGCATGATATCATCGATCCCGAGAACAAACGCATGATCGCCGGTACCCAACTGACAAGATACCTCTGAAATCACATCTTTTCGGATAACATGCACGATCCCGAACCGTCGGGATTTGACCGTGCTTGCACATGAATTAATACTGTCATGCCCGCAATTTCACTATGCTTTCAAGTCCGGAAACGACGTATCGCTTCCCGCGAAATACCAAAGCAGATTATGTCTCACACCCCAAGCCCGGGCGCCGGCAGTACACCATCGACAACAAACTGACCGCGATCAAACCGGTAACTCTGACATGCCGATGACATACTCTGTTTGCGAATGAAACTCACCACGCCATCGAGAATCAGACAATGCCATGATCTCATTTTCCTGCTCGCCGGACGCTTCGAGGTAAACGCAGGCTCGAAAAGAGCAATATTCGCCTTGTGCTCCGGATCACGCGCCGAATCAAACGAAAACGCATCCACACCCGACTCACGCATCCACCGGCCGAGCGGCTGGCTGTACGCATACGTCACCGGCGAAGAAATTCGGTCACGATACGCATCAAACCCCGGCAAGCACAAGTCCACACCACGATCGGTTGAAATGCCGATCTGAAACGAAGTGTATTCCTTCTCCACCGCCGTCAGCTTCGCCGAAGAACCCTCCAGAAAAACAAGATCATAATAAGCCTTCTCCGCTAAGGCCGTATCTACATGACTCGCACCATACCAGATACCTCGCTCGTATCGCGTACCAAACCGCGAACCGTGACGAAGCGGTGGATAACGAAACGGCGTATACAACAGATAATGCAGACCCGCAAACCGAACACCCGACGGACGCGGCGGCTTCACCGCGTCAATCAACGCCTCCAGCACATATTGCTCGTCATCTGTATCCACCAGCTTACGCGTTGCATAACGATGCTGCGCTTCCACTATACGATACGCATCCGCTTTGAATCCACGGATATCATCCGTGCCCACGCATGGCGTCGAGATAGTCGCTGACATGCACAAGCCCCTGAACAGTCTGTATCAAATCGACAGGACGGCCGCCGAGATGACGGTTCTCAGAATGAAGCCACAACCGGCTCTGCTCAATGTTGCCGCCGAACAGCGAATCAAGACTCCGAAACACACGTAGCAGCAGAATCGCCAACTCGCACTGGTCAGGACTGATCATGCGGCTGCCCGCAGCAATACGCGACATGGTCGACTCGCTCGTCCGGATAATACGCGACAACATCGCATGACTCATATCAAAATACCTGCCCGCACGAAGAAACGCCTTCGTCACCACACCGGTTTGCTCCGGCTCATACTGTTCCAACGGCATAGCCACATCTATTCCTTTCATTAGAAATTATATCATTATTATCGTTCATATGCAAGAGATGCATTCATAAATGAATCGCATGCAAGATATTGCAGATAATGGGATTATGGGTTTTCGCCCTCAGGACTTATCCGATACCTCACGGACCGCCTGCTCGATGAACGCGCCCAGAGGCATCGCGCCCCGGTCGCCGTCGCGGCGATGGCGTACCGATACCGTGCCCGCCTCCTCGTCCTTGCCGCCTACGACCAGCATGTATGGAATCTTCGCGTCCTGCGCAACCTTGATCTTCGCGTTCAGTCGATCATTGCCCGCATCAAGTGTGCTGCGGAAACCCGCAACGTCCAACGCCGACTTCACCTTTAATGCATAAGACTCGAACTTCTCACTGATCGGTAACACCCGAACCTGCTCCGGCGACAGCCACAACGGAAACGCACCATTGTAATGCTCGATCAAAATCGCCATGAACCGCTCCAACGACCCGAACGGAGCACGGTGGATCATCACCGGCTGATGCTCGGCATTATCCGCGCCCACGTATGTGATGCCGAAACGCTCCGGTAGATTGTAATCAAGCTGAACCGTACCAAGCTGCCACTTCCGGCCGATCACGTCCTTCACCACAAAATCGACCTTCGGTCCGTAAAACGCCGCCTCGCCCGAAGCCTCGGTGAAACCAATCCCCATCTCCTGCAAAACCTCACGTAACTCTCGCTCCGCACGGTCCCAGTGCGACGGATCACCAGTATACTTGCTCGAATCCGGATCTCGTAGCGACAACCGAATCGCAACGTCCTCGAATCCGAATGTGTTGAAGACGAACTGCACCAGCTTCACCGTGTCACGAAACTCCTCCTTCACCTGGTCCGGCGTGCAGAATATATGCGCATCATCCTGCGTGAAACCCCTCACCCGGGTCATACCCGTCAGCTCACCCGATTGCTCGAAACGGTATACCGTACCGAACTCAGCCAGACGGATCGGAAGATCGCGATACGAATGCTTCTCAGAACCATATATCTTGATGTGATGCGGACAGTTCATCGGCCTCAACAGATACTGCTCGTCACTGTCACGCATCTGGATCGGCGGAAACTGCGAATCCTGGTAATACGGAAAATGACCCGAGGTCTTGTATAAATCGATCTTACCGATATGCGGCGTGTAAACCATATCATAGCCACGCTTCACCAGCTCTTCCTGTAGAAACGACTCGAGCAGGCTACGTACCATCGCGCCTCGCGGCTTCCATAGAATCAGACCCTGACCCACCTGCTCCTCGATCGTGAACAAACCCAGCTTCTGACCGATTACACGGTGATCACGCTGCTTCGCTTCCTCGAGCAGTTGCAGATATTCATCAAGATCGCCGGGATGATAATACGCCGTCCCGTATACACGCTGGAAACGGTCGGACTCGATATCACCATGCCAGTGCGAACTGGCAACCGACATGACCTTGAACGCGCCGATATAACTCGTATCGGGAACGTGCGGACCCATGCACAAATCCTCAAAGTCACTCCCAGGCTCGCCGGTGGCATACCACGAAAGTGCCGCCGCACCCCCCTTGATCGCTCGCGATGCATTGTCAAGCTTGTACTTGTTACCTTCCGCTTCCAGCTTCCTCATGCCGTCATTGACAGGCATCTCATATCGCGTCATACGCTTACCCGCATCGATAATCGCCTTCATCTGTGACTCGATACGCGGAAAGTCGTCCGACGAAATCGGATCGTCAAGATATATGTCGTAGTAAAACCCGTTCTCCAGCGGCGGGCCGTACGCCAGCTCAGCCTTCGGCCACAACCGGCAGATCGCCTCCGCCATCACGTGCGCCGTCGTGTGACGAAGCAGGTACAACGCGTCCGGATCTGACTCACCCTTGCTCCGACCTGTTTTATCCTTTCTGGGCATTGTGATAATGGCTAGCCGTGTTGCTTCGCCATTGTCATGCCGGATCGGACGATCAAGGTCTACCAACTCGCCGTTCACCTTCGCACCCACCGCGGCCTTCGCCAGACCCGGGCCGATATCCTCCGCCACCTGCCTGGCCGTAACTTCTGATTCATAAATACGTTCACTACCATCAGGTAAAATAATCTTCATTGCACGCGTCTCCAGTCAAGTCCCTTAGTTTACCATCAATCGGCATGCATTGCCGATAACCGAAAACGGCCCGCAGTTCTTCCCAGATGCCGGAAAATCCCACCCCGTAATCCCGCAATTCGATATGCCGACTTCACATACGAATGTATCGCCTTGAACACGATATTGTCATCGTCCACGCCAACTCACCGTAGTCCGGTCGTGGAACAATTGACCGGTTAGCTGTGACGCCAGAACCTGTACCGGCCTGCTCTCTGAAAGCCGTATTATCCGGACACTGTATCAGCGGTTCAGTACAAGTCACCATATCACGATAGAAAGTAAGGAGTATTAATCAGAAATTACACAAACGCGATATCACATGGGAACAAGCCATTGGACTCGAAAAGCAGAATGGTCATCAAGGAAAATCCGAAACCCGCACGACTGCTCCAGGAGGCTTGGTCGCTGTTCCAGGCCGGCGAACTGAACAAAGCAGGCGATCTGTATACCGGCATCACCCAGTTGAAAAACCCGCAACACCTACCCGCAATCGCCGATGCCTGGCATATGCTGGGCGTCATCGAACTCCAACGCGGCCATCATTCTCTCGCGGTCAACCATATCCGCAAAGCCGTTCAGATCAATCCCCATAACGCAGATTTCCATAATAACCTCGCAGTCGCTTATCGAAAAACAGGGATGATCGAGGAAGCGAAAAAATCTCTCAAAATAAGCCGGGATAAAAAAAGGGAGACACAACAGCAGCAATATCGAAACTATCAGGATATCTTCCTCAAACGCCGTGAAACACCCTATATGAAATACCCCTTCCATGTTCATATGGAAACACTCGCGCTGTGCAACGCCTCCTGCGAGTTCTGCCCCTATTCCACACTTGAACGACGCGGTACGAAAATGCCGGATTCTCTCATTGATAAAATCATCGATGACCTGACCGCCATACCCTCCGATGTGGCTTTTCAACTTTCACCGTTCAAAGTCAATGAACCGCTGCTCGATAAACGACTTTACAAAATCCTCGAAAAGATCAATATTCGACTGCCGCACGCTCATCTTACGCTGACGACCAATGCCTCCATATTAAATGAAAAACACCTCGAAAAATTGTGCCGGGTCGGCAATATCCATTACCTCTGGGTATCACTCAACGAACACCGGCCGCAGCAGTACCGGCAGGTGATGAATCTGCCTTATGAAAAAACAATCAATAATCTGAACAGAATCCATGCTTGGAAAGGACAGGGAAAAATTCCCTTTAATATTATGCTTGCTCGCGTCAGTACCGACTGCCAGGAGGATATCGCATTCAGAGACTGGGTGAGCAGACAATATCCCTTGTTCCTGTCATGCATCGTACCGCGGGGTGACTGGCTGGGCCAGGTGCAACGAAAGTTCGAATGTCAGATACCGGATGTCGGGTGCATCCACTGGTTCGAACTGTCCATCACCGCCACGGGAAAAGTTGCACACTGCTGTATGGACGGCCACTGCCGATACCCGATCGGTGATGTGAATACCACGCATATACTTGATATTTACAATGCTCCGTCATTCCGAAAACTGCGGGAATCCGCCGACAGCCGCCTTCATGCCCCTGTCTGCAGAAGCTGTAATTTCCTGTGAATTTCATTTACCCAGCAGGCTGTGTACCACCGCTTCTTGCATCGCCTGGGCAGTCACCACTTCCTCGACGACTACATAGTCCGCACCGGCTGCCGTACAGAGCATACCCTTGCTGAGATAGTTTGTACGCGCTGCAATGAAAATGTCAGGATTGAACTCCCGGACAACGCGGCAGGCCTGAAGAGCCTTGTCTTCATTCGGAATCGCGAGTATCAACGCATCAGCGTGTTCAATACCCGCCTTCTGCAATACCTCCGGATCAATAATGTCGCCATAAACCACCTGCTTGTCACGATCCAGACGCTTCTCGATCGTATCCAGGTTGAGCTCGACAATAGTCACCTTAAGTCCGGCATTCTCAAGTTGTTCTGTTACCATGCGGCCCACCGGGCCGTAGCCGGCTACAATCACATGATGATGCTTGAGCTCCACCGGCCCGTTCGTGTGGTTCGTCATGCTGATCGTACCGACTCGGTTCATATTGCTGCCTGATTATAGGGATCGACCATCCCCTGACAATGCCTTTGGTAATTAAAATGTTAAGTCGCTCGTTCCTGTCAAGGTGTAACAATTGTAACCGGACCGGCTCCCAAAAAAAATGTCAGACGACTCGCCCCCACGCAGGACAGGCCGTCTGACGGGGTTAAAATGGTTGTATAACGATTCTTAATGGTCGTAACCGTCCGACCGATCGTTCACTTTCGAACTTACCTTCACCGCCGCACGCTGCCTCGCATTCATCACCATTCCCAGACCAATCAACCCGATGCCGATGCACGCTGACGGATAATGCATCATCACGCCGCGGTCCGGGTGGAGCGAGCCATAAAGCGTTAATACCAGTACGATCGATACAGCCAGAATGTTCGTCACATGCTTCACAATGCTGCCTCCCTGGGCATATGGTTTACCAGATCGATAAGACGATATATCCAGGTCGGATGCAAATAAAATTGCAAATTTTTTTTCTCGCTGTTGCCTCTTACCAACTACCAATCAGTCTCGTAATCGAACCCGCGGTACCCGAACCCGATACAGAATGACTTCACAATCCACTTGCTTGCGGCTACCGAAATCACACTCGGTATCCAGTTGCATTCCTGTCAATCACGGTACGCCGACTGACATGTATTCTTCTATTGATCCGGCTCGGGCACATCAAGCACTTGCACCCCGGGGACTTGATTCTGAAGCTCCTCACGTACGGCATGCCATCGATCAGTATAAGGCGGCTGAAGACTGATGGGATTGCCGCCGTACATTTTCCCAAGCGCCGCCGCACTGGACATGATAAAATTGACCTGTTTACTGACCCCCCTGCGATTGATCGTCAGTTCAATCCGATCACCACAGTGACGATCCTGAATGAGATTCTTGAACTGCTCCGCAGCGATCCGCTCCGGTAATGCCTGACCGTCGACACTCAGAATCAGATCACCCACTTCAAGATGGGCATGAGCGGGAAATCCCGGGATCGTATCAGCTACCAGTATCGCGGCCTGAGTAATACCCGGCGATGCCTCAGGACTGATCGGACGGTGTGAAACGCCCAGTGACCCGCCGCCTTCATCGGGAAACTCCTCTTCCACTATCCGCCGAAGCGTATGGTGACGGGCGACGTCAAACAGCCGTTGACGCTGTTCCTCACTGTCCGTCTCCGACATCAGACGAATCAGATCCTCATGTGAAAGTGACTGGTCCTGCAATAATTTACGGGTCATTTCATGCCGCGTATCGTAATCTTCCGATTTGAGCTGATCGAGCACTTTACCGTCGTTTGCCACACCGACGACAATCGAAGAATACATTAACACTATCAACAGACCCGGCAGCCAGAACAACGATCGATGAAAGGTCGAATGTCTCATGGTCATACGCCTCATCCTGCATTACGTCTCAAGTGATCTGACCAGTTCTTCAGCATGCTGGCGAAGCCATCGTACTTTCCGTTCAACCATCAGCAGAAATCCTATGCCGTCCATCCGTGCAAATGATCCCGTCATGGCAATGGGAATCGCACTCTCTGCAATCAGCGCCTCGATCATCAACCAGGGGATGACCTGCAGCTCGGCCTGGCTGAGTATATTGTCCGAAACACTGTCGTATCCCCTGACGAACTCGCGAAAACGCACTCGCTCAATGTAATCCGGCCAGTGCGAAGGATTGTCCGAGCCGCCGAGTATCGAAAACTGCAACGCCGCGTTCGCTACGTCAATAATCCGATGCTGAATTCTCGCCGAATCGTAATCGATTACCGCCACTACCTTCGCGTCGTAAAACAACATGTTGCCCGGATGCCAGTCGCTGTGGATGATCTGCATCGGCCAGTCGGTTAATCCCGTTTCATTGACACGCGTGGCGGCGTAAGCATAAGACGTCTTCAGAAAACGGATTGCCTGATAGACAAGTTCCGACTGCTCCCTGACCCACTCCGGATCCGATCTTGCCAGTTTGCTCGGAATCGCCTCCATCGAGACGGAAACCGACTCCGCCGCATGATACGAACCCCTCGGCGCACGGTTGACCGGCTGATAGTCCCGAAGCAACTTGTGAAACAGCGATAGAATCTTGCCGGAATCAATCGTCGCTTCAATCGTACTGTCATAGGTCGATCCACGGATATATTCGAACATCTCATAAATCCGGCCGCGGTACTGGAGCATGGAACAGCCGTCCTCACCCACGCCGACCAGGTGCGGCAGCGGAAACTGCCTGAACGCCAGATACAGTTGAAGCTCATGACAGAAAGCAACTTTTACAGGGTTGTCTTTCCCGCGAGCTCGGCGCTTGAGAAGAAACAGACCTTTCTCACAGCGAACAATGGCCTTGGGCGATTTCTTCGATCCGCGGGGAAATTCATGAACGGATTCCACCCGTCCGACATTGAAATGCGATAGCACCACTTTCAACTCATCCGCTGAAAATGTGCTGTATCGGCCCGATTCGCTACCCGTATCACCCACCGCCGAACTCACACCGCTCACATATGCGTCATCTTCAATCACGTCGGCTGATTCAGAATTGTCACCCGGGTCGATAACGGCTACTGTTGCTTTCGTTGCTCGGTATGTGTCGACTGGCACCGTTGGTCATTACTCCACGTTCTGAACCTGCTCCTTGATCCGATCCACTGCACTCTTGATCTCCACACTCGCACGACTGATCACAGCGTCATGCGACTTGCTCGCAATGGTATTGGCTTCACGGAGCAGTTCCTGCGCCAGGAAATCCAGCGTTCGGCCGGCCGGCTCGTCGCTGGGACTGTTGATGATCTGGCTGAATTGATCGAGGTGCCCGACTATTCGTGAAAGCTCTTCGCTGATATCGGCACGATCGGCATAGACGGCCACCTCACGAATCAGATCGTGCTCGTCGACCTTCAGCTCCGCCTTCGCCATCAGTTCATCAATACGCCCCCTCAGTCTCTCATGATATTCATCGATCACCACCGACGCACGATGCCGGATCCGCTCCACGCAACTGAGAATATCGCTGCGCTGCCTGAGCAGGTCGGAGGCTACCGCCTGACCCTCGTTGACACGCATCACAGTCAGTTTACCCGCGGCTTGACGGACCAACTCCAGCAGAACAGGACGGGCCTGGTTGACGATCGCCTCTTCATCTTCCGCCGGCTGAAGTACACCAGGCAACGCAAGCAGTTGGGTCAGATCGATATGTACCGATTGATCAGCGATTTTCTCCTGAATGGTTTCAAGGTGATCAAGATATGTCATGAGCGCCGGTTCATTGATGCGGGAGGCCGCTCGTGCATCACTGATCCGGATCTTGACCGTCAGCGTAAACGAACCGCGATGAACAGACTTGCGAAGATGACTTTCCAACTCCGCCTCCAGACCGGCGATCTCCTCCGGCATCCGGATTGTCGTCTTGAAGTACTTGTTGTTCAGCGACCGCAACTCGACCGCATAATGCGTACCATCCACTTCCACCGCCGCATCTCCGAAACCCGTCATTGATCGTATCAAATCGCGAGCTCCTCAATCAGTAACGATGCCGCACCCCGCCGATTCATCGACATCAGGGTTGAGCCGGCGGCTCGGGTTCAGTTGACCCATCATTCGTTCGCTCATCAACGGATTCTTCCGTTGTCGCCATGCCATCGGCAGGTTCGTCATCCGGTTCATCTGCGGCCTGCTCGGTTGCAGCGGTCGTTTCTTCCGTTGTGACCTCCGCCTGCTCAACTTCGTCGTCCACCACCACAGACTCCTCTTCTGCACCCTCCGGCTGGTCCTGCTCGCTGACGGCAGGGGAACCATCCGGAACACTGTGCTCATGGGTGGCCATCCACGCCATACCCATCGCCAGACCCAGAAATGCAATAAAACTGATCACCGTTATCCACGTCAGAACATCACCGACTTTGGCTCCGAATACCGCCTGCGACGAGCCGCCCGCTCCACCGAATGCCCCGCTTAAACCCCCTCCTTTGGGCTTCTGTATCAGTATCACCAGCATCATGAACAGACAGACCAGCACGAAAAGCGTCGGCATGACGTACCAGAATATACTCAGAGTTAACATAGTCGCTGCTTTCTGTTAGACAATTCCTGTGTCCATCACAACCAATGATTCATACCACCGCCGGCCTGTCGCGGTTCACAACCACCGGGGCGCTGCCGCCTTGCTATCGCGCGGCGTTGACAATCGCAGTAAATTCATCAGCCTTGAGCGATGCACCGCCGATCAGGCCACCGTCAATATCCGGCCGACTGAATAGCTCCTTCGCGTTGGCTCCCTTCACAGACCCGCCATACTGAATGCGGCAACCGTCCGCAGTGGACTGATCAAACATGTATGACAGATGACGGCGGATCGCCAAATGTGCACATTGAGCATCTTCAGGAGTCGCCGTCTTACCCGTGCCGATCGCCCATACAGGCTCATACGCTATTACCACCCGGCTCATCTGATCCGGCCGGACACCCGCCAGACCGTAACTCAGTTGGGCGGCATTGATCGCGTCGGTCTGGCCTGACTCCCGCTGCTCGATCTTCTCGCCAATGCACAAAATCACTTCAAAACCCGCTTCAAGCGCCGCAAGTACCTTCTCATTGATCAAAACATCGGGCTCTTTAATCACATGCCTGCGCTCCGAGTGACCGGCCAGGACAAGCTGTACACCGATGTCCTTCAACTGACTCAGACTGACCTCTCCGGTGAAGGCGCCATTGGGCTCGAAATAAAAATCCTGTGCGCCCAGCTTGATCTGACTGCCTGACGAACCAAGCTGATCCGCTACCTGAGACAGGTACGGAAACGACGGACAGATCACAACCTCCACATCCCCGGCAGGTTTGATCTTTTCTATCAGTAAACCCGTTAGAGCTGTGACCTCATCACGATGAAGATTCATTTTCCAGTTACCACCAATAGTGGGTGTTCGGTCTTTCACAGTGGCTGACTCCCTGTCAAATGATTAAAGGGCCTCGATGACTACTGCGGCTGCACCGCAGGTAATGGAACCGTGCAGTATACACGAACAGAGCCTGGTTGACCTCGCTCTGGACATAAAAATCGGATGTCGCGGATGTTTGACCACGGCGGATCATTCAAGAACCGGCTGACGCTGTCGTATTCATTCCACGACTTAAACCGCTTACCCTCGATTCCGCCAGTATCCTATCAGCCCCCTGATTGTTAAGTTTCGCAACTTCTTTCTTGATCAAATGCCGCAACTCTTTTGTTTTTACACATTTATCCGACTCGATGCATTGCCGGCCATCAGGGGAGAGCACACGGATACGCAGGCGGAACCAATGGGCGTCGGCATTACGCTGAACAACTTTTTCCGGTGACGCCGCAGGCTGCGCCAGTACCGCGATCGGACTGTGACAATCCGCTCCGAGCAGGTTGATCACTTCCCGTTCGGCATGAACCGCCGTCGCCGTGGCGGGATCGTTCAGCGGCAGTGTACGCGTCAGGGTCACGTGGTCGTCAGCACGGCACTGAATGGCTATCGCACCCTGACAGGATGCCGGCATGATCTGGTCAAGGTCTATGATTCCCCGGAGATACTGATCCATCCCGATACGCCTCAAACCCGCCGCCGCCAGGACGGTCGCTTCATAACGCTTCTCAGTATCACTGCCAAGTACTTTATTGATACGGGTTTCCACGTTTCCTGCAAGTGGTTCGATCTGAAGGTCCTCACGCAATCTGAGCAGTTGAGCGGCTCGCCTCAGACTCGATGTCCCCACCACCGCTTGGTGAGGTAGATCACTGATCGAATGGATGCCTTCACCCGCTATCAGACAATCGCGAACCTCGCCACGAGACAGCACCGCAGCTAATGTCATACCGACGCGAGGCTCCGTGGGAAGATCCTTCATGCTGTGTACCGCCAGATCTGCCTGGCCGTCAAGTACCGCCTGATCCACAGCTCGTGTAAACAAACCTTTAACACCCGCGCCCGCCAGGGAAAACCTGACGGATTGATCACCGTCCGATTCAATCCATAAATACTCGACGTTGATCCTCGGATGCAATCGATTAATCGCCCCGCCTACCAGTTCTGCCTGAACCTGAGCAAGGCGGCTGCGACGTGACGCGATAATGATGGGTTTTTTACTTCTTCGCAATTGAACACTCCAGATTCGGCCAATACTATAACGTCGATTGGGGCATACGTGCTGTCGTGTTATTAGTCACGATTTCACAGAGGTTTTTATGGACCCGAATAGACCTTGCGTCACACTGACAGGCGCTTCCGGATTCGTCGGCACCCATGTCTTGGCTCAACTGGTCCAACACGGCTGTGCCGTCACGGCACCAGTGCGGACACCGCAACGGAACGTTTCCCGCTCCGACCTTATAACTACCGTCGAAACAGATTTTTATGATGTCAATGCCTTACGGCAAACACTACAATATTCCAATACAATCATCCATCTGATTGGCATTATTACGGAAAATCACCGTTTGGGCCAGACGTTCGAACGCGTTCACCAGGAAATCACCGCAAACCTCGTCAACGCGGCCGTTCAGACAGGTCATATTCAACGGTTCATTCTCCTCTCCGCTCTCGGTAGCCGACCCGACACCCAGTGCAGATACCACCGCACAAAATGGCTCGCAGAACAAACCGTCCGACATAGCGGATTGAATTGGACCATATTCCAGCCTTCCATCATTCACGGACCGGATGGCCGGTTCATGCATATGATCCGTGATTTCTGGATCAATCCGCTGCCGCCTTTCGTCCCCTACTTTGCACGGGGACTGTTCGGAAAACAAGGCGGCGGCAGAGTGCAACCGGTCTGGGTAAACGATGTCGCAAAATGCCTCGTACTGGCATGCCATATCCAGAAAACCGCAGCAAAAACCTACACGCTCGGGGGACCCGATATGATGACATGGCCCGAAATGTACCGTCTCATCAGGCAATACCTCCCACAAGCCCGCAGAAAACCCGTCTTGCCTTTCCCCGTCTGGCTGGCCCGGATCATGGCAAAACTGCCGAATATGCCCTTCAACAACGACCAGATTATCATGAGCCAGGAAGATTCAATCTGCAATACCGCTGATGTACAACGTGATTTCAGCATTTCACTGAAATCATTTGAAAACGCTCTGATGGAATATGCCGCCGAATTGACACGCGAAACCCCGCACGGAAACTGATTATGAGCGATCAACCTTTCATTCACGATGACTTCCTGCTGGATAACAAACCGGCAAGACGACTTTACCATGATTTTGCCGAATCAATGCCGATTATCGACTATCACTCACACCTGTCGCCCGCCGACATCGCAACTGACCGGAAATGGGAGAACCTGACGCAGATATGGCTGGCAGGCGACCATTACAAATGGCGATTGATGCGGACTTGCGGCGTGGCGGAATTCTTCTGTACAGGACAGGCTTCGGATCGAGAAAAATTCCAACACTGGGCAAGCGTCGTCCCGCAAACACTGCGAAACCCGATTTACCACTGGACGCATCTCGAACTCAAACGCTACTTCAATTATGACCGGCTGCTTTCACCCGAAACCGCCGATCAAGTGTGGAAACTGGGGAACTCAAAGCTCGCTTCAACCGATATGTCGGCACGCGGCCTGATGCAAACATCGAATGTGGTACTGATCTGCACAACAGATGATCCGACCGATACCCTCGAATATCATCAAACCATCGCTTCAGATAAATCATTCAATATCCGCGTACTGCCCACCTGGCGGCCGGATAAGGCTTTAGCCATCGATCAGCCTCAACACTGGAACCGTTGGGTCGATGCCCTCGGGGAATCCGCAAATATCACCATCAATGACTTCGATTCTTTCCTGAACGCTTTGCAGATTCGACAGAAATGGTTCCATGAATGCGGCTGCCGACTGGCGGACCACGGCGTTGAAACGATCTATGCAGATCATTACACACATTCCGATATCCATAGCATCTTCCGCAAGGCTCGCAATGGATCGAAACCCGATCCCATCTCAGTACGACAGTTCAAAAACGCCTTGTTATACGAACTCTGCCTCATGAACGGACGACAGAACTGGACACAACAGATTCACTTCGGGGCTATGCGGAATAACAATACCAGAATGTTCCAATCGATCGGCCCGGATACAGGTTTCGATTCCATCGGCGATTGGCCCGTCGCTTCAGCACTTGCACAATTGCTCGATCGCCTCAATACAGCAGATCTGCTCGCGAAAACCGTGATCTACAATCTGAACCCCCGTGATAACGCACTCATCACATCCATGCTCGGTAATTTTCAGAATGGCTCGGTTCCCGGAAAAATGCAACACGGCAGCGCCTGGTGGTTCCTCGATAGTATCGACGGCATGACACAACACATCGAAACGCTCTCCGCCATGGGACTGATCAGCCGATTCGTGGGAATGCTCACCGACAGCCGCTCGTTCCTGAGCTTTACACGTCATGAATATTTCCGGCGACTCTTATGCAACCTGCTGGGTAATGACATAGCAATCGGACGGATACCTTCAGACTTCGACCTGGTGGGAAACATCGTACGCGATGTCTGCTTCCATAACGCCGCTGATTACTTCGGATTCGACCTGCCGGACAGATAATGCACCCTTCATTCACCGCCGTTGAACAGCAATGCCTGGTTACGCAGCGGTTTGACAGGTCTCGCCGCCTGAACCTCCTGAGCTTCCGCCAATAGATCGTCAATGTCCTTGAAATCCATATAAACACTCGCAAAACGAATGTACGCCACCTGATCGAGCTGCTTGAGTTTGTTGGCAAGCATCCGGCCGATATCAAGCGCCTGTATCTCCCTCCCGCCACGCCTGAATATCTCCTCTTCCACCTCGTCAACAATATGAGAAAGCTGATCCGATGGCACGGCCCGCTTATAACACGCCTTCTCCAGACCTGTCAGCATCTTCTGGCGATCGTACGGAACACGGGCCCCGTCCTTCTTGATGACGGACAGCTTGGTATTGGTCTCAACGTGTTCGTAAGTTGTAAAACGCTTGCCGCACGCCAGACACTGACGACGACGCCTGATCACAGCGCCCGACTCGGCGGAACGTGAGTCGATGACCTTGTCATTATTGTCATGGCAGAAAGGACATCGCATGATACCGGCTCCAACAACAGTATCACGACTAACGACATGAGAATCAACAGTTAAATGCGGAAATGCCAAACCGTTAACTAACCCAGACCGTGAACCGGGCCGAATTAAACGAAATACGTTCTGGACCTGAAGCGACTGCTCGGATACGCTCCCCTATTATGTCGATACGTATACTCATTCTCGGTGATATCGTCGGTGCACCCGGCAGACTTGCAATTCAACAGAAACTTCCAGAGTTGAAAACCCGATACCAGCCCGATCTGGTCATCGCCAACGCCGAAAACGCCGCCGACGGCTCCGGACTCACGCCAAACCTCTATCACAAACTTACCGCCGCAGGCATTGACGGTGTCACACTCGGTGATCATGTCTATAAAAAGAAACAAATTGTCAATATCCTGGAGTCACAGAGCAATATCATTCGGCCGGCTAACCTGTCACCCAAAGCCGCCGGTAAGTGCTGGATGAGATTGACGCCCGAAAAAATCAAACAAAAACACGCCCCTGATGACCAACCGGCTGTCAACGGCGTTTATATCATCACGGTACTCGGTCGACTGTTCATGAATAACCTGCCTGCCAACGATCCCTATCAGACCGTCGAACAGTTCCTCGAACAACTGCCCCGACATAAGACGCCTATTGTCCTCGTCGAGTTCCACGGCGAAGCAACCAGCGAAAAACAGGCTATGGGCTGGTTGATGAACGGCCGGGTCGCCGCCGTGTTCGGTACACATACTCACGTACCCACCGCCGATGGCCGAATCCTTGCTCCAACAGATAACCACCACACCGCTAATCATCCGACCGCTCAGGGTACAGCCTATATCTCCGATCTCGGAATGTGCGGCGCACACGATTCAATCATCGGACGACGAGTCGACCGCGTCTTGTTCCATATGACCACCGGTATGCCCAGCGCTTTCGACGTGGCCGACAGAAATCCCATGCTCAATGGCATTATCATCGATATAGACGAAAACACCGGCCTGGCAACACGCATCGAACAAATTATCCTTCCCGCCGATGACTCCCAGCCACCTTTCACTGAAACAAAGCGGAAATGAAAACACTTGAACTTCACACCGATATACTCAATCGTCAGAACCGCTCAAGAATAAATCATCCTCATCAACAGTCTGCCAGCTCTGTTACATACCGGTATCACCCTGCCTGAACCAGTAAAGTTCCGATGGATGATATACCGCCGAATGCTGATGATGATGCCGGCTGATTTTGCGGGCTGCAGACTTCAGAACCTGCTCAAGCTCACATCGCGTCAACCCTGTATTGATAATAAGCCTTCTACCACGGTGGTCACAGACCGCACGCGCGGCAACGCCATCGACCATCACAGGCGTGTGCGACAGTTCAACCTTGTACCTCACGTCACCAACAATCATGAACACGATTAAAATCACTCCTCGATTTCAACTGCTGATCTGATTTCACATCCATATGAAAGATGAAAGTCGACGACGCTGATAATCATGCAGCGTTCTTTTTGGCCCTCTATCTGCCACCGACTACTCACAACACGAAACCCGGCTCCACCCCGACCGCGGCCCGTGGTTCCCTGCTTCCTTCGCCTCCCGTGACTGGTCCCACCGGTTCCCGATCAAGTCAGTAGCCGACATAATCTGAAAAATATATCCCGGCAATCGACAATTTTCCAAGAAAGTATACACAAATATGAAAACGAATTCATCAGGATTTGACATTACGAACTTTTTAATGCATTTTATCCACATCAATCGCAAAATGGTTGCAAAAGACAACAAGTCGTGTACACTAGATGTTGTATCAGTTGTCGCTTACCTAGGCACAAGTGTCCAATATAAAGGATAAAGGCTTATGGGGAGAGAACAGAATAATATGGAAGATTCCAGACAAAATATCAACATAGAACTCGCGGCAGGTAACAAAGAGCGACTGGAAAAACTGCGTGAGTGGAATGGAATGACTCAGAAAGAACTGGTCGGACGGGTAATCAACTGGTTCTGCAGCCAGGATCGCGTCGTACAGCAGATTATCCTCGGCCAGATTCCCGAAGAAGTCGCGCCGGACGTCGCAATGGTTGTCCTGAAACGCATCGCTGCTATACGTACCGGCGAACCGTCCGGACGTGTGACCGACTCCGCCCACGAGGGTATCGATGATGTGATCGAAATACCCTAGTTGCTATTAACCCTTGTCCGGTATTGTGTTGCGGCTTAATGCCAGCCGCTGCCGGATGCCGAACTCAGGAATCAGGGACCGGCCGGTGACCGTTACGCGTGACCGACCGGTTTTTCATACCTTACCATCAATATCACTCGTCAGCTTCATTTTCATCATACCGCCCTGATTCTCATGACTATGATTCTATCATGAAGCCTCTATCACCTTCATCCGGCATGACCACCGTTGATCAGCGATCCGCAATACACACCTTCCAGAACAAAAACAGGAACTCAGTATGTCCATTGTGAACGATATTCTGTCCAGTAAAGGCAGCCAGGTCTATCGCATCGCACCCTCTGCCACAGTACTCGATGCAACCGACCTGATGAACAGCCATCAGGTCGGCGTCCTGGTGGTTACCGAATCCGCCGCCATAGTTGGTATATTCTCAGAACGCGATATCCTCCGCAGAGTCATCAGCCGACGACTGAAACCCGCTCAAACTATGGTGTCCGATGTCATGACTAATCCCGTAATCTGCTGCTCGCCCGATACCCCCATCGACGAGGCCGGCGCCATATTCAAAAACCGCCGAATCCGACACCTGCCCATCGTCAACCAGACCGGCGAACTCGTCGGATTGATCTCAATCGGCGATGTCAACGCGTGGACACTCAAAAACCATGAGGCCGATATCCAATATCTCCACGAATACCTCTACGGCCGAAAATAACTGCCGCTATATACCATCCTCATAAACCCCGCTCTTCTGTCGAACCGCTTATCCCTACCACACGCTATTGCTGTCAGTATCGCCAATCATAATCGACCCCCGAACCTCGATTACGCAACCATGACCGGAATCATACAACTTACATCTTGAATACTCAGATTCGACCAGGAACCACAAAAAAAGACGCGGCTTGCCGCGCCTCTTTGATAATCACAATTACAACCCCTGCCTTCACTCAGCCTACTGCCACCTGATCCAACGCCTCACAGACCATGTCCCCGACTTCTCTCGTTCCATAACCCATTTTACCCGCACTGAGACTCTTCAGACGCGGCGTCACCTGCTTGATCGCATTTTCAACACGATCACCCGCCGCTTTCTGACCACAGTTCTGCAAGAGCATCGCAAGCGATCCGATCGCTGCCAGCGGATTGATCACGTTCATCCCCGTGTACTTCGGCGCACTGCCGCCGATCGGCTCGAACATGCTCGTTCCTCCTGGCTCGGGATTGATGTTACCACCCGCAGCAATTCCCATACCCCCCTGGATCATAGCGCCCAGGTCCGTGATGATATCGCCGAACATGTTGGGAACGACAATGGTGTCGTAGTATTCCGGATTCTTCACAAACCACATGCAACACGCGTCGACGTGGTTGTAATCCCGTTTGATGTCCGGATAATCCTTTTCACCGATTTCCTCGAACGCTCTGAACCACAAATCGCCGCAGTAGGTCAAAACATTCGTCTTATGCACCAGCGTCAACAGGCCCTTGCCCTCGCCGTTCGCCTTCTTCCGCCGGCAGAAATCGAATGCAAAACGAAGACATCGCTCCGCTCCGAATCGCGTGGCGATCATCTCCTGGGTCGCCACTTCCTGCATCGTGCCGTACCGGAGAATACCACCGTTTCCACAGTAAAGGTCTTCAGTGTTCTCACGGATTACATCAAAGTCCACGTCGTCAGGCCCCTTGTCCTTCAGCGGCGTCTCAACACCAGGATAAAGCTTCACAGGACGTAGATTGATGTACTGGTCCATCGCGAACCGCATACGCAACAACAGGCCTTTCTCAAGAATGCCCGGCTTCACGTCGGGATGACCTACGGCACCGAGAAGAATGGCATCAAAGGCTTTCAGCTTTTCGATGTCGTTGTCGTCAATAATGTGACCCGTCGCCAGATACCGATCACCACCGAAATCAAAATCTTCCGTCGTAAAATCGAACTTCTCGACCTCAGCGACAGCTTTGAGAACCTTGACCGCTTCCACAGTCACTTCCGGACCCGTACCATCACCACCCATAATCGCAATCTTGAGTGCCATATCCTTTATCTCCACGAATAATTGACCAAGATCATTATTGTCCCAAAAAGTCAGCAGCCTGGCAAGCCGGAGAGAACTTCCCTGCACCCGACAATCGCCCATAAGATATAGCCGTCCTGTTTATTCAGCCCGATCAAATCGCATAAATATGATTTTCATACACGCTATGCGTATGATTTCAGCATGGCAGCACAATTTGAAAGCCCGTCAGCGGATGACCGCCAAAAAGGCGTCATCCTTGTGGATCATGGCTCACGCCTAGCACGTTCAAATGACTTGTTCGAACAGTTTGTCCGTGAATTCCGACACAAATCGGGTATCAGCGTCGTTGAAGCCGCTCATATGGAATTGTCGGAACCTTCGATCGCCACGGCCATGGGACGATGTGTGGAACAGGGAATAACACGTGTAATCATTTGCCCCTACTTCCTCCTGCCCGGCAAACACTGGCAACAGGATATCCCCGCACTGGCCCGTCAGGCCTGTGAACGCTATCCCGAGGTGTCATTCCTCATCGCAGAACCCGTCGGATTACACCCACTGATGTACGAAGTCGTCCAGGCATCCATCAATCAATGCCTGAATGCTTCACAGTGGAAGAAATAATCACCTGGTGCCATAAACACGCTTACCGATCCCCTTATCACCGGTCGGGAAACCAGTTGTCGCTCTCAGCGTTGTTGTCCTCGTCATAATCGTTATCACCATCGATTACGCCCGTATCGATGCGATCCGCCGACGATTCCCAGACATCGGGTTTCAGATCACAGTTGCCGTGACGGTCGGCTTCAATATGCCGCTCACGGGCATGCGCTCGACGCCAGACATGAAAAAGCAGTATGACCATCAGAATGCCGATCACACCGATTAAGCCGATCCAGATGATCGCCATGACACCCTCACCAAGATGCTGTGCCTGACCGTATTCAGTCATTCTGTATATCTCGCTGCAACACCAACATGTATAATAAAACAGGCTAGCCTGCCTTCGCAGTCCCGGAAGAATATTCTACCAGATCAGCACCTGATTACCCTGTCAAATAAATAATACAGGCAATTCAGATAAGCATACATCCGTCGCCCTGTTAAAACAGAGAAATAAATACTGATCAATCATGAATTTTTAATCAATCCGATTGTTTTCACCTGCTTTCGGGGTACGCTGATAAGGGTAAATTATGTATAATGACCAGGCATCGAAATATCGTTCTTGTTATTGATAGGAGGGGAAAGGGTTGAGCCACCGATCACGTGGCAGATCAAATCAAAATGATGAACACACTGGCATTGCACAACCGACATCGGTTTTGATTTCAGTCGCATCTGACCTTCAATCGAGAGCAGTTCGAACATTCGATCATGAGGCACAGGAGCGAACGTATCAAAGTAATCGTTAACTTACGTTAAGGTTCGGGCTAATCCACAATGATCGTTCAAACCTGAAAAAAGTATGAGAGATATGGTCGGTCAAAGCACATATCTCTCATACTCAGCCTCATTATTCTGTACTTATCCGATGACCACAACCATGTAAACACAACACGGCTATGCCGCTTTGCGATACGGATGATCGGTTTCAAAATGATCCGGCGACTCCGGCTTGATGTGCTTGGACAGCGGCGAACGATGACGGCGATCATGCGAACGGCGACGATAATGCTTGCGTACTTTTCGCTGCCAATGTGAAACCAGCTTGCGCAAAAACGGATACATCACACTGCTCAAAATCAGACCCGTTATCACACCGCCCAGTAACATGGAAACAAATATGCTGCCGCCGCTGTTGAGCAGTTGCTGAAACGACTGGTAGACATTAAGCGAAAATAATGAACCGTCGTAACCGTGCAATACCTGTAACAAATGATCCACTTCAAAACCCGTGCGAGAGCCGATGAATATATGACCGACTTCATGACTCAGAACACTGATCGTCGTTAACGTATAAGGATTATTGATCCACACAACACACGCCGCCGTTGTCGCCGATGCGTTCAGCATCACCGCAAGCATCACAGCCAGAATCATCTGAAACCCGAAGGTAGGCGTAAATGCTACGAAAACTCCGATCGAAATGCCCAGCGCGATCGATCGTGGACTGGTATGAATGGCGCTTCGAAACGCATTCCAGTAATGCTTCGGTCCCAGACGGGCTCTCTTTCTGTGGGCCATGCTCGATAATCTCCTGCCTGGTAATGCAGATTTCCATTAACGACTATCGACAAATCATTTCGACGACTTTGTTATAATCCGCATTATTCATTCAAACGGTATAACCCCTCCAACCCTCAACCGGAATAAAATAACCACTCCGCTCCGCATCGCTTGCCCGTACACATAAACGAAATGACGGCAAGTCCGGAAATATCAACCGGAATCCACCTGCTGACTCAGAAAAATACCCGCTCCATTCGCCGGCTGAATGCCGTCAGAACCTCTTTATCGTCTCGACCAGAAGCCGGATACCGAATCCCGTGGGCCCCTTCGAATGCAGCGGGGTGTCACTATCCACGTCGGCCATGCCGGCAATATCAATATGTGCCCATGGAATTTCCGGCATCCTCCGGGGAGCGTCAGGGCCGACAAAATGTGATAGAAACGCAGCGCCCTGGATCGGGTGCGCCTTGCGGTCAGCAGAATTGACCAGATCCGCACTGGTCCCCTTCATCATCGCACGATGTTCTTGCCATAACGGTAGCGGCCAGAGCTTCTCGCCCGTTTCCTCAGCCGCTGATGTCAGCTTACCGTGAAGCACGGTATTGTTGCAGAACATCCCCGCACAGAATGACCCCAACGCAACCACCACACCGCCTGTCAACGTCGCCAGATCAATTACCGCCGATGGCTGATATTGCTTCGTACCCCATGCCAACGCATCCGCCAGTACAAGCCGGCCTTCAGCGTCCGTATTCGTTACCTCCACAGTAACTCCGTTGCAGAACGTGATGATGTCATCAACACGATACGCATTATGATCGATCATGTTCTCCGCACAGGGAATCAGACCCACCACATGCTGCGGCAACTTCAACAATGCGATGGCCTGCATTGCGCCGATAACCGACATCGCACCGCATTTATCATATTTCATGTTCCGGCCGCCATCAGACTTCAGGGAATAACCGCCTGTGTCAAAAGTAATACCCTTACCCACCAGCATAACCGGGCCTTGACCTTGCCTGGATTTGCCACGATGCTCCAGGCAGATCAGGGCTGGCGGCTGCGAACCGGCACCGCCGACAGCTAATAAACCGTTCAAACCCAACTCCTTCGCCTGCTTTGCATTGATCAACCGGTACTTCAATCCGCAGTCACGGGCCATCTTGCGACACGTACGCGAAATGTAACTCGTATTCGCGATATTCGGCGGCGTCGCGGCAAGACGGCGAGCTTCGGCCACACAACGACCGATTGTCAACTGCTCACGTACCGACGTATGGAACCGGTCGGCGATCCGAATGATAAAATGCGTATTTCCACCCGATGTAGTCCTCGACGATGCGGCACCATGGTAGTCATCGAACCGGTATGAGCCGATACTGAACCCGTCCGCGATCGCACGGGCTGCCGACAGATCACTCATCATGCCCTTCATATCACCGGGTAGAACTACATGCAGCCGCCTGACCTGGGCCGGTGTCGCCGCCTGAATCAACTTGGCCGCCGCCGTACGGATCTGATTACCCTCAAATCGATCCCTCTCTCCCAGCCTCGCAATGAACAGACGTCGCGGACCCTTCGACGGATACAGTACCTGCACAAGCTCCCGACCACCACTTAGCTCTGGACGCTTGATCGCTTCACTCAGCATTCCTCCCATCTGACGATCCAATACGCCATAAGACTTCGGCAGTCGATCAATCTTGTCAAAAAGAAAAATACCGACTGCGTCAGGTAACGACTTCAAACGATCGGATTCCAGACGAAATTGAATCGACATATCACGCTCCGGTTCAGAAAAATGTCAAGCTAGGGAAGTTGAGTCTAACCGCCGACAACCGGCTTTACAAATACAGACAATTACAAAACTTGTATCCGCATAGCCAGGCAGAGGATTTGACAGAACCTGCCGCTGCTGTTACATTTAAAACCGACGGATACACCCCGGTCCAATATATCATTGGAGCCATCTCAAATGAATTTATTACGCTCTTGCCCGTCGCCTGTGGCGATTCTGCTGGTGTTTGCTTCCAGCTTCTGCTTCGCACAAACGCGGATCCCGCCGGATATCATCGTACTCGAACGGCCGCTGACACGCGATGAAAAAAACGCAGTCGATAGTTACGTCTCATACTGGTGCGATAAATTGAACACCGGCAGCGAAGACGAAATCTCACTGGCTCGCGTGAAACTGCTCGACCACTTCTCATTGATCGCCAAATATAATTTCAAGGAATACTACGCCGATCGCGTGGCCGAACAACTGGCTCAGGCTATGACCAGCTCACGCGTGATGACTCGAATCAATGCACTGATCGTCGCGGAACATCTGCCCGATACCGTCTGTTCCGAAATGCTCGCTATGGGCATGAACGCACTCAAAGACTCCAACCCGGCAGTCAGATACTGGGCAGGAAAACTGCTCTCTCACGCCGCGATGTCCTGTTCATTCAATGACGGCGATCTGAAAAAACTGATCAACGCTTTCCAAAACGCCATCCGAAACGAAAGCTCCGAAACAGTCGTCGAACAACTGCATATCGCACTCGCTTCGGTCAATACCGAAGACGCGTTCAACCTCCTGATCGATCTGCTGAATAACCGCCTGAAACAACACAGTGATCAACCCGGCGAATCCGTCTCCACGGAACTGGGCGCCATGACACAATTGCAGACGCTTCTTATTACCGCCTCTCAAAGCAATGAACCCTTCGTCGATCGAATCAATAGACGCTTCGCGAAACTCGTTCTGCATTACGAATATATGCTCGCGGAAACGCTCCAGAACAGAAATACCGGTATGACCGAGGCAACCACCGAAGAATACAAGGTCATGATCAAATTGTGCGACGATTTCCTTACTTATTACACGCGGCCCATGATTTCAAAACAAGCCTTGCCGGATAAGAGTATTACCTCATTGCTCCAGAGCGAAAGCTGGAACGGTATCATGATGCGCGTCCGTGAAGAGTGGGCCGGTATACTCAAAAACCCTCCCTTCAGCTTCCCCGATAATGAACTGGTGCCGAACTAAACAGTATTACGCTTCCACGATGGTATTCTTACGATAATGCGGCCCGGCTTCTGAATAATGCACTGACAGCTCAATCGGCTGTTGGTCTGAAGCGCAGGCGCCTCCTCGACACGGTCAAGCTCTATATCACCCGGCGGATTGAGGTATTCATGGCCGGACTCGATATAAACATGACAAGTCGAACACGCACACATCCCGCCGCATGAATGCTCGATGGGTACGCCGTTCTCAATCGCTACATCCAGCAACGAACGGCCGATCGTCCCGATACACCGGACTTCGCTTCCTGATACGCCGGACTCAACGCCGGATTTCATCAGAAACAAAACCTCCGCCATACCCTCAACTTCCTCACGATGCCTACGCTCTTCTCGCATCAATCATCATTCCTCACGCTCGGCCGCCAGCCGAGTAGGGTCAGGACGGTAAATCCGCGTACCTAACGCCCATATCTTCTCAGTAAAATTGTCCATACCTCCCGACTGACGCTCACCTTCGCCGTCCTGCACGGCGGAAAGAGCCATGTTCAACTTGGCGTCGAGATTGTCCAGAATACTCACGGCGATCGCCTCGGGCGTCGATGGCAGCTTCGCCGCTCCGTATTCAAGCTGGCCGTGATGCGACAGAATAATGTGCTGTAGCACGCGAACCACCGGCTCGGGGATGACCTGGCCCATGGCACGACATGCCTCGAGCTTCTCCTCAAATATCAGCAGACCTCGTGCAATATGACCCACCAGTATCCCATCCTCACTGTATGTAAAACCGGTCTCCCAGTTCAACTCGCGACATTTGCCAAGGTCATGCAGAAACAGTCCGAATAACATGATATCCCGATTGAGCTGCGGATAGAGCGGCAGAATACGATCGGCAAGCCTCAGCACACTCAACGTATGCTCCAGTAACCCCCCCAGCCATGCGTGGTGCAGTGAGGTCGCTGCAGGCGCGCGGCAGAAAAGATCCATCAGATTGCCGTCCTCGAAGTACCGGTCGCATAAACTCCTGATCGAATCGTCCTCGATCGTCTGAAGCAGACGGATCACCTCCGCGAACATTTCGTCAACGTTGTAACGCGTCACCGGCAGCAGATCCTGGAGCTCCGACTCCGTCGGTTCATGCGACCGAATACGGTTGATTATGATCTGCATCTCTCCCTGGTATGGCTGTGTCTGACCCTCGATCATCACAAAACCGTCAGTCGGAAGCGTCTGAAACAGCTCTTCCGTCGCGTTCCACATCCGGCCGGCCGTGCGGCCGGTACGGTCGGCCAGGAGACATTTGATATACGGCTTGCCCGCTTTCGTCTGACCAAGCTGGCAGTTCTGGACGGCATACACACCTTCAATGTACTGCGCAGGCCCCAAATCACGTATGAATACTCTTTCCGGCACCATGGCCTCCTTCTCTATCGTCTTGTTCTTCCCGCCGGTTATCATCCGTCATGATCAACTCCCCGGCGAGCACAGATCAACATCATACCGCTTTCTGAGCTGCTCGATGCCGCCAGCATCATCCGGTATCTCTGCCTCCTCCAACAGCAGAATCGGTATCCCCTCACGTATCGGGTATCGTATGCCCTCCTTCTCCGATACCAGTACATCGCCCTCCTGACGTAACTTCGTTCGCGTCAGCGGGCAGATCAGAATATCCAGCAGACGGCTATCCAGTTGACCGGCATGCTTCGCTCCCGGCTTGTTGTCCGCTGCCTTCTCTTTCATCATGCACATATCAGTTCATATCGCCGGCTGATCTATACGCTCGATCTGAGCACCCAGCCCGTTAAGCGATGCTTCCATCCGCTCATATCCCCGGTCAAGATGATACACCCGGTTGACCGTGGTCACGCCCTTCGCGGCCAGACCCGCAAGCACCAGACCCGCTGAGGCACGAAGATCAGACGCCATCACCGGCGCTCCGATCAGACTCTCTACACCCAGTACCATCACGGTCGGACCGCTCCGAACCAGATGCGCTCCCATGCGAAGCAGCTCAGCGACATGGAGAAACCGATCGGGAAATATCTTGTCAGTAATAATCGAGTTACCCTCGGCCATGCAGAGCATCGCCAAGATCTGCGCCTGAAGATCTGTCGGAAAACCCGGATAAGGCTGGGTTACCACGTTCACTGGCTTCATTCCACCGCTCGCCTCTATCTCAACGGTGTCACGCATACGATCGCTTTGACCGTTATCGCCGTCTATACGGATCGGCAAACCCATCTCCTGCATACGGTCAAGTAGCGCGGTCAGCGAATCCGTAGGAAAATTCTCGAGACGGACGCGGCCTCGGGTGATCGCAGCGGCCATCAGGTAAGTCCCCGCCTCGATCCGGTCGGGAATGATCGTGTAATCCACACCGCCCAGCTCACGGACTCCTTCTATCGTAACACGGGGTGTCCCGGCACCCGAAATCCGCGCACCCATCGTAACTAGAAGATTCGCAAGGTCCTGTACCTCCGGCTCACACGCCGCTGACTCGATAACCGTCACGCCACGCGCCAGTACCGCCGCCGACATGACATTGGCCGTGCCCAGTACCGTCGAGCCGTTCGGCCCACCCAGAAATATCCGCCGACCCTGTAAACCACCGATCGGTGACCTCGCAACAATATAACCCTCGTCAAGCTCGATCTCCGCTCCAAGCGCACGAAGGCCTCGTATATGCAGATCCACCGGACGGTCACCGATCGCGCAGCCGCCGGGCATCGAAACCTTCGCATAGCCCCGACGGGCCAGCAGGGGACCCAATACGCAAATGCCCGCACGCATGGTACGGACTATGTCATAATGAGCAACGGACGACCCGGTTTCCGTACAACGCAACCGTAGTTCGCGGGATTCCTTGTCAACACCGTCCACCTGGCAGCCGAGTGAGGTCAACAACCGGTTCATATTTCGGATATCCGACAAATCCGGTACGTCCCGAAGTACCATCGGCTGATCCGTCAATAATGCCGCCGCCATCAGCGGCAGACTCGCATTCTTCGAACCGTGTACCCGGACCGTTCCCGATAGTGAAATACCGCCTCTGATTACAAATGCATCCATAAAACAATTATATTACAAACCGCCGGATGTGTATCTTGACGTTTTCTGGTAAAACACCGCTTGCCGACAAAAGGAGCTCTGATATGGATTTGAAATCCTTCATCCGCGATATCCCCGACTGGCCGAAACCCGGTATCGTGTTCAAGGATATTACACCACTACTGGCATGCGGACACGCTCTGGACGACGCTATCCTGAAAATGGCAAAACCTTTCGCCGGCCGCGGAATCAATCTGGTCTGCGCCGCCGAATCACGCGGGTTCATTTTCGGCGCCGCAGTCGCTCGAGAACTCGGTGCCGGTTTCGTACCCGTGCGAAAACCGAATAAACTTCCTTTCAATACCGAAGCCATCAGCTACGAACTCGAATACGGCACCGATACGCTCCAGATCCATACCGACGCCGTGACCAGTGGACAAACCGTTCTCATGGTCGACGATCTGCTGGCTACCGGCGGGACCATGAAAGCCTGCTGCGAACTGGTCAATCGGCTCGGGGGACGGATCGTCGGTGCCTCGTTTCTCATCGAACTCGGATTCCTCGGCGGACGGAATCTGCTCAATGACCACTGCGACGAAATGCACACCGTCATGACTTTCGATTGACCCCGCAATTTCGCCCGATGAAGCAGATCACTGCCGGATCGATCAGGATCAACCGATGAGACGCAACGGGAAAAGTCGTCCGCCCCAGGCCAATAAGCTCAATACCTACTGGGACCGGGCGCAATGGCCGATACACGGCCTCTACTTCCTGTCACCTCTGCTGATCGCTTACGAACTGGGTACCTGGCTCTATGCGCCACGCAGTAATGAACAACTGCCCCATATCTGGGCTGAACGTCTGCTCGGTGATTTCTTCGAGCTGCTCGGGGCAACAGGGTATTACCTGCCCGGTATCCTCGTCGTCGCCGTCCTGCTCGCATGGCACGCTCTACGACGCGAAAGCTGGTTGCCCGAACCGAAACTCTACCTGATCATGCTCATCGAGTCAGTCGCACTCGCCGTGCCGCTCTTCGTCTTCAGTATCCTGATCAACCGTGCAACTGATATCCCCACCACCATGTCCATTGGCACTATTGAATGGCTCTCGGCATTTCATCCCCTGCCCGCAGCCGCTACCGCCGCCGAAACACTCGAAAATATACCCAGCTGGCACGTCGGTATCGTCCTGTCCATCGGGGCAGGTATCTACGAAGAACTGCTCTTCCGACTCATCGCGATCGCCCTGCTGCACCTGCTGCTGGTCGATCTGCTCGCTATACCCGATAGTTACGGTTCGGCCGCAGCCGTCCTGATTTCAGCCGTCGCATTCGCTCTCTCGCACTTTTCGGAAACCAATCCTTTCCAGATGGCTCGATTCGCCTTCTATACCCTTGCCGGTGTTTATTTTGCATCGATTTTCGTACTCCGCGGATTCGGTATCGTCGCCGCGACACACGCCATCTACGATGTATTGGTTGTTACCGTTCTGTTCATGCAGAACGTCGGGCATACCACACCCTGATTCGTTGACCGGCAATCAGCCTTTGCATAGACACGCCATTACGCTAGGATTGCCTGACTCCCGCACGCCTCAAAGAGTGCGTTAGTAGTGAAAGGAAGATCATGACACAGCAGAAAGCTACCAATATCACATGGCATGAAGGTGAAGTCACACGCAACGAACGCCGGAGGAACCTCGGCCAGAAAGGCGCTACCGTCTGGATGACCGGCCTGTCCGGCAGCGGAAAGTCCACCATTGCCGTCGCACTCGAACAGGTACTCATGCAACAGGGTAAACACGCCTATCGACTCGATGGCGATAACGTCCGCCACGGCCTGAATAAAAACCTCGGGTTCTCAGCCGAGGACCGTACCGAAAATATCAGACGCATCGGCGAAGTCTCCAAGCTCTTCGCCGACGCAGGACTCATCAGTATCACCAGTTTCATCAGCCCCTACCGCGCCGATCGTAACCTTGTCCGGCAACTGCACGACGATGCCGATATCCCCTTCATCGAAGTCTACGTCGAATGCCCGCTCGAAGAAGCCGAAAAACGCGACCCCAAAGGTCTCTACAAAAAAGCACGGGCCGGACAGATCAAAGGCTTCACCGGCATCGACGACCCCTACGAAGAACCTGAAAAACCCGAACTCGTTCTCTCAACACACCACGACTCCGTGGAACAATGCGTCGAAAAACTTCTACTCCTCCTCGATCAAAACAACCTGCTCAAACCCTGACCCTTATCGATATCAAAGTTTTTAAGGTTGGGGTGATCGGATTCCGCCTCGCGGTCGAATTCTGCCTTGGTATCGGGGTCGGGATCGGGAATCGGGTTTCGAGATTTCGGTTTTTTTGTGTGCGCCACGGGGCGATCCAATCTGATCCAGTTTGATCCAATCTGTATCCAATTCGAGCCAATGTGATCCAGTTTTTCGTCGTTTTTGCGTGTGGATTTGTGCGCGCGATGGCCGGCGTGGCGATGTGGATTGGGATTCTGCCTCGGGGTCGGGGTCGGTATCGGGTGTCGGGCATCGGTCTTCGGTATTTCGGATTTATTCTTGCATGCGGAGGCGCGGAGGTCGCGGAGAGAAGGTTTGTTATCCGCAGATGTGGATGATGGGCGCAGAGGGTTGATGGTTTTTTACTATGAAGGTCGTGAAGGACATGAAGGATATTAAGAAGCGTGGTTTTCTTTATTGTTGTAAGTGCTTGTCAGAGTCATAGATGCTCATAGATGCGCGC
>CAYRND010000012.1:0-15337 GCA_964425365.1 uncultured Phycisphaeraceae bacterium
ATTACGCCAAGCCTTGATAGAGAAATATTTTGCAGCTTAAGTTCATGCCATTCCAAACTGTTCTGCGATAAGCTCACAATCAATGCAAAGGATTTTTCACTGCTTTACATGCGAGTTTCCGTCCATAACCACGGCGGTGGAAGCGTAAACCTGTCACCCGGACTGTGGGCGAACGGACCCGATCAGAATATCGCCACACTCCGTAATGATTCCAACGCCGTGCCGCCCGGTGCCACGCATTACCATGATTACGTTACCTACGCCGACCGGTTCGATGTTGAAAGCTGGAGCTGGCCGAGCACAGGTGAAATGATCGCGGCCGGATCACTCGATGAACACTACAATCACATGAAAACCACCTGGGATGCTCGACTCAACGGGCTGGCGAACCTGAACACCCCTGACCCCGAGATCAATAATGCCATCCGCGCGGGTATCATCTACTCATTGATCATCCGTGACTACAGAAATTATACGGGTGACCGGGAAGTCGATATCCCTGTTGCCGAAAACGGCTATGAAGATCAATACAATCACGATATCGTCGGTATCAATGCCGCCATGGTCATCTATGGCGCACTTGATGATGATATGAAAGCCGCTTTGCGCGACACCCCGAGGGATTACAACAACCCATATAACTATCCAGACGGATTCTATAAACACAACTGGCTCTATTCACTCTATCGACTCAAGTCCGGTGACCAGGCGTTTATTGATACTTACTGGCCCGATATCCTCACCATGGGACACCTCATTCAGGATTGGCGAACAGGCGTCAATGACACAATGAAATGGTCTTGGGGACCGGATTACTGGGGATACTGGACAGCGGATTCCTGGGCCGCGCTCGCGGGATTGCAGGGGCATAAATACCTGGCGCAAAAACGAGGCGATGCCGGTGAAGTCGACTGGGCGGAAAACCAGTTCAATGACCTTCGTAACAGAATCAACCAGCAGATCAATACCTATTATACCGATCATATCTCTGAACGATTGGATACCAGTAACGTCACTTTCAGCGGTAATGACCTTCGAAACGTCAACCACCTGCATGAAATGTTGATGGGACGTTTTCCATGGGAAGCCGTCAAATACGGCGTCGACCTCGGCCAATCACCCGAACGCATCGATGCGACATACAACTGGCATCTGAATCGATGCCTGAGCCAGGGATTGCCGGAAGGGACTGCAGGCGGCTTCAATGGCGATAATTACTCAACGGGTTATAACACCGGTTATTTCAGTCAGGGCCTTGCCGGCGCCGGGCCATACCGAACCGGACCGATCAAAGGATTCCAGTTTATGATCGAAATGACCCAATGCGCTCCTTACGGCTGGTGGGAAGGTATCTATCCACCGTCACCGAGTCCGTGGATCGGCAGCCATCCCACAGGATCAGGCGCCTGCCCCCACGGATGGGGCAACAGTATGAGCCTCTATTATATTCTGGAATCACTGATCGCCGAAAAATTCGACGGCACTGTCATCATCGGCCGCGGCATACTCAACGAATGGATTACCGACAGCCGGACCATCTCCGTCAGTCATATTCCGATCACCGACGGACGACGAATGAACTACCAACTGACCAGTGACGGTGAGTACATCGAAATCAGCTTCACCGGCGACGATCCGGTCAATGAAATATGGGTGAACCTGCCGGTCCTGATCGGAAACGATGTCTTCACCGCGGACAAGGGCGTCGTCGATTACGCGAATGATATGGTGCGCCTGCCTGCCGATACCGATTCGGTGATCATTTCACTCTCCGGTATACCACCCATTCCCGCACCCACCAACGTTCAGGCTACCTCAACCACCGGCTCGCAGATCAACGTCACCTGGCAGGATAACTCATCCGGCGCGGATCAGGAAGATGGATTCGTCATCGAAAGGCGGCCTTATCTCGGCACTGACCAGTGGCACCGTGTCGGCTCTGTCGACCCGGACACCACCAGCTTCACTGATACCGACGAAGTCTACGGCCTGATGCAATACACCTACCGCATCGGCGCCGTGAAAAACTGATCCAGCTCACCCGGCCCGAAGCATCGCACCGTTGCTTGCCCTGCGCAAACCCGCTGCCGATAGCGAAGGTGAAGATCAACGATATGCACCGACACGATAGGTGTATTCCACCAGGCCGAACAGGCTGTCGGTATCGGTGTAAGCGGTTGTATCGGCAGGAGCCGTGCCGACCTGATGCCACTGGTCGTCCTGGTAGTACGGCCGGCGCTCGATGAGGAAGCCGGTTTCCTGCTGGTCACCGTGAGTGTTATCCTCCCAGGTCAGTTGCACTTCACCGCCGCTCGTCGCCGCGGCCTGGAGATTCGTCGGCGGCGGGAGAAGACTCGTCAGAACGATCAGCGATACGCTGTAGACTTTCGATTCAAACGTCTTGTTGAAACTGCTGCCCGTCAGTGTGACTTCATACGGCGGTTCATTGAATGCCAGTTCCGCGGCCTGCCTGATCTGCACCCACTGACCGGCATCGGGCTTCTGACTCGAGCCGAGCTGCTGCCATTTGCGGTAGCCGTTGCTGCGGTTACGGTCGATCACGTAATGCTCGACTTTCACAGCGCCGGGTGCAAAGGGAATGTTGCTGATCGTGAGGTTGACCGTCTGGCCCTGGTTGGAATCCGCTTCGCCGCCGTCGACGTGATGATAGACGAGTACCTGAACGGCGTCTTCGCCACTGGTGATGGTGGCGGCTGCATTCACACCATTGCCGTCCGTACCGCCCGTAACAGGTAAAACGGTATCACTCATCTTGTGCAGCAGCCGGAATGCGTTGAACGCCGGCTTGGGCACATCGTAGGAATCGGGAATCGCAGGCTCGCCCCGAGTCAGCATCCCGAACGCACCGTCAAATGCCGTACGCGGCCGGGCGTCCCACTCTTCGAAAATATCGGAAATACACCAGAACGAATACACATCCGGCGGATCGTAGCCGGGCATATCACTGAGCATATGGATCGATTTAACAATGAAACTGGCGGCACTCTCGGCGTCGGAATGACGCTCGTCGGGTATTCTCACCGATGCAGCCCACTCGGTGCACATATATTCACCCTGAAAACCAAAACTTCGGCCGATATCCACAATCTCCTTATGATAGTCACGCATGGTCCACGGCGTGGAGTAGAGCCCCATCGGAATGTTGTGACGCCCGGGCTCTTCCGAATAGCGATGGTAGGAAAGGAAATCCAGCTTCGTCTGCCCGACCTGACCGGTGGCGTGACTCGGCTCGTTATAAATATGGTTCAGAAAGTAATGGTACCAGTCCCAGCTTTTCGCCGCAGTGGTGGACGGCCCGCCGATCCGAACCAGTGGATCGGCCTGCTTCACGCCGTCAGCGGCATAATCATAAAGCTGACAATACGCGTTCATCCCCGGTGTACCACCCCCTGCCGCAGGCGCCCAGAATATTTCCAGGTCCGGCTCGTTCCACACCTCGAAGTACCAGTTATTCCTCACTTCCTCCACGCCGTATCGCGACTGGCAATGCTGGACGATATTCCTCACGATATCACGCCAGCGGCTGTGATCCCGCGGCGGGGTCTTATTGCCGGGGTGACCGTTGTACCAGAAATGACAGAATTGCGAACTCGATGCCAGATCGTTCGGCATGAAGCTCAGCTCGACGATCGGACGGATGCCCTTCGCCATCAGGACATCATAAACCTGGTCGAACGTGGTCCAGTTATAGGTCGGCACGCCGCCGGGCTCGGAATACAGACCGATATCGGTCTTCAAAATACCGTGTCCGCGAACCCGCTTGAACCCGGCTTCGTTGATCGCCATATCCAGGGCGTTCTGGATATTCCGGCCGTAAACGGATGACAGTATCGTAATCGGATGGCACATGCCCACGGCCTCTTCATAATAACGACTCCACGGCACGCCGGACGCCCCGGCGTCAATGGTCAAATCCGCCGCAGATACATCGATTGCCATCAGCCCGATCAGAACAAATGAAATCACCCGAACCACCACGAGTATCGAACGATCCCGTAAAACACAGCCTGATTTGATTACCATTTTATATGTCCTCTCCTCCGATCCGGTAACGGTTTTGAAGTGATCACAAACATCCTGTCGGAAGCCCGACCGGCAAACAGGTTGACCGTCGGAAGGCCGGCCGCCTTACTGATAATTGCATAGTAACGCTGAAATGACGACCGCTCTATATGATTTTGCATTGAGCTTGTATGCGTTTTTACAAAAAAAAGGGCTTGATTATGTCCGGACATAATGTATAATTGAATGTATGTCCGGACATAGTAACACGCCCACTGAAACCGCTCTTGAGGTCCATGATCAACTGAGACAGTGGATAGTGTCCGGCAAGTTGCTGCCGGATAAGAGATTACCGCCGATCCGCCGACTCGCCGACCGCTTCCATACCACTCGATATGCCGTGCATGAAGCTTGCAAACTGTTGCGCGATGAAGGGTGGCTGAGGAAAGACGGACGTAAGTTCCTGATCAACGAACCGGACCAGCGGCACGCCTGGCAGGTTAATGTCTCGACCCGGTCGGTACTCTTCCTGACAAACGCCGCCGACTTCGGAGGCCATAACGCACTCAGCCCGGGATACGACCTTTTCATCGAACTCGGCGCTATGGTCGCCGCAAGGCAGTACAGCATGAACGTCGTCACCTTCGACCCCTACCGGCTTCAGCTGACCAACGGCCAAAATGAACTCGAAAACTGGATCGCCGAACGCCCGCAGGGCGCAGTCGTCTTCCACGATACCATGTTCCATGAACTGCCACTGGGCACGCTCCATGATCTTCAGCAGGAAAATATTCCCATTGTCGTCTACGGCGACGGCCCTGAATATACACGTTGCGATCGTATCGAATCAGATCATGAAGCAGGCGCGTATGCGCTGACCCGGCTACTGATCGAACATGGACGCAAACGCATCCTGCCGTTCATTACACTTCAGATTGCCGGTAACGACTGTCCCTCCTGGCTCGAATCGCGATTGCGTGGCTACCGCAGAGCAATGAAGCAGTCCCGACTCAAAACACTCACCCCGTTGCACTGCAACACCATGCCATGTGAAATGCCCACACGTTCCGAATACGACGACGCCGTGAAAACCGCCGCCGGTCACCTCTTGCCGCATATCCATTGCGGCAACCCGATCGACGCCATCATGGCGGTCTCCGACCGGTTCACCTTCCCGCTCGCCACCGCTTGCAGGGAACTGTTCAAACTGAAACCCGGACGGGATATCCTGATCACAGGTTACGACAACTACTGGGCGGACACCCTCCAGCAGAAGTGGGAATCCGCCGTGCCTTTCGCAACAGTCGACAAAAAGAACATGGAAATCGGGCGGCTTATGATCGATATGCTGGTCAACCGCCGGGATGAGCAGGCGAGGAGACAGGATGCACATCACCGCCTGGTATCGCCGGACCTGATCGTCATACGTAAGAATCGTAGTCATCACTCTTATGTCACAGAGTGCATTCCCATCAGTTGATCGCCGATAACCTTTTGTAACGGAGGAGAAGTCATGTCAGGCAAGTTCAAGCTGGTTGTTTTCATCATCGTATGCAGCCTGTCCGCCGCACAGGCGCAGGACATGCCGTGGGACAGCGGCCCGGTACGTGTCTATCCCGAAAATCCCCATTATCTTGCCCATGAAAACGGCGTGCCTTTCGTCTGGCTCGGCGACACCGCGTGGGAACTCTTTCACCGTCCCACCACCTCGCAGGTGATCACATTTCTCGATAACCGGAATGCAAAACAGTTCACACTTATCCAGTGTGTTCTGCTTGCCGAAATGGGCGGCGTTACCGAACCGACACCCGAGGGATACCTGCCGTTTGTCAACCGAAACCCGGATACGCCTGACATCAAACCCGGCGACGACAACGACTACTGGGACCGCGCCGACTGGATTATCGATCAGGCGGCATCACGCGGCCTGTACATGGGCGTTCTGCCGAGCTGGTGGAAATACTGGAAAAACGGCAGTGAGCAGATATTCAACCCGACGAATGCGTATAACTACGGCCGGTTCGTAGGCACCCGCTTCGGTAACCGTCCGAACATACTCTGGATCATGGGCGGCGACCGGTATCCTGAGCCGGGGACCGAACGTGACAACATCCTTCAAATGGTCGCCGGGCTCGAACAAGGAGTCGCGGATGTCGGCGGAAGTAGCCCGATGTTGACATTCCACCCCCCGGGAGTCCTCGGCGGAAACTCCTCATCGAGTATGTTCCATAACGAACCGTGGCTCGATTTCAATATGATACAGACCGGACATTTCGCACGTCACCAGGACAACTACTCGAAAGTCTACAGCGATTACCAGCTTTCGCCCACGAAACCTGTCTGGAACGGCGAACCCCAATATGAAGATCATCCCATCTACTGGAATCCCGCTAACGGCTACTTCAATGATGATGATGCTCGTGAAGCGGCCTACTGGTCGCTATTCGCCGGTGCGTTCGGACACACCTACGGCCATCACGCAATCTGGCAGTGGCGTGGCGACTGGCAGACGGCCATGGATTTTGAAGGCGCTTTCGATATGCAACATGCCATCAGCCTGCTGCTTTCACGACCGTTCCTGAATCGTTTGCCGGATCAATCCATCATCGCATCGGGTATCGTCGACGGCGAAAACCATCTTCAGGCGACGCGAGGCGAAGATTACCTGTTCGTCTATACCGGCAACGGCCGTACCTTCGATGTCAATATGGGCCGGATCGGCGGAAGCCAGGTCGACGCGTGGTGGTTCAACCCCAGGGATGGCTCCACGCAACTGATCGGAACTTACACCAACACCGGCACTCGCTCGTTCGACCCGCCGGGTGGACAGTCATTCGGTAACGACTGGGTCCTCGTTCTTGACAACACCAGCCGCAGCGATTTCCCCGATCCCGGCCAGGACGTCTGGTACGGCAACAGTCCGATCGTCATACCGCCACCGTCTGATCTCACCGCCAGCTTACTCCCGCCGAACTGCATTGAAATCTGCTGGACAGATAATTCGAGCGGAAGCCAGGAGGAAGACAACTTCATCGTGCAGCGGAAACCCTATCATGGCATCGACGAATGGCATACCGTCGCCACACTCGATAATAACACAACCTGCTATACCGACTGCGACAGTATCCACGGCATGATGCAGTACACCTACCGCGTAGGGGCCGTCAAGTATTGAGAGGAGTGTCTGTCAGAATCAAGTTGCATCCTTCCGGCCATTATCATGCAGCTACAATAACAATCCGACTTCTTTCACAATCAACGGTATGCCCTCTGAAATGGTCGACCGGACAGTTGCATCATGAATCAGATCATAACCGTGAACCAGGACATTGCGAAATCTGATGATCTTTTCACTATCCGTTATCTGATCGAAATCCGATCTCGCTGCGGAACCGACCCGTTCAAGCCTTCTGATGGAAAGCTCCCTGCAAACTGCTAAGGTATCCTTTTTTGTAAGGTCTTATATCAAGAATAGATAACCTTTCCTATTGATATGATCGCGTTTCCTGCCATTTATGCAATATACGAATGTAACAATGACTTGACTGATAGACAGGTTTCCTTGCCCCATCCCTGTAATCGTTACAGACGATACAACCGTCACAGACTTACATCCGAATATCGATCTCGGGGTAAATCCTGAAAGCAACTCACTTCTGATCCGCCGGGGGTCGATATCAGTATCAGCAACGTGTGTTTTACAGGCCTTGGGGGTTACGAAAGGATGTAAGTATGTCGCTGATCATCCTCGGCCAGAACGACAACCCATGTGAAGGCTGCCCCGGCAATGCCCTGAATTGCATGGGTTGCAAGAACCGCCCGAAGGAATTCGACCTGAAGGCGGAGAACGAAAAACCCGTCTGGCCGTATACGCTGGGCGTGGTCGCTATCGTCGCCGGTGTGATTTTCTTCATCCTGTAATCGCTGCCGACTCCGACATCGCTATTCACAAACACCATCCTCAACACACGAGCCCGTCTTTGAGGATGGTGTTTTGCTCTTCGTATTCTAGCGGCACCCCTTACCAGGCAGCGTCTGATGCTGACCTGGACGCAGATAAAAAAGTTGCCGACGACCGTCTTCACGCCATCGGCAACAGCTAGGGGGATTGATCAACATCTATCCCTGCACGTCGATATTACAAACCAAGATCTTCTTCAAGCAATTCGATCGCCTCGATAATCACCGGATACAGTTCCGCCTGGGCGTTGCAATCGGTGATCCAGTCCCGGCGATGCGGCTCGCCGGTCAGTGCACAGCCGTCAATCCGGCGGAGAATCCAGTGTTTCAACCGGATCAGAGACGACCATTTCCGGTCGTGCTCCAGCTTACGTGCGATATTGTTGAGCATGCGAGTCATACGCTTCTTCTGATGCCTGTTCTTGAATACCGACCTGTCAAGATCATTGACGATTTCGATCGCTTCCTGAACCAGAAGAACCGAATCGTCGACCTGTTCGATCGCTGAAACGGTGACCGTATCAGGTTCACTGCCGGTCGTACCGTCGTATACCACCAGGTTCAATGTATAGTTGCCCGGTAAATCGGCGGAAAAGACGGGTGAAACAGACATCGGATCGTCCATGGCCGCTGAAGAGCCCTCAGGCAGTGATACAAACGCCCAACTGTAGCTGATCGGATCACCGTCGGGGTCATGGCTGTTGCTACCGTCTAGTATCACCTGCTCGCCGACGAAAACCGACTGATCTACGCCCGCATCGGCAACTGGCGCAACATTGACAGTACTCAATTCAACCGTGTCCGGATCACTCAATGCCTCACCGTCGTTCACAACAAGTCGGACAATATAAGTGCCGGGCAGGTCCGCAGTGAAAGTCGTTGTCACGGCTGACGGATCATCAAGAACCGTGCCGCTTCCTTCGGGTAAGGTGGTGAACGCCCACTGATATGTCAGCGTATCACCATCAGGATCCCAACTGCCGCTTCCGTCCAACGTCACCTGCAGACCGACGTATATCGCCTGGTCATCACCAGCGTCGGCGATCGGGGCGACATTGTAGGTACTGACCTGAAGCGTGTCAGGTTCACTGTCGTCGATGCCGTCATTGACGGTTAGACTCACGGTATAAGTACCGGGTACATCCGCGACGAATGTCGGATCGACCGCATAAGGATCATCCAATACAGCACTGCTGCCGTTCGGAACGGCTGTCAGCGACCAGTTGTAAGTCAGTGTATCACCATCAGGATCGTGACTCAGGCTGCCGTCCAGGACAACCGTATCACTGACATAAACGGTCTGATCCTCACCCGCATCGGCGATCGGCGGCACATTGATGGTGCCGATCTGAACCGTATCAGGCTCACTGTCGACCGTCCCGTCGTTTACTACAAGTTCGACCACGTAAGTGCCGTGGGTATCGGCGTAAAACGTCGGATTCACAGTCTGGTCACCGGCGAGCATCGCGGAACTCGCCGCAGGTTTCGAGACGATCGACCAGTTGAAACTCAACGGGTCGCCGTCGGGATCGAAACTGAAACTACCGTCCAATGTAACCATATCACCGATATAAACTGCCTGGTCAGACCCGGCGTCGGCCAGCGGCTGAATGTTGCGATCCAGCCGGCCGGTATAGACCCCGCCGCATGTACCGATGTAGATACGGTTATCAAACGCGAAATTCGGCGACAGCCTGACACGGTATACGTCCGTTTGCGCCTGTGCACTGAGTCCTGCATTCGTCACCGGCGACCAGGTCAGACCTTTATCCTCCGAGATCGTCACGCCGTTCCAGTCGCCGCCTTCTGTTTGATACGAAGCAAACAGTGTGACATCACGATCATAATTCGGTGATATCGCCAGTGACTGTAAGCAGAAGGCATGGGCCGTGTCGTTGACCTGCTGCCAGTTCGCACCACCGTCGATCGAACGGTAGATGCCCGCACCGTCAACGCAGGCGAAGACCGTCTGGTCATCGGCGTAATTCGGCGAAACCGCCAGGTCAACCACAACGGGTGACAGGCTCCCAACACCGGGCTCAAGACCGCTACTGCTGGCCGTCCAGCTCAACCCGCCGTCGATCGATTTGTACACACCGGACTGGGAACCGGCGAAAACCGTCTGATCGTTCGGATAATCACTCGAAATCGCTATCGCCATATGGACATCTCCCGGCAGCCCGGCGTCAGAAGCAGTAAAAGTCAGACCGCCATCGGTCGATTGATGAACCTTGTATTCACCTGCCACGAAGACTGTGCTGTCATTGTCGAAATCAGGTGAACAGGCAAGATCATACGTTCGCCCGGGCGTTGTATCCTGGCTCCAGGTCACGCCGCTGTCCTGCGAAAGGAATACGCCGGCGTTGTTCGTACCACCGAGTAACACGGTCTGATCGACATTCCCATAATCAAATTCAGGTGACAGAGCGATGGTATCCAGACTGATCGACGCCGCACCGGGCAACTGGGTCGACCACCACGACGTACCGCCGCTGACGCTGCGATAGAACCTGCCGTCAACCGAGCCGAACATGATCGTCTGATCGATCGCCCACGAAGGCGATAGTGCCAGCGACTTGACCACTTCGGGTTCCGAAATCGCTTGCCAGTAATGACGTACCGGCTGTGACAACACAACCATCACCTGGTGCGGGCCGCCAAGATATCCCTCGGACGACACCACGGTCTGCTCGCCGGTAATCGGATTAACGCGAAGTATCGACTTGCCACGCGAATCCGATGCAATGATCATACCATCCTGCTCGTAAGCGAGGTCATTCAGTTCAACGAAAAAACCGCCGGAGGAGACGATCTGCTGCGTCGCCGTCTCTATATTCACACGGTAGATCGCCTGACCCAGCATATCCGCCACCAGCACGATCCCAGGCGATTCGATCAGCACGTCGGTCGGATCGATGAAATAACCGCCCTCCACCAGCATGGTCTGTGTGCCCGTCGCCGGATCGACGCGCATGACGCCTTCCTGAAGATTGACATAGTTGTATCTCATGTCAGCAACAAGAATGCCGCCGTCAGCTTCAATGGCTATGCCGTGAGGTGAATCAAGCTCGCCACGATATGTGATGCTCGTGTGACTGCCATCCGGCGAAATCCGTTTGATCGCCGGTGAACTCGTCGAAGGATACGGCGCTGTTGCCAGTATCGTGCCGTCATCATCCATCGCAAGATGATACAGACTCTGGATATTGTTGGTAATCAACGTCTGCGTTCCCGTCCCCGGATCAACGCGATAAAGTCGCCCCCAACCGCCTGTTCCATAATCGCCGACATAAAGCTGTCCGTATTCATCCATCGTCACGCCACGCGGCAGGTGGAACTGGCCGCCCGACGAAATGATTTCCTGATCGCCCGTTAACGGATCAATTTTAATGATCGCCTTCGTCACCGAATCGGCGACGATGATATCGCCTTCCTGAATTGTCACCGCATCGGCAACACCATGAATAAATAGAACTGTACAGGCACATACCATCAACATCATAAACAATGAACACCGGTCTTTTCTGCCATGCATCTTTGCACCTCCGTTACTGATCTTCCATAAGTGAATAATGAAGTTTGACAGCGGTATCTCTCATACCTCCGCACCCCTGTCATTCCTGATCCGGCCTGACTTCGGCCGAACCACAACTACCTTCCCGTTCACTACGAAACGGGACGCCACTTCATCCACCCTGATCGAGTCGCTGCTTATCTACACACTTTCCGGAGCGTGACCGCACGGAAAATGATTCGGAATAATAGTTGAGATTACCCTGTCCAGAATAACCCGTAACACGCGGCAGACAAGAATATATTTACGAAATTCAGGTTAAAATCATGGCCGGAATATGCCCCGGACCATAATAGCCCCACACTGCCGTTGCCCAGATTATCCTGTTTGCACAATTGTACTATGGCACTCGATTCCGATAGACATGATTCCAGCGAATTAATGACCTCAACAGGTTAACCCGAATCTGCTGATGGATGCCGTTTCTACAGAAATGATTTCATGGCATGGTGAAGCGATACTTAACCGTGATTAACCTACCAAATATCCCGGCCTATTTGAAATTCTCCTGTTATCTTCAAGGTCTCAACACGCGCAACCCCGATAAATCGGGGATAAATCGGGGATGAATCGGGTTTGCATATGCCGCCCGTCCAACGAAACAGGCCGACCGGCTTTCCACCGATCGGCCTGGATTAAAACCATCATCTCGACGCGCCGGTATCATCAATGCTCGAAGGCATCGACATAGATCCAGCCGGCACCGCGTGAAACGATACGAATGCAATGCTGACCCGGCGACAGTGACGTATTCACATAAATCTCCTGCTGGTACTGTTCACCGGCCGGATCATGGAAACTGACCTGACCCATGAATGCATCGTCGATGTAGATATCAGCTTCACCGCCCCATGTCTGCCTGTCAGCCAGAAGAATCACACACTGGCCCTCGAAACAGTACTCCGCTTCCGCGGCGGGGTCGTCTGATTCATGAATCGTCTCGTTATATCGGCCGGGAAGACCCGACGGGGCGCTCCAGCTACCGGTATACACAATTGCCGGGTCCGTATCATCTACACGCACACCCGTACAGGTTACACCGCCGATCATACAGCATGTCACTTCACTCCACGGCGACGGTCCGCACGCGTCGATACTGCGGACACGGTAGCAATATGCCGGCCCGGGCATCAACCCGCCATCCGCATAGACAGTCTCAGTCGACGGGACTGTAGCAATCAGTGACCACGGCCCGCCCGACCCCAACGAACGCTCGATTTCATAATCCATCTCATGATCGCAATTGTCAGTCCATGTCAATTCGATTATATCCGGCCCGACAACAATGCATGACAACTGGCTCGGCGGCGGACACGGACATTCAGTCGTACCGCAGCTTTCATTGGAATACGGCCCTTCGCCATAAGCATTGACCGGATACACCCGGTAACAGTAAGTCGTACAGGGCTCCAGGCCGACGTCAACGTAATTCGTTGTACTGCCCGGCACTTCACCCATGAGCATATACTCGACGTCGAGACGTCGCTCGATCCGGTAAGCGTCCGCAGTCGGACACGTATCCGTCCAGGAAAGCTCTATTTCATAACAGCCGTTAGCCCAGCACGTCAGATCAGGCGGCGGACACGGCTCGCCGGTCGTGCAACAGGTCACCTCACTGAAGTCCGAATTACCATTCGCGTTGTACGAGTACAAACGATAGCAGTATTCCTCCAGGGGATCGAGACCACCATCGAAAAACGATGTCGTACCCGCCGGGATATCCGCGACGGTCTGATATCCCGCTCCGGGATCACTCGTTTTCAAACGCTGAACTATATAACCCGACGCCAGACCGTCGGGATCCGTCCAGTATACAGCGATATCGCCAGGGCCTTGCGATTCGCAAGTCACATTCTCAGGTGGAAGACACGCCACGGAGCCCGCGATTGCACAGGCTTCGTTCGAAAAATCAGATATTATCGGCCAGGTACTTACCGCCTTCAACTTGTAACAGTAATCAATACCATCGACAACGGTATGATCGGTGATGTTCGTACCCCCGAACGCAACCGCCATCTGCAGCAGTGGGCTGCCCCGTTCACCCCGATAGACAATGTAATACAGAACCGGGTAATCGGTTTCCGTATTGGCATCCCATCGCAAAGTGATCTGACCGACGTCGGGAATGGCAATCAGGTTCGACGGTGCCGCAGGTGCAGCAGGCGGCGTCAGCGTAATAATCGCGTCATTCGTATATGAGGAATCGCCGCCGTCATTGTATGCGCACACACGATAAGTGTACGTCACACCCGCCGTCACACCGACATCTTCATAACCAGTCACATTGGGATCGACGGCACCAACCGTGTAGAAGACCCCGCCGCCGGTGTCGTCACGTTCGATTCTGAATCCCAGTTCGTTATTCGAGTTGTCCGTCCAGCTCAGTGAAACATGGACGTTGGATACACCGGTCGCCACCAGGTCGGTCGGCGACTCGATCGGACAGGTGCAGCAGATCACATCTCCGCTACCCCCGCCACCGCCACCGCCACCCCCGCCGATCGGCAGGAAATTACTCGTTGACATTCCAGGCACGTGCATCGAATCGCTGCCCGGCGAAAGCGGCGGCAGGCCGTTGATCAAGGCACTCGGGCCGATATTGACCGCCGGTCCGACAAGCGTAAGTGAGCCGCGACCGCCGTTTCCGCACGGCGATGAACCGCCGTAGGCATGAATAACACCGTTGACATCCACCACGCCGGTGGCCGATCCGAGGCTGCAGTTCCCACCACCGCCGCCGCCGCCGGATTTCTGCGTACATTCGAATACCGACCCGGGACTGCCGGTCCCCGCGCCGCCCGCGCCGCCGCCGCCGTTGTCCAGCGGTGGATGACCCGTGGTATTAGTACATTTATCGCCACCACCGCCGCCGCCACCCGCACCCCCGCCGGCAACACCCGAACCACCGGCACCACCAGGCGTACCTGCCGGCGCACTGCCTCCACCGCCGCCGCCGCCGCCGGCACCGGCGGTGCCTGAGGCATCCTGGCCATTTTGTCCAGCGCCACCGCCATCGCCACCTGTACCGATCATACATTGGGCACCATTACCCCCGGCACCGCCAGGACCGTTCTGCCAACACCACCCGAATGTTCCCATCTGACCCGCTCCACCGCAGGACAAGCCTCCAGCACCACCCGCACCGCTGTAGCCGCCGCCGCCACCGCCGCCGCCACCGGCCAGATGGAAGCCGACGTTGATTATCTTATTGAACCCGAAGAAGCTCCCGTTACCACCGTTACCACCACGACCGCCCGCAACAATATATCCACCCATACCGCCGCCGCCGCCGCCGCAGATTCCGTATCCGCCCAAACCGCCGAGATCATTACCACCCACCTGGTAACTCAATCCGCCTTCGCCTCCGTTCAGATTCACCTGCCCGTGGAACAGTACATCCATCTCAGCAAAAATACTCATCGATCCACCACCGCCGCCACCACCGCCGCCACCGCCGCCGACGATTCCGCCGTGTTCACCCGACATGCCGCCCAGATGAAAATTCGCGCCCACATCGGCTAGCCCCGCCGCCAGCAGAATCAACGGCGACTCCCCGATCACCTCCACGTCAACACCCGGGCCAATGATGATATCCGTGAAATCATATACGTATACATCAGCCTCCTCATGCGGCACACCACCCGAGTTCTCTGGTAGCGTCACGATTCGGGCAATGCCCGGCTGGGTAACGCCATCGATCTGGTAAGTACCGCCATTGATATCATCACGGAAATCAGTATTGAAGGTGAGTACGCCGACCTCCAGCATGAGTCCGCCAAG
>CAYRND010000012.1:15347-42440 GCA_964425365.1 uncultured Phycisphaeraceae bacterium
GCCGGTGCTGTGATAAGGTATCTCGCCCGGCATCGACTGGGTCGACGCCGCGGCTTCATTGGAATACGGCGAATTACCACCGTCGTTATAACCGCACACGCGGTACATATACATCGTACTCGCGGCCAGGCCGGTATCGGTATAGGTCGTCAAATTCGTACTGACCGTATCGATTACCGTATACATCCCTCCGCCGCTCTTCCGCTCGATCTGGAATCCAAGTTCGTTGGCCGAATTATCCGTCCAGGACAGATCGATATCAGTTGAAGTAGCGGGTACCGCAATCAGATCAGATGGCGCCTCGATGGGACAGGTACAGCAGATCACTTCACCACTGCCGCCCGCACCGCCGCCGCCGCCGCCACCCATCGGCAGGTAATCGCCAAGTGGCATTGCAGGATAATGGACCGAATCGCTGTCCGGCGACAACGGGACCTCACCGTTGATTTCCGCATCCGGACCGATATTGACTGAACTCCCGACAAGTACAAGCAAACCGCTGCCGCCATTACCGCAAGGCGAATTGCCGCCATACGCATGAACCGTGCCGTTGACTGAAAGTAATCCCACGCCCGTACCCAGGCAACATTGACCGCCGCCGCCGCCGCCGCCCGCATGCTGCGTACAGGAAATAACCGAGCCCGATCCACCCGTACCCGCTCCGCCGGCTCCGCCGCCGCCGTTATCAAGCGGCGGATGAACTGCCGTATTTACGCATTTATCACCGCCGCCGCCGCCGCCGCCCGATCCGCCGCCGGCGACACCGGCACCACCCGCGCCGCCGGGCGTTCCGTTTGGCGCGCTACCACCACCGCCACCGCCGCCGCCCGCACCGGCGACACCCGTCGCATCACCACCGTTGGCTCCAGGACCACCGCCCGTGCCACTCGTACCGATGCGGCACTGACCGCCGGATCCGCCGGATCCGCCTGGCGCATTCGCCCAACACGCGCCTGGCGTACCCGTACCACCCGCTCCACCGCAGGACTGTCCACCCGCACCCGCAGCGCCGCTGTACCCGCCGCCACCGCCGCCGCCGCCGCCCGCCAGATAGAAACCGACGTTGATAACCTTGTCGAAGCCGAAAAAGCTCCCGTTGCCGCCGTTGCCACCCCGGCCGCCCGCAACGATGTAGCCGCCGCTGCCGCCACCACCGCCGCCGCCGAAGGTCGCACCGCCCGCACCACCCATCGGATTGCCGCCGGGCTGATAGCTCAGCCCGCCGTCTCCACCGTTCACATTCACATAACCGTCAAATATAAGATCCAGTTGGGCGAAAATACTGACCGACCCGCCACCGCCACCGCCGCCACCACCGCCGCCGGTCATAGCGCCGCCGGATTCGCCCGGAACACCATCGACATAAATCAAAGCATCAATATCCGCCGTACCGTCGGACAGCAGAATCAGCGGCGACTGACCGGTGACGGTGACCGTCACACCCGCGCCCAGAACGATATCCTGAAAATCGAACACGTAGACCTGCCCTTCCTCGTGCGGTATCCCGCCCGAGTCCTCGGGCAGCGTCACCAGACGCGCCTGCCCCGGCATGGTCACACCGTCAATGGCATAGGTGCCGCCCGTGACATCATCGAGATAGTCCGTGTTGAATGTGACCGTACCGGTATCCACAAACAGCGGACCGAGTGCGCCCGTCGATTCGATCGGAATCTGGGCGATCGCCGCCGATACACAAAACAGTACATACACCGATACCAACGTCGTCAGAACGATCCATTTCATAATCAATGATTTCTCGGAACATTGCATGGCTGTAGCCTCCCTTGTTCATGGTCGTGTATCGAATGAACAGATCAATTGGTGAAATGCACTTGAAAAGTACCGGCTCAATGACATGACACATCCGGATAATTCGCGATGTCTCACGGTCGTCATCTCCGCCGCAAACGGAATGGTACATTGATAAGTACATGCCAAAGGCTTTAAATGATCCTGCACAAACAGCCCATGGATTGAGAAGTGATGTGATTATCGCAATTGAACAATTCGATTGGAAATGATTCGAAATGCCCCTTTACGTTCACTCGATTCTCCCTCCGGCAGACCTCGTTAACAGGATACGAATGTGAACAGTAACCTACTCGAACCTACAGGTTAACACGGGGCGTACCACAAAGCAACAAATATCACCCGGCAAACAGATTTATAACACAATCCGCCACCGGATGACCATAAAATCTCATACCTGACGCGTTATCACAAAATCAGGCAGACTGATACCATCCGCTCAAAGAAAAGGTTTGCCGTTTCGCCTTTTAATATGTGAAATCCTGCACCGTATCGCTGATATAGTACCCGCTTTCCTCGATCAGGTTGGACAGTTCCCTTGTACCGTCCTCGAAATCGCGGCAGGCGCCCCGTGTGGTATTGCAGGCTGTCAGCGAAACCAACAGGCCGGTAAGAAGCAGTACGGCAAGCAATCGAACAAACCCATCAAAGGTCATGTGCACACTCCGCAAAACATCCCAGTCCACCAATATCTTCGGTTATTCAGCCTGCCGACTTGCAGTTTCGGATCGCCCGGACGAACTGCACCGCATGTTCTGTCAATCCCGACCAGTCCCGGCGGGTAATGTATTCCGCATGTACCAGCGTACCGCCCATCGCCAGACAAGTCGCGCCGGCCTGGAAATACGCCGCAATATTATCCATTCGCACTCCGCCGGTCGGCATGAGCTTGATATATGACAGGGGCGCCAGCAGCTCGCGGATATATCCCGGGCCGAAACAGCTCGCCGGAAACACCTTCACCATCTGGGCGCCCGACTCCCACGCCGACTGAACCTCACCCGGCGTTAAGGCGCCCGGAAAAACAGACACGCCCGCACCCTGGGCAGCGGCGACCACCTCAGGCTTGAACGTCGGGCTGACGATAAACTGCGATCCCGCTTCAACCGCACAACGAACGGCGTCAACCGATGTCACACTCCCCGCACCGATCAGCTTATCCGTCCCGTCGATCAGACGGCGAACCGACGCGATACCCTCCAGCCCGTCGCTGCTGTTCAATGTGATCTCCAACGCAGTCACGCCGCCGTCATAAAGCGACCGGGCAATATCCGACAGAACCGCCCCTTCATGCCAGCGGATAATTCCCACCAGACCCGAGTCCGCGATACGCCTGAAAACAGCGTCACACGACCGCATATTCATCACTTGCACTCCTGAATTTACCCATTCCATGAACAAAACAACCCGATTCCACACGACGACATCGCACAAAAAACGCCGCCCATATGAGCGGCGATGATTTCCATTCTTTCCTTACAGGATTGCTACTCCAATGACCGGCGGTCAACGCCGGACAATTTCGAAAATCGACTGCGTACGCAGGACCATCGAGCAACCGCCCATCAGATGATAACTCTGTACGTGGAATTCACGCTTGTACTTCTGAGTATCCAGTACCGTCAGCGACGGCAGACTGTCGGGACGGCTCTGCTCGTGGAACAACGCGCCCGTCTCGTGTGCGAAATCATGCATCTCACGCAACGTCGCCATATACAGGTTGTCCGTCAGCGACTCGGTCTGAATCGTAGTGACATATCCCAGATCGCCGTCCGGCTCCATTTCATAATCCTTCTCACCGATACACGGCAACGCATGCGTCAAACCCGTCTCGGGCAGATGGTCTCCATTGTCGATCACAAGCTCCGTAATTACCTGACCTTCGATCTGGAACCGGATGACATGACCAATTGCCGTAATCCACGTTTCGACCTCGTAATCTCCATGCCGATGTACACGACGGGCCTGAAGATCAAATAACTCCGGATGCAGCGGCCTTTTATATACCATCATACGTAAAATCTGCGTACTGGATGACTTGTGACTAACACTCATTGCAAACCTTTCAACCTGATTACACTAATGGATAATCGTATCAACGCCCTGACGGCAGGCATGAATAGTAAGCTATTATACTCACGCCTTTCAGGGAAGGAACCCCTAACTTTGATATTTTTATCATTTTTCAGCATGATCAGGCCTTTGCAGATCAGGGTACCAATCGACCGATAACTACATTATGGACGGCAGGATAGTTATCATCCCGACAACACGGGCCGCTGGGAGAGGCTGACGCTATGGCACAGGTACACGCCATCTATCAAAAGATCCTTACCGTCAAAGATCCCACGGTGGATCGCGCCATGGTCGCAGCATTGCCCACGGCCGAGCCAACTATGATACAACTGCTCGCTCGTGCAATACTTCAGCGAGGACGACCCGAAGGCGAACTCGGACTACTGCTCTATTACCACCGACTCCCTCAGGATATTCAGACGCAACTGGTCGATATCGCCGACAGGCTCTCCGGTGCACTTCGGCAGGCATCTTCGCGCAAACAGTCCGAAGGACCCGCGAACGCCATGAGGATCATCCGCCAGGCAAAATCGACCAAACTGGCTTATCTCGCTACCGAACAACTACGACACGGCGACGAACTCCTCAAACAAGCCGCTGCAGATTGCCTGCTCGAAATGGCTCATTCCTCAAAAACCGATACCAGACCACAGGTCCTGCCCGCTATCCAGGCCGATCAGATCGAATACCTCCAGACCGCTATCGAGGAATCCGTCAGCCAGTACGATATCCACCACATCCCCAATGTACTCATTGCCATGATGTTCCTCCTGCCTCGACCCATGCACGCCGCTTTCGCCACGCTCAGCCAGAGCCGACACGCCGCCGTCGAACCCATGCGGTCTATCGCAGCTAAAGCAGCGTCCGAACCCGTGCGACAGGCACTGTTGCCGCTCTTGCTCGTGCCCACTCTACACGCAGCCGTCCTTGAAGGACTTCATCAATGTCGTGCCGCAAACTCACTCGGTGAAGTACTCGCCAATTACCATATGCTCAAACTCGAACCCGTTCGGAAATGCCTCGCCAATCATAAAGCCGCGAAAAACCTGCTGCCGGATCAGAACCAGATCGATACCATGCCGGAATACCAGGTTCGCGGATTGCCCGCGTGGATCATGACGATGAACCTCGACAACGGCGAAAAACTCGCCTGCCTGTCTCAGTTCGCCGGACATCCGGATTTCGCCACTCGCCTGTTCGTACTCAGACGCTTGATCGACTTGATCAAGGAAACGAACAATACCTTCGCTCAGAATATGATGGTGCGGTTCTGCTACGATCCGGAAGTCAGTATCGCTCGGATTGCAATATGGTATCTGATCCGCAGTAGATATCACGGACTGGCGAAAGTGCTCGCCGCACTGGTCAATTCAAACCACCCCGAACTCAGACGCATCGCAGGAAAACACCTCGCACCACTGGGTTTCGCACGGCTATGGGAAAACTGGCCTGAACTCGATCACCAGCGGAAACTCAGCGCCGGGCGGGCGCTGATCAAAATCGATCCCGACTTCCACCGGCAACTCGGCGAAAAACTCCGAATCAACGACCGCACCACACGACTTCGTGCACTGGCGATTATCACCGAACTGAACCAGGGAATATTCTTCGAACAGGCACTGGCTCAACTCGCTCGCGTCGATGACAAAATGATCGCTTCCGCGGCCGTCAAGGCGCTGGGGTCGGCCTCCGCCGAGTTCGCTTCCAATACGCTCGAAAATGCACTGAAACATAACGATAGCCGCGTTCGCGCTAACGCCGTCGAGGCGCTCTCGCAACTCAACTCTTCACGACATGTTCAAACGCTCATCGATATGTCACACAACGAAGACCATCGGCCACGTGCCAATGCCATCAAGGCTCTGATTGATACCATGCCCGAACACGCCGTCTCCGCACTTGCACAGATGCTCGCCGACCCCAGGCCGAAACACCGGACTTCCGCTCTCTGGCTCGTCGAGTCGATGGAACTGCTCATGGTCGCTCATCACGTGGCTGAAATGTCGATCTCTGACCCCGACGATTCCGTCAAGGAACGCGCTAAACGCGTTATCAATGACCTGATCGAACTGCTCGATAGTACCTGCCCCATCACCGGCAGCGATCAGAATCAGTCCGTAGCGTAACGTGACAGGAAAATGACACGATGCATACGATCAACGAGCTGATGATGACCATCATAACACGTACCGGTGAACTGCCCATCCTCGGCCAGCGACTGACCAGCGTCGAACTACAACGCATCAGCGAGTCACGCGGCGAAGCAACACACATATCAGCGTTCTGGGCTCTCGCTGTGCTCGGACTTGTTCTGGTGATCATCAGCAGTATTGCATTGTTTCAGTGGGTCCGGTCCCGTCATCAACGGCCCCAGCCGCTGATGCTGTTCCGAAAGGTGGCTTCAAGCGTCGGGCTCAACGCGTCCGACCAACTGCTGCTCTGGCGGATCGCGAAAAAATTCGATCTACCCTCACCGCTCACGTTGATGCTCTCGGATCATACACTCGAACATTATGCAATGGCCTATGTCCAACCGCTTCCCGACAGCCGGAACCGCCAGATCATGAACCGTATAACGGGCATCAGACGATACCTCTTCGGGGAGGTAACCGTCACACCGGCAGCCGAAGATAATACGGACGATGACCACCAGGAAGCCGCGCATGACAACCAGCCGCGTTGAACTCGAAGCAAAAATGAAACTCGATGCTCCTGGTCCGGTGGAAATGACGCTGCAGTCGCTCGGGGCGACCTTTATCGATGAAATACTCGAAAATAACACCTACTTCGATACGCCCGACGGATCACTCAGACGGTCCGATCGTGGTTTGCGAATCCGAATCGAATCACGCGAAGGCCACACGCCCCGCGTGAAACTTACCTACAAGGGCCCGCGAGCACCGGGCCGATTGAAGAGCCGCGAGGAAATCGAGCTCAACGCAAGTGACGCATCGAAAGCCTGTGACCTGTTCAACGCCCTGGGATTTGAACCGGTCATACACTTCGAAAAACGCAGACGTAAATGGCGACTTGACGGCTGCGATGTCGAACTCGATACCCTCCCACTGATCGGTGACTTCATCGAAATAGAAGGCCCGAACGACGACGCAATTATGACGCTTCGAATGAAACTGGGACTTGATAAGTGTCAACTGATTACCGAAAGCTATATCGGATTGCTCAAAAGTCACCTGGACGAAAACAACCTGCAGGCACTGTCCGTTCGTTTCGAACCGGATAAGGAAAACGGTGCATGACATACCGCTCGATCAGCCCGCTGATCCTTCTGTCACTGGCTGCTGCCGCCGGACTGGGACTCGCAGGTCTCGCAGGCTGCCCGTCTTCGTCGCATCACCAGCCGCCAGCAGAGCAGGAAAAACATCTTTATTCAACCTGGAACGAATTGACTCTCGACCGCTGCGCTTCGCTCTGGCTCATCAAACGCTACGTCGACGCCGAGGCATCGTTCCGGTTCTTCCCGAAACATGCCATGAACATGACCGGAACAACCATCGACACGCCGACATCCACTTGCCGAAGAACACACAAACTGTCATGCTTCGAAGTCATCATGACGGAACACAATCTCGATTCGCCCGAACTTGAACAACTCGCGAAACTGGTCCACGCAGGTGTCATAGACTACTGGCATGCCGCCGACAATGAAGACGCAAAACGTCTGCATGACTATATCAACGGCATTATCCGCAACATCGACCCGATCGAACAGGCACTCGAAGATACGTTTGCCGTCTTTGATCATTACGTCGATGAAGAGCAATAACAGCACTGATATCAAGGATTGCGGTCATGCAATCGTTCTTCATGCTTGAACCCTTCCATCGCACGGACAGCAAACGCGTCCGTTCCCGAATCCTGCAGGAAGGCGAACAGCCTCGTAATTCGTAGCTCGCAGACTGTGCCTGCATGGTTTCAAATACAGATCGTATCGGCATTCTGAAAACTGCAATCTCAATTCACCATCCCCGCAGCACACGCTTTCCACCACTTCACTCAAAAGTTATACTGCCCTCTCATGTAAGGGAAACGTGTATTATGCTTAGATCCCGATTCATCCCGTGCATGCTGATCATACTCGCGGGCGCAGCGGTTTATTCAAATACCCTCGATAACCCGTTCGTCTTCGATGACCACACTTCGATTACTGAAAATCCGTCGATCCGCCGGTTATGGCCGCTGTGGCGAGTACTCATGCCGATCGAATCCGCCACGGTCACCGGCCGGCCGGTGCTCAACCTGTCGTTCGCACTCAACTACGCAATCGGAGGTACAGATGTCACCGGCTACCACATTGTGAATATCGGTATTCACCTGATCGCCTCGCTCACACTATACGGCCTGGTCCGCCGAACACTCAAACGGCCTGATATGCCGGTTACCCTGCAGAGCCGGGCGACCCTGCTCGCGGCCTTAATCGCTCTGATCTGGTGCCTCCATCCGCTTCAAACCGCTTCCGTCACCGCCGTCGTGCAGCGATCGGAATCGATGATGGCCATGTGCTATCTCCTCACACTCTACACCTTCCTGCTCGCAATCGACTCGAAAGCCACCAGAATGTGGCTCAGCGCCAGTGTCTTCTGCTGCTGCCTGGGCATGGGGACCAAGGAAGTCATGGTCTCGGCACCACTGGTTGTACTGCTGTACGACCGGCTGTTCATCACCGGATCATTCAAAACTTCGATTCGACATAGAGGCTGGTATTACTCCGCAATGGCAATGACCTGGTTCATGCTCGCGGGCCTGGTACGGTCGGCGGCATCACATCGCATGGCGGGGTTCAACCTCGGGTTGAGCAGTATGGACTATGCCCTCACACAGTTCCGGGTAATCTCGCATTACCTTGTGCTGGCCGTCTGGCCGCATCCTTTGATTCTTGACTACGGCGTCGACCTCGCCCGCAGCACCGGCGAGATCGTCCCGTACGCCGCGTTTATCCTCGGCCTCCTGGCCGGCTCTATCCTGCTGTTGATCCGAAAACCCCGGGCAGGGTTCCTCTGCATCCTGTTCTTCGTGCTGCTGGCACCGTCCTCGAGTATCGTACCGATACCCACGCAGACCGCCGCCGAGCACCGGATGTACCTGCCGCTCGCGTCTCTGATTATCCTGGCCGTAGTGGGTTGCAATTACCTCCTACAGCGGATACCGCGATCAAGTGCCGCATTATCAAAATTGGCCGCCGCCGCTCTCGCCGCAGTTGTCGTCATTACCTTCGGCCTGCGAACTTACGCCAGGAATACGGACTACCAATCCGTCGTCAGAATCTGGCAATCGAACATCCGTTACCTGCCCGACTATCACCGGCCGTACAACAACCTCGCCGTCGAACTGAACCTTCAGGGCAGGTACGAGGAATCGCTGGAATATCTCGACATCGCCTCCACCCTCCAGCCGGATGCGCCTTTCGTCTGGTACAACCGCGGAATCGCTCTCAATGGCCTCGAACGTTACGACGATGCCGCCGATAGCTTCACTCACGCTATCAATCTTGACATGATCGAACCACGCGTCTACTACCACTGCGGCCTCGCATACAGCCGGACCGGTTACACCGAACTTGCCATCCGCGACTTCACCGAAACGATACGGCTTCAATCCGATCACATCAACGCTCTGATCCAACGCGGAACTTGCTACGGCAACCTGAAACAGTTCCAGAAAAGTCTCGACGACTTCAGCGAAGTCATCCGCCTCCAACCGGATTTCGGTTCCGCTTACGAAAACCGCGCCATCTGCCACCTCGTCCTCAACCACGTCGAACTTGCCCGGCAGGATATCGAAACCGCTCGAAACCTCGGCGAAAATATCCAGCCCAACCTCATCAAATGGCTCGAAGACCTGGAAAATAAACGCAATAATAATAAAACAGAAACAGGCTCATCCGACTAAAGCGTAGGTAGATTCATGCAGGGCGAAGATTCTGAGCCGGAAGAACTGGTCCTGGACTTCGACGCCACCAACGACGCGATTCACCGCAACCAGGAAGGACGATTCTTCCACGACTACTACGACCACTACTGCTTCCTGCCGCTCTATGTCACGTCTGGTGCGCAGTTGCTGGTAGCGTATCTTCGGACCGCGAAAATCGACGCGGCCAGGCACAGCCGGGCCATTCTCAAGTTGCTGGTGCAGCGTTTTCGGAAGGTCTGGCCGGAAGTGAAAATCGTCGTACGCGGCACTGCAGGTTCTGCCGTTGGCGAATGATGCGTTGGTGCGACCGTCACGGTGTGGATTACATCCTCGGCCTGGCCAAAAACACGCGGCTCAAACAATGTGCCCGACGCTCGATGATTCAGTCCCGATGGAACTATCGCCGCACCGGCCAAAAGCAACGACTCTTTGAAGACTTCGAGTATGCCGCTGGTACGTGGGATCGTACTCGTCGCGTGATCGCCAAGGCGGAGCATTCCGACGGCGGGGAGAATCCACGCTTCGTCGTGACCAGCCTGCCGGGCGATCCGCAACACCTCTACGATGCATTGTATTGCCGGCGTGGTGACACTGGCCAACCAGTTCCGGGTGCTACTCTCCGCCGCCGCCTATGTGCTGGTCGAAACGCTCCGCCGTGTGGGACTGGCCGGGACGGAACTGGCCGCCGCCCAAGCCACGACGATTCGATTGAAACTGTTGAAGATCGGCAGGCGTATTGTTCGGCCCGCTCGTCGACTGGTGGTTCATCTGGCCAGCGGGTATCCGTTGCAGCAGACGTTTCAGACTATTTTCCGCCGACTGCAAACCTGGGCAACCCTCCCGCTGCCCTCACCGTAATCCCCTCGACAATCCGATTCCCGCCGTGGGGGAAAGGGGGCCCTCAGCGCCGAAAAGGTCCATCGGCATACATCCTACCGCCGTCGACAAATCGAATGGCAAAAAAGGACTGCCAGTCAACAGTGTGAAATGTCCGGGCTAATGAACCGGATACCCTTCGAGTGATCCACTATTGTCCGAAGGCGTTTCATGTAGCTATGTCACTGGTTGTGGACTGGCCGATTGACTCTGGCAAGTCACTTCTATATACGCAATTATTCTATAAATTCAATTTTCATAGACTTTTATATTTTAACTGCCAGTCCAGGTGATGTATGCCGGTTGTATTTTATATGACACACTTGGTATTATTGCTGTATTAAATTGACTGAAATGGGTATACATGGTATTATAGAAGGCCTTGGTAGAGTATTCGGACGCTATTAGTGGCATGTCAGATGGATTGCCTGTTATGGCTCAAGAGGAAAGAAAGTTGGGTGAACTCATCATGGACAGCAGGAGTCCGCGCGCGAGGATCAAGCGGACGTTGTCGCAGTGGATTGAGAGTGGGAAATTGCCCAAGGGTGAGGCGATTCCTTCTGAGCAGATGTTAGCCGGGTACTTTGATGCATCACGCGTAACGGTCAGGTCGGTGCTCAAGGAGCTGGAGCATGACGGTGTGCTGGTGCTCAGGAACAGGCGTCGTGTGGTTGCGGAGGGGGCGCAGCCGCGTGTGAATCCGCTTGTTTCGCAGACGGTGATTTCACTTGCGGATTTACCTGATCGACGTTTTGATGAGTTTTCGACCGGTCATCTTGTATATGTACAGATTGGCGTATCGCAGGCGTTGTCGCGACTGGGCGTGAATTATCTGGCGATGGATCCCGACGGTGTTGGTTCGGAGCAGATTGAGCAGATCGCCAACAGTCATCCCTATGGTGTGGTGGGGTATCGTGACAAGGCTTTGCCGTCGGTATCACTTGATCGTGCGGCGTTGTTCAAGCGTCTGGGTGTACCGATGGTTCTGTACGGCTATGACGATGAGTTGGAATCGTATGATACGGTTTATAGCGACCAGGAATCGGGCACCTATGATCTGACGCGATTCCTGATCGATCGAGGGTGTCGGCGGATACTTCGTTTCTGGGAGATCAGTATTGATCAGCCGCAGTACTTCAACTGGTTGAAACTGCGTGATAAAGGTTATGAACGTGCCATCGAGGAGGCTGGTCTGGAAGTGTTGCCGGCACTTTACAGTAAGGACCTGCCGTTCCTGCTGGATACAAGCGACAAGTACCATATGAAAGCAAGGTACAATACCTGGGTACTGGGTGAGGCGCTCAAGGCTGATCCGGGTATCGATGCGATCATGGCCATCTCGGAGGGTGCGATGTGTAACGTGGCGACATCATGTCGCCTGATCGGTCGTCGACCTGGCGAAGATATCACAGTTGTGGGGTACGACAACAGCTTTGACAAGACAGTCGAACGTCGCTGGGAACCGTATATTCCTCCCGCCTCGATTGATAAGTGTAATTACGAGATTGGTACAGAGTTGGTCACTCTATTGATGGATCGTGTCAGTGGCCGGCTTGAGCCCGGGCCCTGCCATCGCAAGGTCCGGCCGAAGTTGGTCACATTACCAACCTAGCTTCTTCCAGGAGCGCAGGCCGGGCACCGTACCCGGCCGGCGCCGTTTTTATAGCAGGTTCACCGACCGTTTATCGCGAAATGGCGGTGAAAAGGTAGCGGTATCTGAGTCAGCCGGGTTATTTGTGAAAGTGAGGCAACGATCGGTTTGCAGATAAGCGCTGTATACAGGAGGTCAGGTATATTCGTGCGCAACCGGTTCCGAGGGGATCTGCCGGGTTGACCCTGTTGATACAGGTGCGTTAACGAAATAAGTGATCGGCAACCTGTTTTGCAAAGCATTTTGCACAAGGCGTCCATATACCATGTTGTTTGTGTCATTCAGACATCAGCATTAGGAGGATGAATCATGTTGGCAGGCATCTCGTATCGTTTGTGTGGTTTTTTTCTGATGGTCGGTTTCATCATTGTTTCACTGGCTTTGAACGTTCAGTCGGTGGGGCCGTTTACTTCATCTGATTACAGTACCACGTGGTTGGGCAACTCACATGCCGACCCGGGTACGAGGAATCCCGACGGTTATATCCAGGGCCGTATTGAAGGTTTCTCGGCCCATCCGGACGGGACGCTGTTCGGCTCGACCCGATGGGAGGAAGGCTCGCGTAACCTGGGTATTTACAACTCGAATGGCGAGCCGATCGGCCATGGCGCTCATATGCATCATCACGGTGGATTTGGTGTCTGTGCCAGCCGCAACCATATATATGCGTTGGGTCGCCAGGACAATGACTACGGCGTTTACCGGCTGACACGAGACGGCAGCACGCGTGACGATTTGAAAGTGGTGCATTCGTATCACGGTGGTGGCGGTCTGGATGATCCGTTTTATGTCGGGAGGGAGCGTGATCATCATCTTCGCGGGATTGATATCGATGAAGTGTCTGAGGGCGGTGTGAGGGACCGTGTCTATGTTACGAACCATCAGTCGAATTTTGTGCGTGTTTACGACTTCGATATGAACCAAACGGCTCAATATGGCGTAACGGATCCCTGGGCAGTTGCCGTATCCGGTGACGGTAACCTGTGGATCGTTCAGCCGTCACTTAACCGTGCTGCGAAATTCAACGCGTTGAACGGCTCGTTCATGGGTTCGCAGATCACCGGATTGATCGATCCCGGCTGCATCCGAGTGGATAACAGTGATAACGTCTGGGTAGTTGACCAAGACGGTTCCCGGCAGCGGTTTCTAATTTTCTCACAATCCGGCGGTGATGCTGCCAGCCCGATGGATACCTTTGGTGTAGCAGGCGGCGTATGGTCGGCAACCGCTGCTGCGCAGACGGGCACAGCCACAGTGCCGGGCGAGGTCCATCCGCTCAAATTCAACTTTGTTTCCGGTGTTGACTTTGACAAGTGGGGCAACATTTATGTTGCCTGTGACGGGCCGCCTACCGTTACGGCCAGTGAAGGCTCGGGCGCTTACATACGGAAGTTTAATTCAAGCCGCAGCTTCATCTGGGAAAAGATCGGCGTGGAGTTTCTTGATGTTTCCGATGTCGATCGGGCCACAGATGCGGTTCATATGTATACCAAGCATGAGCACTTCATCATGGATTGGAACCAGCCGCATCGCCAGGAGCAGCGGTATATCGGTTTTACTTTCGATCCGTTTACGTATCCCACTGATTGGCGTAACTGGTACGGCTGGGGGAACTACAATTCGGAAGACCCTGCGGACTGGGACGCACGAATCGATGCTCAGTTCAATGTTCTGGTTCGGAACATGCCGGACGACCAGGGGGTCAATCACCGTTACCTGTATGTCGAGAACATGCACTCGGCGGGTCTGCTGATCTACCGATTTGAAGCGGGCAGCGAAATAGCCATTCCCTGTGCGACCATACTGAAAGACTACATCTATGAATCGGTTTATGTTGATCCCGGCCCACCGGAGGATCCGTATTACAGTAATCACCGCTGCTGGTATAACTGGCGTGATGAGAACGGAGACGGGCTGGGTGATGGCAAGCCGAACGAGACTGATCCGATGGAATACGAGTATGCATACGGCCGGGCCGGTGCCTGGGGCTGGTATGTTGACTTTAACGGCGATATCTGGACGGCCGATTATGACGGGTTTATCTGCCAGTATAGATTCGAGGGTGTCAACAGTATCGGTGCGCCCATCTATCCCACTTCACCATCGCGTGAATGGATCGTTCCCGATCGATTCTATCCCGATTACCCGGGTACACTCACTGATCCGAACGATGGTAACAGCCCTATTCATCGCGGCTGGGCGAATCGTATCGCCTATGTACCTGAAACGGACACCATGTATCTCGGTGGTTACCTGAATACGCATCCGCTGACAAAAAATGATGAAGGTCAATGGGAGCGGTATGTGATTTCGGCGTTGGGCAATGGTATTGTTCGTTATGACAACTGGAGCTCAGCCAATCGTACTGAGCGGTATGTACTTGATGATATGGTTCATCATGTTCGTATTGATAACGACAAGATCAGTGCCAGTCGCTCGACGTGGGTGAAGACAATGGACGTGGTCGGCGATATGCTTGTTTACGCCTATACCCATGACTACGACCTTGTCGGCAAGGATCAGTACCATGCGAAGGGGCGCCTGGAGGCGTACAATCATCTGAATAAATCCAAACTCGGTACGCTCCTGACCGATCAGAGTGATATCAATTACAAGACATGGATCGAAACGCCCAGGTCATTTACGACCTATTTACGTTCAAACGGTGAGTATCAATTCTATGTCACCGATGAGACCGCAGCGAAGGTGCTTATTTACCGGTTACCCAAATGGCCATTACCTTCGGTACCTTCTGCGCCATCAGGTCTGTCTGCGACAGCTTATCGCGACATGCAGGTCAACCTGAATTGGGTTGACAATTCGAGTGATGAACACGGCTTCAGTGTGGAAGTATCTTCAGACGATGGATTGACATTTGATCTGATTCAGGGTTGCGGGCCGGATGCGACTTCATGCAAGGTACGCGGGCTTGTACCGTCGACTACCTATCATTTCCGTGTTTGCGCCGTGAATGCCGGCGGCAATTCAGGTTATTCCAATACAGTGGTTATCACCACGGGTGCTGTATTAACTGTTATTACCGGCACGCCATTCGGCGAGGGGATGCCCTACGGTGGTGATCCAGATGGTCCGGATGGTTACATGGCTGCATTCGACGGCAATCCCAGCACCTATGTCGATCTGATCGACGACTGGGCCAATGGCGGCTATACGGGTATCGACGCCGGTGAAGCAGTGGATGTTTACCGCATCCGGTTTGTACCTCGTTCACGCGCACTGTTCAGACTTTCGCCGACGCCTTATCAGCCTGGCGGCAGGTTCCAGGGCTCCAATGATGGTGTGAGTTATACTGATATACATATCATAACACGTGATAATCTTATGCCGATCGGTGATCAGTGGTATTACGTGGATATCGATCCGGTTGTGACATATCGGTACCTGCGTTATGTCAGTCCGGACGGCGGATTCTGTAATATTGCGGAGATTGTTTTCAATTCCGAGGAAGATATCGTATTGCCACCTGATGCACCTGAGAACCTGGTCGCGACGATGTTGTCGGATGTATCATTGCAACTGACATGGACGGATGAATCGACAAATGAGACCGGGTTCCGCATCGAACGGTTGACAGACGGTTTCAGCGATACTGTCGGTCCGAATACTGAATCGTATACCGATACCGGTCTTTCACCATCAACGTCTTACACGTATCGTGTTGTTGCATTCAATACGGATTTTGAGTCGCCGTGTATCAATCCGACGGAGTCTACCGTCAGTACGGACAGTCCCTGGCCGCCGGAACCGCCAACCGGTCTTGCGGCATCGCCTGGTGACGGCCGTGTCTACCTGAGCTGGGTTCACAGCAGTGATCACGATACGCTCTATTACAAAGTGTATAAGTCTACTGTACAAGGTAGTGGTCATCGGTGTGTCGCCGTTGCGTTCGGCGGTGATAATATCATTGATAGTCAGGTGGCAAATGAAACGACGTATTACTATTATCTGACAGCAGTCGATCATTACGGCCTGGAATCCACGTCAACCACGAACGAGGTCTGGGCCACGCCGCATGTCCTTGATCCGCCTGACGCACCGTCGGATCTGCAGGCTGTGGCAGTTGCATATAACCAGATCGATCTGAGCTGGATGGACAATGCGGATAACGAGCATGGTTTCAGGCTGGAGCGATATGATGATGTATCCGGTGAATTTATCGTTGTTCAGCTGATTGCTGCGGATGAGGAAGCTGCTTCTGATATCGGATTGACTGCTGAAACGTCTTATACCTATCGTTTGATAGCGTATAATCCTGACGGCGAATCCGATCCCAGCAATCAGTCGACAGATACGACACCTGTTTCACCGCCACCTGCATCGCCCGCTAACCTGGCGGCAGCGGCTGGTGAAGGCAACTGGATTGTACTGGTATGGCAGGATCAATCAGATAACGAAGAAGGTTTTCGTATTGAACGGAGAACCACTGGTGCGTATGAAGTGGTAGCCGATGTTACGGAGAATGTGACCACCCGTACGGATGCGGGTTTGAGCTGGGAGACAACTTACACCTATCGCGTGCTGGCCTATAACGCCAGTGGTGATTCGGATTACTCGAACGAAGCCTCTGATACCACCCCTGCATCCGGTGGGCCGGTACTGGTTGATGATTCTGATCCGGCGGTTACGTATAGCGGTACCTGGTCGGCCCAATCCGGCTGGCCGGGTCGGATCAATCAGACCATTCATGAATCTGACGAGAATGGTGCCTATGCAGAATTGAGTTTCACTGGCACCGCTGTCAGGTTGATCGCTGACATGCAGCCATGGGGCGGTAGTGCTGACGTTGAAATCGACGGTGTGTTCAATGCGACAATCAGTTTCCAGTCGGTTGATCCGAATCAATACCAGCAGGAGGTTTACAGTATCACCGGCTTGAGCTACGGCCCGCACACTATTGGCGTGACCCATGCCGGTGGCGGCTGGGTTTATATTGACGCCTTTGAGTACGAAAGCGGCGGATCGGGTGTTTTGCCGCCGCCATGGCAGTCTGCGGATATCGGTACGGTTGGTGTGTCCGGCCTTGCAGTTGCAACCGGAACGGATGCGTTTGTTGTTTCCGGGTCCGGGTATGACATCTGGTATGACCATGATGCATTCCACTATATGTATCAGCCGGATACGGGTGATGTGGAAATCATCGCCCGCGTCGATCAAATGACCAATACCCACGAGTGGGCGAAAGCAGGCTTGATGATTCGCGAGTCATTATTGGAAGGCTCCAGATTCGCGTATGTTGGTCTTACACCCGGCCATGGCGTACAGTTTATGTATCGTTCGGTTGAGAATAATTCGGTTGATGCCATCACCACTGAATCGGGAACCGCGCCTGTCTGGTTCAGGCTTACGCGAGCGGGTTCTACGATTACAGGTTACGAATCGGATAACGGATCAACCTGGACGCAAACAGGTACCTGGAGTTTTTCCAGTTTTGGCAGCAGCAGCTATATCGGGCTTGCCGTATGCAGTCACGATGATGCTGTTTTATGTGATGGAGCGTTTTCCAGTGTAAGTGTCAACACGAATCCGTGATGTATAAAGGGTTATTCAGTTAATATGCATTCAACTATCAGGGATATTGGCAGTGAATCAAGAGCATGCGTATGGATCGACTGGAATTACCAATCAATCAGATGAGAGCGATCGCGTGATCAAACCAGTCAATCATCAGTCATCGCATGAATCAATCAGTCGTTCGATGCCAAGCCGTAAGATTGAAGGTCTGTCACTGCCGATATCCCGATTGGTGATGGGGGTCGATAACCAGCCGGATCTGTCGTATGCAAGCAGCATTTTTGATGCATACATCGAGCAGGGTGGTAATTGTTTCGATACCGCTTATGTTTATGGCCGTGAGCATTTATTGGGGCAATGGATGGCCCGGCGTGGCATACGAGACAAGGTGGTTGTTATTGGCAAAGGTGCTCATACCCCTGATTGTGATCCGGAGTCTGTTACACGTCAGTTGATGATAAGCCTTGATCGTATGCAGACTGATTATGTTGATATTTATTTTCTGCATCGTGATAACACGGATGTGCCGGTCGGCGAGTTTGTTGATGTATTGAACGAGCATGTCGACGCAGGTCGTATGAAGATCTATGGCGGCTCGAATTGGACTATAGATCGTATAGTGGAAGCGGATGCGTATGCGTGCCAGAACCGTAAAGCGGCAATCGCTGCGATCAGCAACCAGTTCTCACTGGCCCGAATGGTTTCGCCGCCGGGTGAAGGATGTCTGTCACAATCAGATCCTGAATCGATTGCCTGGCATCATCGCACACAGAAGCCGCTTTTTGCGTGGTCAAGTCAGGCGAGGGGGTTTTTTGTTGAAGGGCGAGCACATCCTGATATTCGGGATGATCCGGAAATGGTTCGATGTTTGTATAGTGAGGATAATTTCAAGCGACTTGACCGTGCACGTAAGCTGGCTGATGATATGGGTGTTGAGCCTGTTAACATCGCATTGGCTTACGTGTTGCATCAGTCGTTCCCCGTTTACGCGCTATTTGGGCCACGAACACTGCAGGAGATGTATTCATCCCTGGCGGCTCTTAAGGTGAATCTGACAGAGGGGCAGGTTCAATGGTTGAATCTGTCAGAGTTATAACATGCAAGCCGCTGTTGCGAAGTCATTGCGTTTATTGCATACTGGTATGGATTATTCACTGATTGCAAGTAACGGTTATTTCAAACATGTTGTATTGATGCGTATTGTGAACGGTGTCAGATAGCTCCAGCCACAGTGGCATCATTGAATGGTATTTGTTTTAACAATATGTAAATGGTTGTATTTGAGAGGCTGATATGGGAATTTCCTTACGTGACAAGTATTATGGTTGTATCTGCGGCTCGCATATCGGTTCAGCTATGGGTGCGCAGGTAGAAGATATGCCATATGCTGAGATCGAGGAGAAGTATGGCACTGTCGAGTCATTCCATGCGTATGAGCATTACCATAACGGCTGGATTCGTAAGCCGGGTACGACGGAGGATGGTATCGAGCGTCAGAAGCTGATGATAACAGCGATTATGGAAAAAGGGGACCGGGTCAATGCCGAGGACGTGAAGCGTGCCTGGATTCGACATATCAAGCCGGCGTCGATCGGGATGATTTCGGAGCCGTTTGAAGCGAAGCTTCTTGCCATGGCACAAGCGGGTATCCCTGCGCATGACATCGGTAAGTATTGCGACTATGCAGGCTTGAATTCATTTGCACGTGCCTGTCATCCGATCGGCCTGATTAACGCGGGGGATGTTCAGGGTGCTGTAAACGATGTTCTTGAAGTCGGGCAACTGTATCAGACGGCAAACAGTCGTGGCTTGAAATGGGCGATGGTAACGGCGGTTGCCATCGCGGCCGCGACGAAGACGGATGCCACGCTTGAGAGTGTTCTGGATACGATATTTGACACGTGTGATTCCGACCTGGTCGTCAAGGAACTGGAAAAGCAGCTTAATAACACTGAAAAATGCGAGGACTTCCGTCAGTTACGAGCGGCATTTGATGATATCTACCATGCCATCGGTATACCATACGCGAATTCCTTTGCCAGGGAAGTTGTGACGAAGGCCGTGTGTATTTTCAGGATGGTCAAGGGTAACACCAGGCAGGCCATAATCGCGTCGGTGAATATGGGAAGGGATACGGATTGCACGGCGGCAGTCGCTGCCGGGATCTGCGGGGCCTTGACGGGTGCGGCGTCCATTCCGGATGAGTGGATCAGGCAGGTTGATTATGCCACGGAGATGAATCCCTATACCAACGCTGTACGGACCATGCGTGAGAATTCAGATGGCTTATATGAGGCATTTAAAGCAAGGTTGAAGAAGATGGCGGCTTATGTCAAAACGATGGATCATTAAGGAGAATGGGTTATGATTATCGTTCCGGCGGATAAGGGGTATGATGTTTCACTTGTTGCGTTTAAGCGTGGCGAGTACATCCTTGAAGTATTGACTGAGTATCTTCAAGAGAAACAGGTTGATGCGGGGCTGATCGTGTCCGGTATTGGTTCATTTGATATTTGCAACATGCACACCATCAAGCATACAGGGTTGCCGCCGGATGATCTGGATCTTCATCTGGAAGGACCTGTGGAGATCAGCTCGCTTCTGGGCTCTATCGCAGGTGGGCAGCCGCATATCCATGTGACGGTTCAGCATGTTGACAGCGAAAAGGTCTATTGCGGCCATTTGGAACCGGGATCGCGATGCTGCTATCGGATTGAAATAGGTTTGATCCTCTTTCGTAATGTGACCACGACTCGGATTGTGGATCAAGCGACGGGCTTGATTGATATCATGCAGGTATAACAACTGATGCAAGGGAATTGATGATGACTGGATTGAATGAAATCGCCGCTGAGGCAATTGATGTCGTCAGTCGCTTTCATTTGAAGGAAAAGAAAGCTGTTGTGGTGGGGGGCAGCCAGGGTCTTGGCCAGGCCATGGCACTCGCATTGGCTTCTGCAGGCGCAGATGTCTGTGTCGCGGCGATTAGCGAGGACGGTTTGCAGGAAACGGCCGATGCCATACGCTCTTTCGGAAGAGAGGGGTATCACTATCTGGTCGATGCCACTTCTGAAGAGCAGGTGATCGCCATGACCGAGAAAGTGATGGATTGGTACGGCAGGATCGATATCCTTGTCAACAGCCAGGGTACCGTTCATCTTGAAGATGCCGAAGCATTCTCGACCAGGCGTTGGGAAACGGTCATGGATGTTAATCTCAAGTCTCTATTCCTTACCTGTAAACACGTTGGCAAATGCATGCTTGAGCAGGGTAAAGGAAAAATAATCAATATTTCTTCTGTCAGGAGTTTTCAGGGCAGGGCCAGGGATCTGGCTTATGCCCCGAGCAAGGGCGCGGTTAACCAGTTGACACGATCACTGGCAATCGAATGGGGTCCGAAGGGGATCAATGTAAATGGTATTGCGCCGGTATTTACGAGAACGGCTATCAATGAGTCGCTACTCAAGGACGAATCCGTATTGAACTGGGTACTTGGTCGCATTCCGATGAAACGATTGGGTGAATTGGAAGATCTTTTCGGACCGGTGATATTCCTGGCTTCCGAAGCTTCGAATTTTGTCAATGGCCATACGCTTCCGGTTGAGGGCGGCTGGCTGTCCGCATGACAGCGAGGATAAATATAATGTCGATTACATTGTCCGACAATACGCGTATCAAGCATGACCAGAGATTCAAGGAATCGTTGGTATGTACCATGACACCCTGGAAGACTGTCGAGAAGTATGAATATTTTCCTGACAATTTCACATTCCCTGCCATGTGCGGATCAGGTGTGATTTTTTACGGCCTGGATTCCACGGGTTTCCAGTCGATCAATTGTGATCTGGCGCTGAAACATGTTCCCTCCAATGGTTCAACGGCAGATGATCTGTATGTATTTCATGAAGCGATGCACAGCAATCATCTGCAATACGATGATCTTGGTAAATACCAGTTAACCCAGATGCCGCTGGGTTATATGTCGTTTTCAATTATGATCGATGGTGTGAGGATTGCACCGGGCTTATTTATCAATACCGCATTCGACTGGGAGCGTGTTATTGATCTCAAGACGGGTGTCACCACAACAGCGTACACTTTGCCCGCCGGCGTCCGTCTTACAATCGAGCACGTGCTGCTCATGGGTTCATCCTGCCCGCGATTCAGGTTGACAGCGGAGAGTACGGATAATCGGTCACATGTGGTTGACTTTCGGTTTGAGCTGAAGCTTCGCACACGATATGGCTCGCCGATCTGGGATGGTTCACCAGAAGTACAGTGTCAAGATGACAAGTGTATTCTGCTTGCGGCAAAGATTCGCCGAAATGGCATGTACCAGCCGCCGGAAGATTATTCCTTGTTGTGGGGGCTGGCGGTGAAAGATGGCGTACATCATATCGATACGGCGATGCGCGAGTTTACCGGTTTTGGTCATCGACCTGCTGTACCGGGTTGTGGGGGATCGGTAAACGATGGTTTTGCCGGGAAGGTAACATTAACCGCCCAGAAAAGGCTCTGTGTTGAGCCGGGGCATAGTGATCAACTTGAATCAGCGATCCATTTCGGCAGTGATGTTGCCGGCACGGACAATGCTCCTGAGGCGGCATCACAGCTTGGTGGTGCAATTGATCGAGGTTTTGATCATGCTTGCGGCCAGTCGTTTGAGTGGTGGAACGACTATTTTGATAAGTGTGCCTCGATTCATATTGATGATGTGAAGATGGAGTATCTGTTCCATCGGACATTGCATCTGTTGACTACGGGGATTGCATTTCGGCGAGGTGCTCCACCTTCGTTCCAGTTCGTGGCGGGGTCGCCATGGTGGTCGAACTCCAGTTTTCATGATAGCTTCTATATTATCAGGGGTCTTATTCAGGCCAACATGAAAAGCCATGCCCAGGCGCTGTTGGAATGGATGCGTGATTATCAGTATCAGAAGGAAGAGCGACCGATTTACTGGTTAACACGTTATGACGGCTATCCTATTACCCGATTCATGCCGGAAGGCGAGGATAAAGGCTATAGTGCCGTTACGTCACTTGGGCTGATTCCGGTTCTGTTTACTGAGGCGTTTGGTAGAGACAGCCTTGATCGTATCGGCACATACCGGATGATACGTCAGATACTTGATTATTGTACAAACCATATGATAAAACCATCTGACGTCCGTTATGTCATTGATGTATCTTCAGCTACCGATGTGCGATCCGATTCTTATAAGAACGAAGCAAGGCATGATGCATTTCTGTCACTGTCCATGAAGCCGCTGTACAGGAAGGCGTGTGAGTATGCAGGTTATTTGAATAGCGATATCGAGCAGGTTGCTGAATGGGAGCATATCGCGGATAACCTGTATGTGCCGCGTGACCACGAAGGTAATATCATGAGGAACGAGCGGGGTGAGAAAGATGGCCTGTTTATGACATGGAGTCCGGTATTCCAGGTATCTGAGAGTGATATGAGACTTCCAGCATCTCAGGCGGAATTATGGAAGGTATCCAACGCCAGGTCATGGCAGGCGTGGGGTCAGTTTGTCGCCTCGGCCTGCGGGATTGCGTGGCATGACGGCGCTTATGCCTTTGAGAGGTTGAAATACGCGGTAACCGAAGGTTCGTATGGTACGGGTTATATCTCGGAGGTTTTCCTTAAAGGCCATCGCTGGTGGAAATCGACCAATCTTGCCAATATTCCGCCGTTCTCGACCGGTCACGGCAGTTTCCTGTTCGCCATGGTCGAGCATTTCGTACACGGCCATATCTGGAATAACGTGGTGCAGATCGGTCCGTTGCCGGGCTCAGATTATTATGAAAGAGGCTGGCGGTTCAGGCATTTCCGATCGCTCAACGGCGCACTCGTCACAGCCGCGTATGATGGCAATGTGATTCAGGGCGAAATAACGCCATCGAATAACCATGCACAAACCGAAGCACGGTTTATCAGGCCCACATTGATGCTGGACAAAGAGGTCCATGCAGTGATCGGAGATGATGTGATTACATTTGGTCCGGATGAGGCTATATGTGCATCTGTTTCGGGCGGTGAAGCAGTACCCTTTGTTATCAAATTGCACGACTCGATCAGTTGAAGTGATTCAGTACAGTGAATCGTTTGATACAGCAAATGCAGCAGTGTATCTTGATGTCATTCAACTACTGTATGAGAAATGTTTTGATCTCGAATGGTTTAATGTCAAATACCAGTTGGTTTCCGGCATCAGCGCGTTTTTCGATGATGTTCTCGAGTAGATCCGTTTCGCAGCACTTTTTCCAGGGCCTTGATCCCTGTAGTGTTGCACGAGCATGCATTCCCATTGTTTCATAAATGCGAAGTATTGTGCCACTTCCGTTTTCCGATTGTTTGACATTATCCAGGTACACAGTGGGGTGGTCAATTGAGAAGTAACTGGTGCAGGTCACATCAGGCATTTTTGTAAGCGGCTGGATAATAACCGGCTGGTTTAATGATCTTGACATATCGAATACATTGGACCTGGTAAGATCACCATCGTGGGGGAGGAATGCATAGGTGAAAGTATGTTCGCCCTGATCAGCCTGATCATCCGGTTCCTTGGGGCTGCGTAACAGTGCCATTTCCATTATATTTTCATGGATCCAGTATCCATATTTACAATCATTCAGTATGGCAGTGCCGTATCCTGCTTCAGACAGATCCGCGTAACGATGTGCGCAATTTTCAAATTGCACATAGTCCCAACTGGTATTGCTGTGTCCTGGTTTCTGGATAACACCAAATGGTACTTCATACGAGCCCGTATTGGCATGGATGCTGGTCTGGAACGATGTCCTGAGCAACCGGTGCGACTCATTCCAATTGATCCATGTATCAAAATAGAGCGCTTTGGAGGCTCTCTTCAGGCGGAGATGTTGAACGATTTCCGATTGACCGACCTTGTATGCCTGTCGCAGGCATGCGCATAGTGGTGTCTGGTATACCATCTCACATGACGTCAAAACCGCCTTCTGAGGCGTTGTGCCGCGGTAGTGATGATCGATATCCCACGCGTCATATCGGTTAGGCCGGTCCTCCCAGAGCAGCAGTTGGTTTCCCTTGCCGCTTAATACTTCACGTTGTGCCGCTTTGTCGTAAATGGAATCGATCGTACCATCCTGGTTGAATCGGTATCGAACCAGTTCGTTTTCCATTTGAGAATGATCGATGCCGAGGTTATCTGTTCGGCAGGTGTGGCGGCCGTCTACGATCTTGAATGTCTTATAGCCCATGGCAGGCAGGTTGACCTCGATCAGTATCTCGTCACGGGCGTCAGCACATTCCAGTGCCTGGCCGGACTCATCCACGAGACATCGATCACCGATCAGGTCACGTGGAATTGCAACAATGTCATGTCTTTGCCGGCCTGTGGTATTCCATAATGCGACAGCGCTGCATGGTGGAGCGCCGTCCTGCTTGGACGGCAACAGGCGGCCGAGTGATTCTGTTTGCAGTTGTGCAAGCGCGTCGAGGTATTCCAGTGATTCCCGGTGGGCATCATCATAAACCCATTTGATTGATGTTCCCGGCAGTGTGTCATGGAACTGATTAAGCAGAACCCCTTTCCAGATGCGTTCAAGTTCAGCTTGCGGGTAGTTACCGGATACCGTGGCCAGGAACTCGATATCATGAAGATGGCGTTCAAGCAGCCGGTTATACTTTTTCATGCGTGCTTGTGATGTGAATACGCCGCGGTGAAGTTCAAGGTACAATTCGCCGGACCACGTTGGCAACTGGTCAGCGTATTGATCTTCGATATGTTCGAAGAAGGGCTGTACAAAGCCATATTTAACTTTCGGCAAACCTTCGCAATCCGCCATTCGCAGCCCGTACTCGATGTGTTTACGATAAGGTCCGCCGCCGCCGTCACCGATCCCGTATAGATTGATAAACGCATCGATAAACTCTGATTCATGGTACTTTCGCTGCGCCTTGGCCATGGTTTTCGGTGTATTGCGATCGTGGTAGCTGCCAGACGGCAAGAGATGCGATAGAATCCGCGTGCCATCCAGTCCCTGCCAGAAATATGTGTAGAACGGGAACTCATTGGTCTCGTTCCATGTCAACTTCGAGGTGAGGAAATAATCAGCGCCGCACTTTTTCAGGATCTGTGGCAGTTGTGCACAGAATCCAAAGACATCCGGCAGAAAGCCGATCCGGGCGTCTATATCGAATTCCTCCTTGAAGAACCGTTTGCCATATAAGCACTGCCTGACAAGCGATTCGCCGCTTGGCATATTGCAATCGGACTCTACCCACATAATACCCTGGCATTCCCACTGTTTTGTGCTCACGGCCTGTTTAACACGTTCATATAGACCGGGGTACAGGTCTTTTACCCATTGGTATAATTGAGGCTGTGATGCGCCGAATGTATAAGTCGGGTATTCCTCCATCATTTTCAGTGCATTAGCGAACGTAACAGCCGCTTTGCGCTTCGTTTCACGTACAGGCCACAACCACGCCAGGTCAAGATGTGCATGACCTGTGGAGTATGCGGTCAGTGCACTTGCATTGGCCGGTTTCGATAAGAGCGAGGTGGTTATTTCGCGGCATTGTTTGATACCATCACCGTCGCGCCAATGGTTCGCCACTTCATTGAGGCCGTATGTGATTTTGCGTCGCCGTGTATCATCATCGGGCAAGGTATACATGAGTGATTCCAGGGTCTGCATGTCTATGTGAAGGTCCCATATATCGCGGTGCAGGATCGCCAGGCATGCCTGGTTGAGTTTGATCGGCGGTTCCTGCAGATGATAGTTCGTGATGCCTGCCTGCAGCAACAGTGAAATAGTTTCCCCACCCCTGGCGCACTTGAGTACCGGCAACTGTCGTTTGAGCGCGACATTCGGATCCGGACAATCCTCCTTGCGACAAATGCCCTGGTATGGCACGCCATCCACGTAGTAACAACCCTCGGCACCCACATTGACAAGCGTCACGACCTCGTGGCCGGAAAATGAATCCGGAACGGTCGCTGAGAATCGGAACCAGGCCGAGCCCCACATCCATCCCCACGGTTCGCCGACACGGATCGGTTTGTATTCGGCATCTATCGCGTGTTCGTAAGGGATAATATCGTCCTGGTCATAGATGTATGATGCATTCAAATCCTCGTATTGTGAATACCTGTTCTGCTCGATGAGTTGTATGGTATGTTTAACACTACAGCGCTATAAAAGCTCAAGTTTACCACCGGGGCAAGCCGATAA